>NZ_CADCSU010000104.1 GCF_902804475.1 Flavobacterium bizetiae
GAGTTAACAGAAGTTATTATTAAAACTTTTTATGAAGTTTATAATGAATTAGGATATGGATTTTTAGAAAAAGTTTATCAAAATTCATTGTATTTAGAGTTAAAAAATAAGGAGCTTAACGTTGAAGCTCAGAAGAAAATCATCGTATATTATAAGGGACTAAAAGTAGGAGAATATTATGCGGATTTAATAGTGGAAGATTTAATTATTTTAGAATTAAAAGCAACTGATTGTATCGTAGTGGAGTTTGAAAATCAGATTTTAAACTATTTAAAAGGTACAGACTGCGAAGTAGGTTTACTTCTAAATTTTGGAACAAAACCAGAATTTAGACGAAAAATATTTGAGAACAATAGAAAATTAAGAATATAAAATCCGCGTTAATCTGCGTCTTCGCGAAGCGAATCAGTTTAATCCGCGTCCACCTTTAGGTAACAAATAAAAAACAAAAAGACATGAACTATATTTCAATAAAAGACATCGACTCATTATCAAAATGGGTAAAAAGTGCGTTAAAAATCAAAAAGAACCCACTTAAAAATCAAAAATTAGGTAAAAATAAAACCTTAGGAATGTTATTCTTCAACCCAAGTTTAAGAACGCGTTTGAGTACTCAAAAAGCTGCGATTAACTTAGGAATGAATGTTATGGTAATGAATTTTACCAACGAAGGTTGGACATTAGAGTTCGAAGACGGTGCAATTATGAATTCCGGTGCTTCAGAACACATCAAAGAAGCTGCAGAAGTAGTTTCTCAATATTGCGATATTATCGCTATCCGTGCCTTTGCAGGTTTGGTTGACAAGGAAAAAGATTATCAGGAAACAGTAATCTCAGGATTTTTGAAACACGCAACCGTGCCAATCGTAAACATGGAAAGTGCCGTTCGTCACCCAATGCAATCTTTGGCAGATGCCATTACAATGGAAGAATACAAAACAAAACACAAACCAAAAGTTGTTTTGTCCTGGGCGCCGCATCCAAAAGCTTTGCCTCAGGCTGTAGCCAATTCATTCGTAGAAATGATGCAGATGCAAAAAGACATGGATTTTGTAATCACACATCCGGAAGGTTACGAACTAAGCCCGGAAATTACGAAAGATTGCAAAATTGAATACGATCAAAATAAAGCTTTCGAAAATGCCGATTTCGTTTACGTAAAAAACTGGAGTAACTTCAATGATTACGGAAAAGTAACCAACAGCGATCCAAATTGGACTGTTACAGCCGAAAAAATGGCATTAACTAATAATGGAAAATTCATGCACTGTCTTCCGGTTCGTCGTAACGTAATTGTAAGCGACGAAGTTTTAGATGGGGAAAATTCAATCGTGATTGAACAGGCGAATAACAGAACGTATTCGGCACAATTAGTTTTACAAAAGATTCTTAAAAAAATGTAAATGAAGGTGCAAAGGCGCAAAGCTGCAAAGGTTCAGAGGTTTTTTTTTACGTACTGAATCTAAACTTTGTCCCTTTGTCTCTCTGAACCTTTGAACCTCATGAAAAAAGTTACTTTAATAAAAATTGGCGGAAACATCATCGATAATCCAACCGAGTTAGAACAATTCTTAACCGATTTCTCTAAAATCGAAGGACATAAAGTTTTAGTTCACGGTGGAGGAAAATCAGCTACAAAAATGGCTCAAAGTATTGGTTTGGTTCCGCAAATGATCGACGGACGCCGAATCACCGATGCGCCAATGCTTGATGTTGTCGTAATGATTTACGCCGGACAAATTAATAAACATATTGTAGCGCAATTACAGGCTAAAGACAATAACGCAATTGGTTTTTCTGGAGCTGATGGAAATTTGATTCAGTCAGTAAAACGAAATCACCCCACAATCGATTACGGATTTGTAGGAGATGTAAAACAGGTTAATACCAAATTATTAGCCACTTTATTAGAAACAGGAATCGTTCCCGTTTTCTGCGCCATCACTCACGATAAAAACGGACAATTACTAAACACAAATGCCGATACTATTGCGAGTGAATTGTCAATCGCATTGTCTGAAGTTTTTGATGTTACATTGACATATTGTTTCGAAAAACAAGGCGTTTTGCAAGATTCAGAAGACGATTCATCTGTAATAACCCAAATCAACGAAAAACTTTATAATAAACTAAAAGAAGAAAAAGTAATCCATTCCGGAATGATTCCAAAGCTGGATAACTGCTTCAATAGTTTGTCAAGAGGTGTTCAGAAAATCAAAATTGGGCATCATAAAATGCTTCAAAACCCTGACGTTCTGCATACAACGATTACTTTATAGAGAGATTGCTACGAATTACATAAATTGACACTAATTTTTTCTGTTTAAAGAGAAAATAATTTTAGAAGTACATAAAAAAGTTATTTTGATTTTAAATCTTTTACAAAAAGATAATTTGTGAAAATCACTGCAATTAGTGGCAAAAAAACAGAGCTTCGCAGTACTTTTAAATTTTAATTTAAGAAATTTGCGCAAATTAAAAATGTCACAGATTTAATAAAAACTTCGTGACTTTGTCCCGATAGCTATCGGGATAACGGTAAAGAAACCATAACTATGAAAAATATTGCAACGCTTACCCAGGAAGCAATTAGTTTATTAAAAAGCCTTATCGAAACCCCTTCTTTTTCAAGCGAAGAAGATCAAACGGCACTTTTAATAGAAAATTGGTTCAATCAAAACGAAATTCCTTTTAAAAGAGAAAATAATAATGTTTGGGCTTTCAATAAATATTTCGACGAAAATAAACCAACACTTTTACTAAATTCACACCACGATACCGTAAAACCAAATCAGGCCTACACCAATGATCCTTTTAAAGCCATCGAAAAAGACGGCAAATTATTCGGACTAGGAAGCAACGATGCAGGAGGATGTCTCGTTTCGTTATTAGCCACTTTTGTACATTTTTATGAGAATCAAAATTTGTCTCATAACCTTGTAATCGTAGCTTCGGCAGAAGAAGAAAGCAGCGGAAAAAATGGTTTAAATAGTGTTTTAAAACATTTACCAGAATTAGATTGCGCCATTGTAGGAGAACCAACATTAATGCAACTTGCTGTTGCTGAGAAAGGTTTGTTAGTTCTTGACGTAAAAGTAAAAGGAACCGCAAGCCACGCCGCGCATCAAAACGATGATAATTCATTATACAAATCAATTCCTGTAATGGAATGGTTTAAAAACTATAAATTCGACAAAATTTCAGACGTTTTAGGTCCCATAAAAATGACCGTAACGCAAATTAGTGCCGGAAAACAACATAATGTGGTGCCGTCAGAATGTGATTTGGTGGTAGACATTCGGGTAACAGATCGTTATACAAATGCCGAGATTCTAGAAGTAGTAAAAGCAAATGTAAATGCCGAAGTAACACCAAGATCAATGCATTTAAACGCATCGTCTATTCCGGTTGAGCATGGTTTAGTACAAGCCGGAATTGCTTTAGGAAGAACAACTTATGGCTCGCCAACACTTTCAGATCAATCGGTTTTAAGCTGTCAGTCTTTAAAACTAGGGCCAGGAGAAACATTGCGTTCACATTCAGCAGACGAATTTATTTTTGTAAATGAAATAGAAGAAGGAGTCGATTTATATATCAAAATACTAACAGATTTCTTTAAATTATAATATTTTTTAGGAGCTAATCCCGCTATCCGTTCCAATCTTTTGTGCCGAACCCCGGCACAAAAGGATTTCCACTACTATCGGGGCTAGAAACACCACCAGTATAAACAATGACATTAGGTCTAAATTAGAAAACAATCTAAGAAGTCTAAAATCTAAGAAGTCTAAAAATCTAAGTTATGAAACTTTGGGAAAAAGGAATACCAACAGATAAACAAATCGAACATTTCACCGTTGGTAATGATCGTGAACTCGATTTAGTTTTGGCAAAATACGATGCTTTAGGTTCTATTGCACACGCTAAAATGTTGGGGCAAATTGGTTTATTAACTCAGGAAGAAACCACTTCTTTGGTTGATGCCTTAAACGAAATAATTGACGACGTTGCAAAAGGAAACTTCGAAATCGAAGACAGTTTTGAAGACGTACATTCTAAAATAGAATATTTACTAACCGTAAAACTAGGCGACGCCGGAAAGAAAATCCATACGGCGCGTTCTCGTAACGATCAGGTTTTAGTAGATGTTCATTTGTACTTGAAAGACGAATTAAAAGCCTTAAAAGAACAAGTAAAAACATTATTCGACTTGTTGATGGAATCGGCAGAAAAACACCAAAATGTTTTATTGCCAGGATATACGCATTTGCAAATCGCCATGCCATCCTCATTCGGAATGTGGTTTTCTGCTTACGCTGAAAGTTTTATTGATGATGTTACGATGTTAAACGCAGCTTCAAAAATTGTTGATCAAAACCCGTTAGGATCTGCCGCAGGTTACGGAAGTTCGTTCCCAATCAACAGAACATTTACAACTCAGGAACTAGGTTTTGAAACTTTAAAATTCAATGCTGTTGCAGCACAAATGAGCCGCGGAAAAGCAGAGAAAACTGTTGCATTTGCAATGGCAAGTGTTGCAGGAACTTTATCAAAATTCGCCATGGATGTTTGTTTGTACATGAGCCAAAACTTTGATTTTATTGGTCTTCCAGCACATCTTACAACAGGATCGAGCATTATGCCGCACAAGAAAAATCCGGATGTTTTCGAATTAATCAGAGGAAAATGCAACAAGATTCAGGCACTACCATACGAAATCACTTTAATTACCAATAATTTACCAAGTGGTTATCATAGAGATTTACAACTTTTAAAAGAAGGTTTATTTCCAGCACTTCAAAACTTAAAAGCATGTTTAGATATTGCGATTTTCTCTGTAAAAGATATTACGGTAAAAGACAATATTTTAAAAGATAAAAAATACGATTATTTGTTTACAGTAGATACCTTAAACGAAATGGTTGTTGCAGGAATGCCTTTTAGAGACGCTTACAAAGCCGTTGCTGAACAATTAGAAGCAGGAACCTATCAATCTCCAAAAGAAACAAAACACACGCACGAAGGCAGTATCAATAACTTATGTCTGGAAGCGATTAAAGATAAAATGAAAGCCGCTTTTTAAAGCTTTCTCTTTAATAAAAAAAGCCGATTTGTATCCAATACAAATCGGCTTTTTTATGTAATAGAGTAATAGTATTATAATTAGCTTTTATTACTACAAGTTGTAGAGATCACAACACCTGAAGTTACCTGAAGCGTTGCTCCGGCACCACATGTTGCGTTAGTTACATATTGTTCCACTTTTCCAAGAGGAATCGTAGTGTAAGTATAAGAAGGTTTATTTACTTTGGTTCCAAAATCCATTGGACCTTTGCGACAACGATCAAATACAATCCCAACCGTTCCGCCATCTGTAATTATATATTCTTTAAAAACCTTTTCTACTTTTGCAAAATCAGTTCCTTCAACATAACAAGTTGAGTTTTTAATACCTCCACCTAAACCAATAGCCAAAGAACCAGATTCTGACGTATTGTAATAACAATTCAAAATATGAAGTTCTGCATTTCTGGCGCGTGGCATTCTTTGTTTACAACCTTCTGCCCAGTAACAATTCTTGAAAGTTATGCTGTAATGTCCGTCAGATGGAGAATCATTTTTGTTAGAGCCAATAAGATTACTAAACCTATGATCGTCTGCTCCTCCAGATCCACCAGCTTTTGGAGCTTTTAAATAGGTAAATTTACACCATGAAATAGTAACGTTATCGGTTTTTCCTTTATTATCAAAATTCCCGTCCTGACCATCCTGAAATTCACAATGGTCAACCCAAAGATTGGTACAATCGGCAGTAAGATTATCTTGGCCATCAATGTCATATGCGCCGGGACCTACGAAAACAAGATTTCGGATAATAACATTATCAGAACCCGGTTTTAAAGATAAAATACCCGCTCCCGGATTAGACTGGTTTTCATTGACCAGTTTAGCACCAGGCAATCCTAACAAAGTTTTATTGGTTACCATTTCATGAATAGGCTCACCACTCGGAATTGTAATTATTCCAGATATTAAAATTACTGCCGGCGATTTCGATTTAATTTCTGCTAATAAATCATTATAAGTTGTTACTGTAACGGGAGTAGAGTTTCCGCCTCCAGTAGTGGCTGAACCAAACCCTTCAGGAGATTCCATATAATAATTTTGTGCTATAAGAGAAGGCATACTCAATAAGAAAAAGAGTAAAAGCAGATTTTGTTTCATTTTATAATGATGTTTTTATTTGTGGTTTCTTTAGTTGATTAGTCAATTGTAATCGATTACACAAATTTAAATGATTAATCTTTACGATCAATCATTTTACTGAAAATATTAACGATTTAAAGAGTTAGATATTTATAAGTATTTTTTTACTAACTAAATATTCAATCAAAAAGACTATTTTTGATTTGTATGACTATAAAAGTAAATTATGAATAAGTTTGATGACCAGGCAACAAAATCGCTTTTGGATAAAAATCTAATAACTGAGAATCAATATCAGGAAATTACCGCCTATCGCAATTTAAATATTTTCTCGCTAAATGCAGAACTGAAATTGTTACTGTATTTATCGGTTTTATTGTTTACTTCCGGAATAGGGATTTTAATTTACAATAATATAGATAGCATTGGCCATATTGCGATTCTTTCTTTATTATTGATTGTTATAGTAGTTTGTTTTTATTATTGTTTTAAAAACTCAAAAGGATTTCAAAAACACGAAACTACTTTTGAGCATCCGGTTGTAGAATATCTGGCGTTGGCAGGGAGTATTTTAACGTGCATTTTTATAGGGTATCTGCAATTTCAATATCAACCATTCGGAACAAATTATAGATTGGCGACTTTAATTCCAACCATAGTGAGTTTCTTCTGTGCGTATTATTTCGATAATAAAAGTATACTGACTATTGCTATTACAGGTTTGGCTGCTTTTATCGGGCTTTCGGTAACACCACAGGACTTATTAAATAATAGTAATTTTTATCAGGATCAAACTTTAAGTTATTCTGCAATAATATTGGGCGTTTTACTTATTTTATGGACGATTTATAGTTCCAGAATTCAGTTAAAAACACATTTTAATCTTATCTATCTCACTTTTGCTTTGCATATTATTAGTGTTGCTACAATTAGCAGTTTGTTGGATTATTTCGAATATGGAATTTGGTTTTTATTTCTGATTGTATTGGTGGCATCTTCTTTTTATTTTTATAAAATTAGTCACGAACTTAAAGCAATTTCATTATATGTATTTATGATCATCTACGCTTATATCGGAATTAATATTTTCCTGGTCAGAATTTTTGACAGTATTAATTTCTCTGATGTTTGGGTATTATTTATTATGATCCTTCCGATATATTTTATAGGATCTATAATTATGTTTATTAAATTGATTAAAACCTTCAATAAAGAAATTGCAGCATGATAGTATACGATAAAAATTTATTAAACAATCTAGCTTTAGTAGAAGAGGCGAAAACTTTAGAATCTGCCGGTTTTATTAGCAAAGAACAAAAAAATCTAATAAAAAAGGAATTACCGGCTTTTAAGAGGCAAAGTAATCTTCTCGTACGTTTAGGATTCTTTTTGTTGGGAGCCTTTTTATATTTATCTGTATGTGGCGTAATCTCATTAATGGGACTCACGAGTTCTGGTTCTGAACATACTTTTTTTAATGTTTGTTGCTTTATATTCGCTGCTATTGGTTTTGCCGGAGCAGAGTTTTTGGCTGTACAAAAATATTACGGACACGGTTTAGATGATGCCTTTATTTTAGGTGCTATTTTAAATATAGGATTTGCTATTGCCATAATCACTGAAGGGTACGAGCTGCAAATAGCGCTTTTTGTAGCAATAGCTTCTTTTTTTATGTACAGAAGATATTTGCATTTATTGTCTTTATTGGTTTTCTGTATCGCAGTTACAGCAATTTTATTTTTCGGAATGTTCGAATTTGGAGATATCGCCAAAACGATCTTACCATTTGTAGCCCTGCTGGTTTCGGCTATATTTTACTTCTTAACAAAAAGAA
The DNA here is from genome assembly GCF_902804475.1 of Flavobacterium bizetiae. Classification (GTDB taxonomy): domain Bacteria; phylum Bacteroidota; class Bacteroidia; order Flavobacteriales; family Flavobacteriaceae; genus Flavobacterium; species Flavobacterium bizetiae. The sequence goes on from NZ_CADCSU010000104.1 coordinate 8,042, forward strand.
TGATCAATAATCTTAAAGACATTTATTTCTATAATGGTTTATTATTAGCCAATAGTTTCTGTTTGGTATTGTTTTATCTTTCATGTAATTATTTGGTTGTTAGAGAACTTTCGGTGGAGTTTTTAGGAAATGAAGTACTTCCGGGACAAGATATTCCGTTTGCTTATTTCTTTTATGCTTTTACATTTATAGTGCCGGCTGTTTATTTGGTTCAGGCTTTAAAAACAAAAGACAGAATTATGCTGTGGATCAGCTTTTTGGCTATCGCATTTTCTTTCTATACCATTCGATTTTATTACTCCGTTTTACCAATAGAAGTAGCGTTAACCCTTGGAGGATTAGTAATGTTTGCCATTGCTTATTTTGCTATTCGAAAATTAAAAGATAAAGAAAGCGGCTTGACTTTTAAACCGGATAGAATCAATAATTCAAATGCGATTTTAAATGCCGAAGCTTTAATCGTAGCCTCAACATTTGGCATGAAACCAGAAGTAAAAGGACCAGATTCTCCAATGGATTTTGGTGGAGGAGGATTTAGTGGAGGAGGTTCTGAAGGAACTTTTTAATTTTGTAAAAATCTTTTTACAAGAAAAAAAATTATATTTTTTCTTTTAAAGCCACAGCATCAATATCGCTGTGCGAAACATCATAAACAGCTTTTCCGTCTCTGATTAAGATTAATTGAGGAGATTCATGATATACATTAAATCTGCTGGCAATTTCGTTAGAAATATCTCTGTGCGCAATCAAATCTAAAAAATAAGCAGTAACGCTATCGTTTAAATCGTATTCACGCTCAAATTGTTTCAAAGCCATTCGGCTAATACTACATCTTGTACTGTGCTTAAAAATTACAACTGGTTTCTCATTTGAGATCGCTGTAACTTCTGATAATTGCGCAATATCTGTTAATTCTGTCCAATTAACATTGCTTTTTTGAGATTCTGTGTTCTCTGAACTTCCGAAGATTGAATTTAAAAAACTCATATTGACGTGTTTTATGACTTTTTGACGTGTAAAAATGATAAAAATCAGTTTTTTAATGTCATTTTGTCTGTATTTTTAGTATGGAATATAATTTGAATAATCAGATGCAAAGTTAAATGATTTAAACTTAAAAATTTAATCCAATAAATCGTAATTTTAATCATATCAAACTCTATAACTAACAATCAAACTTAAAACGTATACATATGAACATAAATAAATTTACAATTAAGTCGCAGGAAGCTATACAGTTATCTCAACAGTTGGCTCAAAGCAACGGACAACAACAAATAGAAAACGAGCACATTTTCAAAGCTATTTTTGAAGTAGACGAAAATGTTGCGCCGTTTATTTTGAAAAAACTAAATGTAAATGTTCCGTTGTTTTTACAAATATTAGACAGCACTATTCAAAGCTTTCCAAAAGTTTCAGGAGGTGATATTTTACTTTCCAGAGATGCAAACAAAGCCTTGAATGAAGCTGAGATTATTGCTCAGAAAATGAACGATGAATATGTTTCTATCGAACATTTGATCTTGGCAATTTTCGATTCAAAAAGTAAAGTTTCTCAGATTCTAAAAGATCAGGGAGTTACCGGAAAAGGTTTAAAAGCAGCGATCGAAGAACTTCGTAAAGGAGAAAGAGTAACATCGGCTTCAGCTGAAGAAAACTATAATTCATTAAATAAATACGCTAAAAATCTAAATGAATTAGCGCGTAACGGAAAACTGGATCCGGTTATTGGCCGTGACGAAGAAATCCGACGTGTGTTACAGATTTTAACGCGTAGAACAAAAAATAACCCGATGTTAATAGGAGAGCCAGGAGTTGGTAAAACTGCTATTGCTGAAGGATTGGCTCACCGAATCGTTGATGGTGATGTGCCGGAAAATTTAAAAGATAAAATCGTTTTCTCATTAGATATGGGAGCGCTGATTGCCGGTGCTAAATTTAAAGGAGAATTCGAAGAACGTTTGAAAGCTGTTGTAAAAGAAGTTACAGCTGCCGAAGGTGATATTGTTTTATTTATCGATGAGATTCATACGCTTGTTGGTGCAGGTGGAGGAGAAGGCGCAATGGATGCGGCCAATATCCTGAAACCAGCTTTGGCTCGTGGTGAGTTAAGAGCTATTGGTGCAACGACTTTAGATGAATATCAAAAATATTTTGAAAAAGATAAAGCCCTGGAACGTCGTTTCCAAAAAATCTTAATTGATGAACCGGATACTGAAAGTGCGATTTCAATTTTACGTGGAATCAAGGAAAAGTATGAAACACATCATAAGGTTCAGATTAAAGATGAGGCAATTATTGCAGCCGTTGAGCTTTCGCAACGTTATATTACGAATCGTTTCTTACCGGATAAAGCGATCGATTTGATGGATGAGGCAGCTTCTAAACTGCGTATGGAAATCAATTCGAAACCAGAAGAATTAGATGTTCTGGATCGTAAAATCATGCAGTTAGAAATCGAGATTGAAGCGATAAAACGTGAAAAAGAAGAAAGTAAACTGAAAATCCTGCGCATGGATTTGGCGAACTTAAAAGAAGAACGCAACGAAATCTATGCAAAATGGAAATCTGAAAAAGATATTGTTGACGGAATTCAAACCGTAAAACAAGAAATTGAAGATTTTAAATACGAAGCAGAACGTGCAGAACGTGAAGGAGATTACGGAAAAGTTGCTGAGATTCGTTACGGAAAAATAAAAGAAGCACAAGAACGTCTTGATGTTTTACAAAAACAATTGCAAGAATATCAATCAGGAACTTCTTTGATTAAAGAAGAAGTAACACGCGAAGATATCGCAGAAGTCGTAGCAAAATGGACAGGTATTCCTGTGATGAAAATGCTTCAGACAGAACGCGAAAAACTATTGCATCTTGAAGATGAATTACACAAACGTGTTGTGGGTCAGGAAGAAGCAATCGAGGCTGTAAGTGACGCTGTTCGTAGAAGTCGTGCAGGATTGCAAGACATGAAAAAACCAGTTGGTACCTTCTTATTTTTAGGAACAACCGGAGTCGGTAAAACGGAGTTAGCAAAAGCTTTGGCCGAATACCTTTTTGATGACGAAAATGCTATGACGCGTATCGACATGAGTGAGTATCAGGAACGTCACAGTGTGAGTCGTTTAGTAGGTGCACCTCCAGGATATGTAGGTTATGACGAAGGTGGTCAGTTGACTGAAGCCGTACGTAGAAAACCGTATTCTGTAATTTTGTTAGACGAGATCGAAAAAGCGCATCCGGATACCTTCAATATTTTATTGCAAGTTTTGGATGAAGGTCGTTTAACAGATAATAAAGGACGTCTGGCTGATTTTAAAAATACAATTATCATCATGACATCCAACATGGGAAGTCAGATTATACAAGACAAATTCGAAAACTTAAAAGGAAGCATTGAATCTGCTACAGAATCAGCAAAAGTTGAAGTTCTAGGATTATTGAAACAAACTGTTCGTCCGGAATTTATAAACCGTATCGACGAGATTGTAATGTTTACGCCTTTAACAGTAGAAAACATTTCGAAAATTGTGAGTTTACAACTTAAGAGCGTAACAAAAATGCTTGCCTTACAAGGTATTGCAATGGATGCTACACCAGAAGCTATCAAGTATTTATCTGATAAAGGTTACGATCCGCAGTTTGGTGCAAGACCGGTAAAACGTGTAGTTCAAAGAGAAGTACTGAATCAGTTGTCGAAAGAAATTTTAGCAGGAAACATCACTACAGACAGCATCATTTTATTAGATGCTTTTGATGGACAATTGGTATTTAGAAACCAAACCCATCATGAAGAATAATTTTTTTTTGATTTTAATATTTTTAAAAAGCATCAGTCGAAAGGCTGGTGCTTTTTTTTTGTCTTTAATTTTATAATTCTTCTCTTTTTAGTAATATTTTACGTAAGAATTAGTATATATTTGATTAGCTAATAATTAAAACTATTATATGAAAAGAAACCAACAAACTTTTTTACTATTATTTATTTTTTGCATTTCATTTATCGCTAGTAGTTATGCGCAGGAAAGCATAGTAGTTTCTGGCGGAAATGCAACAGGAAGCGGAGGCTCGTCAAGTTATTCAATCGGACAAGTCGTTTATGCTAGTTTACCAGGGTCAAGTGCATATGTTTTGCAGGGAATCCAACAACCTTATGAGATTATTACTTTAGGGAATGATGAATTTCAGGGAATAAATTTGGTAATGACAGCATATCCTAATCCTACAGTTGATGTACTTAATATAGTTATTGTTAATGATAGATTAGATGACCTGGCATATAATTTATTTGATATCAATGGGAAAATGATATCTGGAAATTCTAAGATAACAAGTTCTGAAACGAGTGTTTCAATGCAGGGATTGAATCAGGGTATTTATTTTCTGGGAATAACTACTAATAACAAAACAATTAAAACTTTTAAAATCATTAAAAAATAACAATCAAACCGTAGAAAAATATATGAAAAAAATTACTCTCTTATTATTACTATTAAGTTCATTTACAGTTTTATTCGCTCAGGCTCCTCAAAAAATGAGTTATCAATCTGTTATTCGTAAAGCAGATGGAACATTAGTAGCGAGTGCTCTAGTAAGTATAAAAATCAGTATTATATTCGATACTGCAAATGGTAACCCTAGTTATATTGAAACACAAACTGCAACAACAAACAATAACGGATTAGTAACTATTGAAATAGGTGGCGGAACACCCGTTACAGGAACTTTTGCAGCTATAAATTGGGGTGCCGGATTGCATTTTATAAAAACAGAAATTGACCCAACAGGAGGAAGTAACTACACAATCAGTGGAACCAGCCAACTTTTGAGTGTACCTTACGCGTTATACGCCGGTAGTAGTCAGAATAAAGGAAAAACAAGTATAGTAATAACAGGTGACATTACTGATGCACAGGCAGCAGCGCAAATAAGGTCTGAGTTTGGACCATATACAGAAAATGTCTATATAAATGGTACTACCAATTTAACCACTGTAGATTTATCTGTAGTAGAAAAATTAGTTGAATTGTCTGTAATTGATAATTCAAATCTGGTGAGTATAAATGTTGCTAATTTACGAGAAGTTTATAATGATTTTGATGTCGCTGATAACCAAAAATTAAGTGCAGTAATATTTCCGGCTTTAAAAAAAGTATTGGGAGCTGATACAAGTATTCAGAATAATCCATCTTTAACATCTATTTCTTTCCCTTCTTTAACTCAGGCAAGTGGTCTTTTTTTTAGAGAAAATCATAGTCTGGCTTCTATTAATTTACCATCACTGACCTCTGTTAGTGGCACAACGCTTTTGAGAGCTAATGCGCTTCCAAGTTCGCAGGTTAATTTGATTTTAAGCAGATTGTTAAATCTTACTAGTACAAAAAATTATATCGATATATCGGGTCAAATTCCACCCGCTCCTCCAACAGGACAGGGAATTATTGATAAAGCAACATTAATAAGCAGAAACTACACTGTTAATACTGATTAATTTAACACATAAAACTTCATTAGAAATAATGAAGTTTTTTTATTTAAACTGAATCCGTAAATCATGAAACTTTTTTTAAAAGTGATATAAATAGATTCACGGATTAAAGTAAGAACTTTACTTTCATAAAAATTAATTACAAATCAATAAAAAACAAATACCATGAATAATATATTTAGAGGATTATTAGCAGGTTACGGAGCAAAAAAATTAGGCGGAGGGTGTTTTGGTACTATTTTCGTTTTTATAATTATTTGGGTGCTTTTAGGGCAATGTAGTTAATTTTAGACTAAAAAATAACCAAAAAAAGTCTTAGATTAGCACCTATAAATAACCAAACTTGTACATTAAATTGATTACTCAATGTCAATGAATTACACAGTTTTTAAAACCAAATAAAATACAATGGCATCAGGTTTTTTCGTATTATTAGATGATATCGCAGCAATTATGGATGATGTTGCAGTAATGAGTAAGATTGCAGCAAAAAAAACAGCCGGGATTTTAGGCGATGATTTGGCTGTAAATGCTGAGAAAGCTTCAGGCTTTGCGTCATCTAGAGAGCTTCCGGTATTGTGGGCAATCAGTAAAGGTTCGCTTCTTAATAAAATCATTATTTTGCCAATAGCATTTTTATTAAGTGCCTTTTTACCAGTAGCCATCATCGTAATACTTGTACTTGGAGGACTATTTTTAGCCTACGAAGGAGCTGAGAAAATTTACGAATTTATATTTCCGCACAGTCATGAAGAATCAGCAGGAATAACCGAAGAAACTTTAACAGAAGAACAAATTCTGGAAGCCGAAAAAGGAAAAGTAAAATCAGCCATCATAACCGATTTTATTTTATCTGTCGAAATAGTAATTATTGCCCTAGGTACAGTAATTGACGAGCCACTTGCGCAGCAAATCATTGTAACATCTATCATTGCTTTAGTAGCAACAGTTGGTGTTTATGGCATTGTTGCCCTTATTGTTCGAATGGATGAAGCAGGTTATAAATTGATTAAGCTTAGTAAAAACGAAAAAAGCATATCAAATTTTATAGGGAATGCATTAGTAAAAGCCCTTCCACTGGTAATTAAAGGTTTAACCGTAATTGGTACAATAGCTTTAATTCTTGTAGCAGGCGGAATCTTTGTGCATTACATACCGTTTTTTCATCATTTAGTGCCTCAAATAAAATTACCTTCTATCATAAAAGAATTTGTAATTGGGTTGGTATTAGGATTCGTAGTTTTAGGATTTGTAAACCTGTTCAAAAAACTATTTAAAAAGAAAGAAATCGCATAATAGTGATCACTATATTTGTATCAAAACACTGGTCGAAAGGCTGGTGTTTTTTTTAGAAGCCAAGCAATCATTTTCAAAAAGACCATTAGTCCCGCTATCCACTATAGCTTTTTATCCGTTAAAAAATGGCTAAAAAGGATGCCGTTCCTATCGGGGCTATGCCAGAAAAATTTAATTTTCATCAGAAATAACTGTTGTTTCGTGATTTTTTTTATTCTGTTAAGTTTTTGATATTTAATTGTTTATTATTTTTGTGCAATTATTTAACAGATTACTAAAGCAACCAATGCAACTCTTTTGCATCTTCATAGTAATTAACACTTAATTATTATTTTATATGAAAAATTTTAAATTTAAATCAGTTATTGTAGTATTATTTTTAGCAACAGCATTAATTTCTTGCAGTAATGATGATGATAAACCAGGACCTAACCCAGTAGTAAGAGTAGCATCAGTAACAGCAATAGATGGTCCTGCAACAGGAAAGGTAGATCAGGAATTGAGTTATGATATCACTTTTGTAGCAGACAATGCTTGCGCAGAATTCAGTAAATTTAATGAAACAGTTATTGAGGATGTAAAAGGATTACAGGTTGAAGTAAAATACCCATCAGAAGTATGTACATTACAAGTTCCGAATCCTAAGAAAACGGTATACAAATTCAAATCAGCTGTAAAAGGAACTTTTGAATTCAAATTCAAAAAATCAGATAAAGAATTCGTAACTAAAAAAGTGGTTATTGAATAATTAGGTTACTTAGATAAATTTTTGGTCAGAAAACCATTTTACAAATATTTTAAAATATTGTAAAATGGTTTTTCTTTTTTTTTATGAGAGCTAAATTTGGCTGTATTTTATAATTAACTGATTCAAAAAAAAACGATTTAAAAATTACTATCTTTGATTCATTAAAGATTATGATTATGGGAGCTTTAGAATTAAGAGATAGTGTTTTAGAATATATAAATACTGCAGATGAACGTCTTTTGAAAGTTGTTAAAGCAGTTATTGAAAGTTATCAGGAGGAAGAAATAGTCGCTTTCTCAGTTGAAGGTAAACCAATTACAAGAGGTGCTTATAAAGCTGAATTAGCAAATGCAAAATTAGAGATTCAAAAAGGAGAATTCATTTCTCAGGATGATTTAGAAAAAGAATCTGAGAATTGGTAAATGAGCAAGGTAAGAAAAGTAATTTGGACCAATACAGCCAAAGATCAATTAAGAACAATATATAATTATTACAAAGAAAAATCACTTCAAGGCGCAATCAATGTAAAAAATGATATTTTATCCAGTACTAAAAATATTCATTTTATAGAACAATACCAAAAGGATGAAATTGAGCCTGAATACAGAAGGATTATTGTTAGAGATTATAAAATATTATATATAGAAGAGAACGAAATTGTTTATATTGCTAGAATATTTTCAACAAAACGAGATTCTGTAAAACAGATATAAAAGAGCTGAAAGGCTCTTTTTTTTATAGTGTGAAGTTAACAAAAGGTACTTTGCCATTCCTCTAAAAATTACTATTTTTGCACTCTAAATTTTATGTCATGCCGAAAAGAAAATATAAAATCGCCGTTATTCAGTTAAATCTAAATGACGTTGCCGAAAATAATCTTAAAAAATGTATCAGCTGGGTAAAAGATGCTGCCGCTAAAGGTGCCGAAGTGATCTTATTACCTGAATTATATAGTAGTCATTATTTTTGCCAAAGCGAAGATGTAGACAATTTTGCATTAGCAGAACCACTTTACAGTACTTCATTTATTGCTTTTAGCGAATTGGCAAAAGAATTAGGAGTGGTAATTATTGTTCCTTTCTTCGAAAAAAGAATGGCTGGGATTTACCACAATAGTGCCTATATTATTGACACTGATGGTACAGAAGCTGGTTTATACCGCAAAATGCACATTCCGGACGATCCGCACTTCTATGAGAAATTCTACTTTACTCCTGGAGACTTAGGTTTTAAAGCTATTGAAACTAAAAAAGGAAAAATCGGAACTCTTATTTGTTGGGATCAATGGTATCCGGAAGCAGCTCGTATTACAGCATTAAAAGGAGCTGAGGTGTTGTTTTACCCAACAGCTATTGGATGGCATCCAAAAGAAAAAGAACAATACGGAGAAAACCAATACGGTGCCTGGATGAATGTTATGAAAGGTCACGCTGTTGCAAATGGAGTTTTTGTTGCCGCTGCAAACAGAATTGGTCTAGAAAAATATATCGAAGGAACAGAAGGAATTCAGTTTTGGGGAGCATCATTTATTGCGGGACCTCAAGGTGAGATTTTAGCTCAGGCTTCTCACGATCAGGAAGAAATTCTAATTGCCGAAGTTGATTTAGATCTACAGGAAAATGTACGTCAGAACTGGCCATTTTTCAGAGACAGAAGAATTGATGCTTTTGGAGATATTACAAAAAGAGCAATTGACTAATTCAGTTAATTTATAAATACAAAAAGGACGAAATTTATATTTCGTCCTTTTTTATTTTCCTTAAACAAAAAAAATCCGCTTCAGAATATTCCGAAGCGGATCTTTAAAAAATATATAATAAGATTATTTTACTTTAAAAGTAACTCTTCTTACGATTTGACGAGCTTCTTTAGAATTTTTGTTCACAGAAGTATCTTCACCGTTAGCAATTACATTTAATCTTGAAGCATCAATTCCAGCATTTTGTGCTACTTTTTTCACAGCTTCAGCTCTTTTTCTTGATAATTCAGTGTTGTAACTTGAACTTCCAATTTCGTCAGCATATCCTACGATATCTGCAGATTTTCCTGGATTGTTTTTTAAGTATTTCACTAAGAAATCAACACCAGATAAAGAAGCATTTGTTGGTTTAGAAGAGTTAAAGTCAAAATATACATTAACATAACCTCCGTTAATCAATTCTTCAACAGTATTATTTGTTGCTGTACTTTCAGCACCTTTTTTAACATAAGTTTTGTCTAAGTAGCTTTCTAATTCATCCGGAACACCATTTTGGTTGTTATCAATAGATTGTCCTTTAGTATTTACAGCAACTCCTGAAACAGTATTAGGCTCTAAATCGTATAGATCAGCAACACCATCTTTGTCAGTGTCAATAAGACCAGTTTCGATTGTAGTAACTCTGTTTTCTAATTGGTTTAATCTTTCATTTTCTTCAGAATACCAGTCAGCATGTTTTTCGTTTTTACCTAAGTAGAAAGTCAAACCAATAGAGGCATTTAATAATACACCATCTAATGAACCTGTAGTCGGAACTCCGTGACCATCAAAGTTGTGATTTTGTCTTCCGTTAACAATACCAGTAAGATCTCCTGTTAAAGCAACTCTGTTACTTAATCTAACTTGTCCGGTTAATCCCATGATTCCATGAGCCATGTAATCTTTTCCGTCAAAACCGTCATCATTGCTTAATTGAGAAACACCAAAACCACCATGTGCTAATAAACCAAAAGTGTTTGTCCAGGTTTCAAAGTTTAAAGCTCTACCAAGGTTAATAACCCCTTGTAAACTTGCTCTGTAATATTTGCTGTCGAATTCCGGCGTGTTATCGCGTTCGTGAAATTGGTCATATCCAACATCCAGTTTCAAACCAAATTTAGGATTAAACATATATCTTACACCTAAATCTGCGTGAAACGGACTAGCAGTTTCTGTAGAATAACCTGGGGTTAATGCTCTAAGAGGTTTGTTTAAACCACCATTTAACTCTAAAGACCATTTATTGTAAGAAGGTTTTTCAATTGTAGGTTGAGCTGATGTCGTTGCCATATTTTGTGCACCCGCAGCGAATGTTAGTAGTAAAAGCGATACTGAAGCTAATTTCTTTTTCATGATATCCAAATTTTAATTTAATTGTGATTATTACGAGTTTTTCGTTTTAAACTCAGGACAAAATTATACTACGAGTTTTAGAATGTGTTCTATTTGCTCTTACATAATTCCCACCTTTTGGGTTTTATTTATGTAAATACGTTAAAAGAATCAAAATTTTAGAGCAAAAAAAAGAGCTAAATATAAATTTAGCTCCTCTTTAAAATTGTAAATGTGAAAATTATTTTAAATCTGGTTGGTATATTTTTATCGTTCCATCTCCCTCACTACTAACGACTAACAAACTTCTTTTGTTTGGACTTTTAGAAGCCGGAATAAATAATATTCCTTCTGGAGCATCACCAGTTTTTACTGTTTGTAAATATTGAGGCGAAGTAGGATTCGTTACATTATAAGTCATGAAAGCGTCGGATCTTTCCAGGCCAACAAACAGAATATTCTGACTTCCCATCTTAACAGCTACCACAGCTTCCGGTTCAGAACCTTTATCATCGCTGCGTTTGTCGTCATAAGTTCCTAGATCATTTGTTTTTTTATCTACATCATTTTTACTGTCGTAAACAATTTTTCCAGTATTTCCGTTCCAGATCGAGAAAGAACGAGCTCCAAAAGCTACTAATTCATCAAGATCTCCATCGCCGTCAGTATCACCCATATCAGCCACAAGATTTAATCTTCCTAAATTAGCATCTAGTTTTAAGGTAGCAGCATCAGGAAAAACAGTTGCATCAAATTTCATGCTTTTCATACGTTTAATGTCTGTGTTAGCTGTATATTCTCTAGCGTCACCTTCATTCGCTGTAACGAAATAAGGAACGTTATTAGAAGAAAAATGGCTAATTCCGTCAGGCATAAACATTCCTTTTACTTTCCACGGATTAAAAGCTATTTTATCGTCGCTGTCGCTTACATCAATTGCATTTTCGGCAGTATTGAAATTTTTAAATCCTAAAGGATAAATAGCCGTGATAGTTTTAGAAGTCAAATCTACTTTTGCTACTCCATTATTTTCCTGTAATGTTACCCAGGCAGTTTTAGAATCATCAGAAATAGTAACATATTCAGGTTCAATATCCTGAGCAAAGCTTTTTGCAGCTTTAGAAATTCTGAAACCTTCTTTTTTAAGGGCTTCGGCCTGACTGCTGAAAGAAGTAAAATCTAAAGTTGTAACAGCATAATTATTAGTTACTTCTATAATAGAAATCGTTCCAATTGGATCTTGCGAATAATCAGTATTTGGTTCACCCTCGTTAGCTGTCATAATATATTTTCCGTCAGGCGAAAATGTAATCATATCCGGCAAAGCACCTACGGTAATTTGTTTAATAACACTATAATCGGTAGTATTAAAAACAACTACTTTACCGTTTGCTTGCTTGTTTACTGTAGATTCTAATGCAACGGCTAGTTTTCCCTCAAAAACTGCCACACTATTAGAAGCTCCTTCATATGGAGTCAAATCTATTTTACCAATTTTAACTGGTTTTGTCGGATCAGTTAAATCAATAACATCAATTTGGTTTGTTCCGCTATTATTTACTGTAAAAAGTTTTTTTGTTTTTTCGTCGTAGGCAGTGATTTCCGCAGCACCTTCGCCACCAATAGTTATAGAGGCAATTTCTTTAAAAGACCCTGGATTTTCGTTTAAAAGAACTTCTTCTTCTTTTTTAGAATTTTCATCATTATTACAGCTTACCATAATAGATAAAGCGGCTAATAGTGAGATACTTAGTTTTTTCATTTTGTGTGTGTTTTAGTTTTGCCAAATGTAATTAGGAGATTTTGGTCGTATATTAAGCCTTCATTATTTAATCTTTAACTTAATTTTTAGAAGATAATTTGTCTTAAATTGATATGATTTTGGTTCTGCTATTTTATAATCCTGCCGAATGCTTATCTTTGTACACTTTCAAAATTAGAAACGTTTTATGTCAACAAATAATAGAAGATTTCCAGCAGAATGGGAAAAACAACAAGGAATTGTATTGTGTTTTCCACATAATGGTAACGACTGGCCAGGAAAATACGAGGCTGTTCAATGGGCTTTTGTAGAATTTATAAAAAAAGTAGCCACTTTTGAAACTGTTTTTTTGGTTGTAGCCGATGAAAAGCTAAAAGAAAAAGTAGCCGAAATGCTAGAAAGAGCACGCGTGAATATTGCGAATGTATCTTTTATCATTCATAAAACAAACAGAAGCTGGATGCGTGATTCTGGACCAATTGTTGTAAAAAATGGTTCGAAAAGAGAAGCATTAAATTTTAATTTTAATGGTTGGGCAAAATATAAAAACTATCAGTTAGATAAATTTGTTCCGGGTAAAATTGCCGATTTTATTGATGTTCCCTTATCTCAGGTAATGTATAAAGGAAAACCGGTAATTGTAGAAGGCGGAGCAATTGATGTAAACGGACGAGGAACTTTATTAACCTCTGAAGAATGTTTGATGCACCCAACAATTCAGGTTCGAAATAAAAACTTTACCAAAGAAGATTACGAAGCTGTTTTTAAAGAATATCTTGGAGTTACCAACGTAATTTGGTTAGGCGATGGAATAGAAGGAGATGATACTCACGGTCACATCGATGATTTATGCCGATTTGTAAACGAAGATACGATTGTAACAATTGTTGAAACAGATAAAAATGATGCGAATTACAAACCGTTACAAGACAATTTGAAACGTTTGCAAAATGCAAAATTAGAAGACGGAAAATCACCAACAATCGTAGCATTACCAATGCCAAAACGTGTAGATTTTGAAGATTTAAGATTACCGGCAAGTTATGCCAACTTTTTAATCTTGAATAATTGTGTTTTGGTTCCTACTTTTAATGATAGCAATGACAGAGTTGCATTAAATATATTAGCGGAATGTTTCCCTGACAGAGAAGTAATAGGAATAAGCTGTATCGATTTTATCTGGGGATTTGGAACTTTACATTGTTTAAGCCAACAGATTCCTGCATAAAAAAAATAGTCGCATTAATCTGTAATAAAATTATCAGGTATACAGAGACTTTCTTATATCATTTGAGCTGTCACCAAAAGTGGCAGCTTTTTTTTATTGTATATTTAACAGACAGATTTGCTGTGTGTCCCAACATCCTTCTTATATTCGTATGTTCAACAATGCAGAAATGCAGATTTAATTTTATATGAAGAAAATATTTTTTATCCTTTCCGTGCTTTCTTCCGGAGCTTTATTTTCACAGTCTGAGTCGCAGGAAAAACCAGAACTTACATTTGCTACCTATAATGTGAGTATGGAAGCTGATAATTATTCTCCGAAAGGCGCAATGGGAAAATCGGAGCAAATATTGATTTCTCAGCTTAATTCAGGGCGTAATACTCAAATCAGAAATATTGCTCAGATTATTCAAACCGTTAGACCAGACGTTATTCTGTTAAATGAATTCGATTACATTAAAGACCCTGAACTTGGAGTGAAGGCATTCATCAAAAATTACCTGAATGTGAGCCAGGGCGGAGTGGCGGCTATTGATTATCCTTATTACTATTATTCAACAGTGAATACTGGCCAGCCAAGTCCTTACGATTTGAACAATGATGGAAAGTTAAATAATTTTGGAAATGACGCATGGGGATTTGGTATGTATCCCGGGCAGTATGGCATGATGCTTTTATCTAAATATCCTATTGATGTTAAGGCAGTTCGTACTTTTCAGCATTTTAAATGGAAAGATATGCCAGGAGCATTGCTTACCAAAAAAGCAGATGGATCGAATTGGTATAGTAAGAAAGCATGGAAGGAATTTCCATTATCTTCAAAATCTCATTGGGATGTTCCTGTAGAGATTGGTAATAAAATAGTTCATGTTTTAGTCAGTCATCCAACTCCTCCTACTTTTGATGGTGATGAAGATCGAAATGGCAAAAGAAATCATGATGAAATCCGGTTCTGGAGAGATTATATTTCAGACAATTCGGCTTCGTATATTTATGATGATAAAGGAGTAAAAGGTGGTTTATCTCCAGATTCTCGATTTGTCATAATGGGTGATCAAAATGCCTCACCAGTTGAAGGAAACGCCATTAGAGAAGGTATAAAGTCTTTAATAGACAGTCCGAAAATTAATAGCGACTTTACACCTGCTAGTAAAGGCGGTGCTGAATATAGTCCTGAAAATGCTTTTGGAGTTAATCATACAGCCTTTTGGAGAATGCGAGCTGATTATGTATTGCCATCAAGATTAGGTTTTAAGGTTCTCGCCAGTGGTGTATTCTGGCCTGCAAAAGGTGAACCAATGTCAGCATTAGTTGAAAAACGAGAATCAAGTTCAGATCATCGTTTGGTTTGGGTAAAAATGATTTTGGAATAAAAACTTTTTCTTTCAAATTTTAGTTAAATATAAAGCATAAAAAAACCTTAGTTCTCACTAAGGTTTTTTTTATTTTCTAGATATCTTCAGATGCTTTATCTGCTCTTCATGGTCTGATAAATGGAGGTAAAAGTTGGCTGGCAACTTCACCAAAACCAAGTCTCACTTCAGCATTTTCGCAAAAACCTCTAATAATTACAGTATCATTATCTTCGATAAACTTACGTTCGCTGCCATCGTTTAATTTCAGTGGATTTTTTCCTCCCCAAGTCAATTCCAACATCGAGCCAAAACTGTCCGGAGTAGGACCAGAAATAGTTCCAGAACCCATCATATCACCAGAATTTACACGACAACCATTAGAAGTATGATGTGCTAATTGCTGACTCATTGACCAGTACAAATATTTAAAATTTGATTTAGAAACCACAGTTTCTTCAGCATCTTCAGGTTTAATAGAAACTTCAAGATGAATATCAAATGCTTTTTTCCCTTTAGTTTGTAAATAAGGTAATGGCGAAGGATCTTGTTTAGGACCTTTAGTTCTAAAAGGCTCCAAAGCATCCATAGTTACAATCCACGGAGAAATTGATGTAGCAAAGTTTTTAGCTAAGAATGGTCCAAGAGGCACATATTCCCATTTCTGGATATCGCGCGCGCTCCAGTCATTCAATAAAACCATTCCAAAAATATAATCTTCGGCTTCGTAAGTTGGGATATTTTCTCCCATTATATTTACGTCAGTGGTAATAAAAGCTGTTTCTAATTCAAAATCAACCAAACGAGACGGTCCAAAAACCGGATATTTTTCTCCAGCCGGTAAAGTTTGTCCCATTGGTCTGTGAACCGGAATTCCGGACGGAACAATAGTAGAACTTCTGCCATGGTATCCTACAGGTATATGTAACCAGTTTGGTAATAAAGCATTTTCAGGATCGCGGAACATTTTTCCCACGTTCGTAGCATGTTCTTTACTCGAGTAAAAGTCAGTATAATCACCAATTAAGACCGGTAATTGCATCTCAACATCGTCGATTTTAAAAATAACAATATCGCGATCTTTTGTTGAATCTCTTAGTTGCGGGTTGGTTTCGTCGAAAATATCAGCGATGCGATTTCGAACTAAACGCCATGTTTTTTTTCCATCAGAAATAAAATCATTAAGCGTGTCCTGCATGAACATATCATCAGTTAAATCTATTCCTGCGAAATAGTTTAATTGTTGTAGAGCCCCTAAATCTATAGCGTAGTCGCCAATTCGTGTTCCTACTGTAACGACATTTTCTTTGGTAAGAAATACACCGAAAGGAATATTTTGAATAGGGAAGTCGCTATTTTCTGGCACTTCTAACCATGATTTTCTTTTGGTATCGTTAGCGGTTATTGGCATGTGAATGTTAATTATTTGTTGAAAAATTCTATGTCAAATATATCATAATCTAGCAGTTTGACAAACGTTTTTTTGTATTTTTGCAGGAAATTAACGAAAAACGAAAAAATGCAACGCGACGAACAAATTTTTGACCTTATACTAGAGGAACAAGACAGACAAATTCACGGATTAGAACTTATCGCTTCAGAGAATTTTGTAAGTGATGAGGTAATGGAAGCAGCTGGTTCTGTTTTAACTAACAAATATGCTGAGGGATATCCTGGCAAAAGATACTACGGAGGTTGTGAAGTAGTTGACGTTATTGAGCAAATTGCAATAGACAGAGCAAAAGAATTATTTGGTGCTGAATATGCAAACGTTCAGCCTCACTCTGGATCTCAGGCGAATACAGCAGTTTACCATGCATGTTTAAATCCTGGAGATACGATCTTAGGTTTTGATTTATCTCACGGTGGTCACTTGACTCACGGTTCTCCGGTAAACTTTTCAGGTCGTTTATACAAGCCTGTTTTTTACGGTGTAGATGCTGAAACAGGTCGTTTAGACTATGATAAAATTCAGGAAATTGCAACAAAAGAGCAGCCAAAATTAATCATCGCAGGAGCATCAGCTTATTCTCGTGATATGGATTTTGCACGTTTCAGACAAATCGCTGATAGCGTAGGAGCAATCTTGTTTGCTGATATTTCTCACCCTGCAGGTCTTATTGCAAAAGGATTAATGAATGACCCGATTCCTCATTGTCATATCGTTTCTACAACAACTCACAAAACTTTACGTGGACCACGCGGAGGTTTGATCTTGATGGGGAAAGATTTCGAAAACCCACAAGGTTTAAAAACTCCAAAAGGAGAAATCAGAATGATGTCATCTTTATTAGATCTTGCTGTTTTTCCAGGAAACCAAGGAGGACCATTAATGCACATTATCGCTGCTAAAGCTGTTGCTTTTGGTGAAGCATTAAAAGATGAGTTCTTTACATATGCAATGCAATTGCAAAAAAATGCAAATGCTATGGCAGATGCTTTTGTAAAAAGAGGATACAAAATTATTTCTGGAGGAACTGATAACCACATGATGCTTATTGACTTAAGAAATAAAAATATTTCTGGTAAAGAAGCTGAAAACGCATTAGTAAAAGCAGAAATTACTGTAAATAAAAATATGGTTCCATTTGATGATAAATCACCATTTGTAACTTCAGGAATTCGTGTAGGAACAGCTGCAATCACAACTCGTGGTTTAGTTGAAGAAGACATGGAAACTATCGTAGCACTTATCGATAAAGTATTAGCTGATCATACCAATGAAGCTGTTATCGAAGAAGTAGCAAACGAAGTAAATGAAATGATGAGCGAAAGACCAATTTTCGTTTACTAAAAATCAGTCATAAAGTCTTAAAGTCGAAGGTCGAAAGTCTTGAAATGGAATGTAAAATTCTATTTTAGTTTTGATCTTCGACTTTTTTTGACTTTACAACTTTCGACTTTACAACTTTAAGACTTATAAGAAATGGGCATACTAAGATTACAATTACCAACAGATCCAAGATGGGTAAACATTGTAGAAAAAAATATTGAAGAAATCCTTACAGATCACGCTTGGTGCGAGCAAAAAGCAGCAACAAACGCGATTACAATTATTACGAATAACTCAGAACACCAGGATTTGGTTAAAGATTTATTGGCTTTAGCCAAAGAAGAAATCGATCATTTTGAGCAAGTTCATAATATCATTATCAAAAGAGGATTAAAACTAGGACGCGAGCGCAAAGACGATTATGTAAATGAATTGTATTTATATATGAAGAAAAGCGGCGACGGAAGCAGAGTTTCCGGTCTTGTAGAAAGATTATTGTTTTCTGCGATGATCGAAGCCAGAAGCTGCGAACGTTTTAAAGTTTTATCTGAAAATATTCAGGATGAAGAATTAGCCATTTTCTACAGAGAATTAATGGAAAGCGAAGCAGGACATTACACAACCTTCATCACATACGCCAGAAAATACGGAATAGGAATCGACGTTGAAAAACGTTGGAGAGAATGGTTGGCGTACGAAGAATCTATCATCACAAACTACGGAAAAGGCGAAACGATTCACGGGTAATTTTTTAGTCTCAGTTTTCAGTCTCAGTTTTTTTAGTGTTCAGGACAGTCGCAGTCTCAGTCGCAGTTTTCAGTTTGTCACGTTGAGCGAAGTCGAAACGCGCTCCAATAATAAAGTTTTCAAAAAAAAAGAAAATCCGCGTTTTCGCGATAGCGAATCCGTGTCATCCGCGTGCCAATTAAGCGCAAAGTTTTAAAAATCTAAAATCTATCCCGAAGCCTCGGGACAGCAATCTAAAATTTCTTATATTTGAGAGTAACCAAAACGTAAAGCCATGAGAATAGAAACGGATCTGAAACTAGGGTTTAAAGATGTAATGATTCGGCCAAAAAGATCTACATTAAAAAGCAGATCAGAAGTTTCGCTTGAGCGGAATTTTAAATTTTTGCATTCTACCACAATCTGGACAGGAATCCCGATTATGGCGGCCAATATGGATACCGTTGGTACTTTTGAGATGGCGAAGGTTTTGGCAAAAGAAAAGCTATTCACAGCCATTCATAAACATTATTCGTTGCAAGAATGGAATGATTTCCTGAAAAATGTTACGCCGGATTTCTATGATTATATCGCTATTAGTACAGGAACAGGAAAAGAAGATTTTGCGAAAATCGGTCAAATTATAACCGCAAATCCGTTGCTGAAATTTATCTGTATTGATGTCGCTAATGGTTATTCAGAGCATTTTGTTCAGTTTTTAAAACAAACCCGAAAACAATATCCCGATAAAGTTATTATTGCCGGAAATGTGGTTACCGGCGAAATGGTAGAAGAATTGTTATTGGCTGGAGCCGATATCGTAAAAGTAGGTATTGGACCAGGTTCAGTTTGTACCACTCGCGTAAAAACAGGTGTAGGATATCCGCAACTTTCGGCTATTATAGAATGTGCAGATGCTGCGCACGGTTTGGGCGGACACATTATAAGTGATGGCGGATGTAAAACTCCCGGAGATGTTGCTAAAGCTTTTGGCGCAGGTTCAGATTTTGTCATGTTGGGTGGAATGCTCGCAGGACATACTGAAAGCGGAGGAGAGTTGATCGAAATAAACGGCGAAAAATTCAAACAATTTTACGGAATGAGTTCTACAACAGCAATGGATAAATATGTTGGAGGAGTTGCAGAATACAGAGCCAGCGAAGGAAAAACAGTTCAGGTACCTTTTAAAGGCCAGGCTATCAATACCGTTTTGGACATTTTAGGCGGATTAAGAAGTACTTGTACTTATGTAGGTGCTTCGAAATTAAAAGAATTAACAAAACGAACGACTTTTATCCGCGTAAGCGAACAAGAAAATCAAATTTTTACTAAGTAATAAAAGCATTTTAAATAGAATTATGATTACGATTACAGCAGCAACAATACACGATATTAAGCAAATTCAGAATATAGTAAATATTACTTGGCCCATTACTTACGGTGAAATCCTATCAAAAGAACAATTAGATTATATGTTGGGGCTTTTTTATTCTACTGAAGCTTTAAACGAACAATACAATAAAAAAATACAATTATTTTATATGATTGATGAAGATGAAACTAATATAGGTTTTATCGGAATTGAACATAATTATAATGGAGAAACAGTAACGAAAATTCATAAAATCTATCTTTTACCGGAAACACAAGGAAAAGGAATTGGTAAAAAAGTTATTGACGAAATTGGAAAATTAGCTTTAGAAAATAATTCAAAAGCATTGTTGTTAAACGTAAACCGATTCAACTCTGCTTTAGGTTTTTATAAAAAAATAGGCTTTGAAGTTAAAGAAGAAGTTGATATTGAAATCGGAAACAGTTATTTGATGGAAGATTATGTGATGGAGAAGAAGCTGTAAAAGTAATTTTCAGCATTTTTGTCATTTCGAGGAACGAGAAATCCTCGCAAGTAGCTCCGTTCCTAATAATCAATCTTTGTAGAGTTTCTTACGAGGATTTCTCGTTCCTCGAAATGACAAACTAGGATTAAAATGCTTGTATATAAATGATTGTCTAGTGTTGTAAATTAATTTTAAGCCCAAATTTACCAATTGACACTAATTCTTAATGTCTAGTTTACTTTGTGAAATTAATTTTCACAAACCAATTCGTGTAAATTCGTGAAATTCGTGTTTGTTTTTAACTCACAATCACATCATGCTTAAACAGCAATCCTTTTACTTCCTTCAAAGCAAAAACAGCTTTCTTCAGTTTGGTTTTTGATGGATCAATCGTATAATTATAGCTCGTTTTAAAATCGGCTTTGTTGGCGATGGCTTTGTCGAATTCTGAGCGGTACAAGTCGCAATTGTCAAAAAGAACACTGGTAAGATCTGCAGCCATAAAATCGACCGCAATTAAACTGCAATTGGTAAAGGTTGTTCCTTTTATTTTTAAAGTATAAAACTTCGAAAAATCTAAAGTACAATTATAAAAATGAACTTCGAAAATGAGTTTGTCGCACATGGCAAAATTCACTTCTTTAATTTCGCATCGGTTAAATGTGGCTGTTTTAAAAGCGACATAATTTATTTTTGCCTCATTAAAAATGCAATCATTAAAAACACAATCGATAAAAGTAACGGCTAAAAAAGTGCAGGCAGAAAAATTACAATTATTAAAAATACAACATTCAAAATC
>NZ_CADCSU010000105.1 GCF_902804475.1 Flavobacterium bizetiae
AGGGAACTTATTACTGCAATAATGATAGTCTTCGCAGGCGGAGATCCTTCAAAAGTATTTAAAACATAAAGTGGCCGGAATTTCTTCCGACCACTCTTATCTTATGGGAGCTTTTTTATTTATAAGTTTTCAGTCGCAGTTTTCAGTCACAGTCTCAGTCTCAGTTTTCAGTCTCAGATTGAACTAAATAGCAAACCCGACAGATTTTAAAAATCTGTCGGGTTTATTTTTTGGTTTCAATTAAGCTTCAGTCTTCGGTACAACACTGTCTACTGTGACTGAGACTGTAAACTGAATACTATTTGTTCATGTTTTCCATTTCGAAAAGGAAAGTATCTAAATCTACTTTTTTGTCTACTAAAGACAATGCTTTTCTAACGATGTAATTTACGTTTCCTGGTGTAAATCCCAGAGCTAATCCCATACGGCCTAACATCACTTCTTGTTGATCTCCTAAATGGTGATCTACGTGAACCATTCTGGCTAAATCATACAAACGTTCTAAACGTTGTGTATATAAGTAAGGTGGGTTTATTGGGTGTTTCCACGGATCTTTAAGGATTTCGTTGTATTCTTCTTCTGAAATTTGTAATGTTGAAGCTATTTTATCTAAAAACGTTTGTTCTTCTTCATTAATTTTTCCGTCAGCAAAAGCTACACGAACAATTGCAGAGAAATGGCCTCTGTTTCTTTCTTTGAATTCGTTATCAAATAATTCTGAAAATGGCATAATTTGTTGATTTTTATAAAGCAAAGATAAATTTTATTTTAAATTATTAATTTTAATTTTCTCATAAATTTTAACTTATCAATATTCATTGAATTAATCTTTGGCCTCATTAAATCTTCAAAATAAATCGTAAGTTTACAACCCCTAAACATTTAATAGTATTACCCGTATGTCAGAATTTTGGATTTATTTTCAAATAGGATTAAAGCACGTTTTAGATATTCACGCTTATGATCACGTTCTTTTTTTAATCGCATTAACAACCCCTTATTTGTTCAAAGACTGGAAACGCATTTTGCTTCTCGTTTCTGTATTTACAATTGGCCATACATTGGCTTTATTGCTTTCAGTTTACGGAATCATTGCTATAAAAGTTAATACAGTCGAGTTTTTAATTCCGATCACTATTTTGATAACGGCGGTTTTTAATCTTTTTACAGCAGGTAAAACATCTAAGAATGACGGACTGAATTTAGTGTTTTTTGTAACCCTGTTTTTTGGGATAATTCACGGACTTGGATTCTCTAATTATTTCAAGACAATTTTAGGTGGCTCACCTAGTTCAAAATTACTACCTTTAGGCGAGTTTGCGTTAGGAATCGAAGCAGCTCAGTTAGTTGTGGTTTTTGTAGTTCTGATTATATCATATATTGTACAAACCGTATTTCGCTTTTCAAAGCGCGATTGGGCGCTTGTAATGTCGGCTTTTATTATTGGAGTTGTAGTTCCGATGATTATCGAAAGCCCAATTTGGAACAGATAAAGTAAATGGAAGAAAAAAAGTTAAATAAATACGATAAGGCTTATTTAAGAATTGCGACAGAATGGGGAGCACTTTCCTATTGCATGCGAAAAAAAGTAGGCGCCATTATCGTAAAAGACCGAATGATTATTTCTGATGGATACAATGGTACGCCATCCGGATTTGAAAATTGCTGCGAAGACGAAGACGGATTAACCCGCTGGGATGTTCTTCATGCCGAGGCAAATGCAATACTTAAAGTAGCCAGGTCAACACAATCGTGCGAAGGAGCTACTTTATATATTACGCTTTCACCTTGCAAAGAATGCAGCAAATTGATACATCAGTCAGGAATAAAAAGAGTGGTATATCATAACGGATATCGTGATGATTCCGGAATTCAGTTTTTAATAAAAGCAGGTGTCGAAGTCGAACATATTCCTGTTTTAGAAGAATAATGAAATTTAACTCAAAATATTTGCCAATTATTATAGGAGCGACCTTTGCTCTTGGTATTGTCAGCGGAAGCCTTATGAATGCTCCCGTTGATGATCAGCTTTTGGCTAAAAATTATTCGAAAACCAAGCTGAACAAACTCATTGATTTTATCAATAACGAATATGTTGATAGCATCAATACCGATTCTATTGTAAACCTTACCGTAGATAATATTCTCTCAAAATTAGATCCACATTCTGTTTACATTCCGCCAACAGAACAGGCTGAAGTGGCAGAAAGTATGAAAGGTGATTTCGTGGGAATCGGAATTAACTTTTATATGTATAAAGATTCTGTTGCGATTATAAAACCAATCGAAAACGGACCTTCGGCGAAAGCCGGAATAAAATCTGGTGATAGAATTTTATTTGCAGGAAAAACGAAATTATACGGCAGAAGATTACCGTCTGATAGTTTATTTTCGAAATTAAAAGGAATAAAAGGTTCTGAAATTGAATTGACGGTTTTTAGAAAATCAGAACAAAAGAAATTAAAGTTTAAAGTAAAAAGAGATATTATCCCTATAAAAAGTGTGGATGCTTCTTTATTGCTCGATAATAAAACAGGTTATATCAAGATCAACCGTTTTGCAGAAACTACTTTTAATGAATTTAAAACAGGTTTAACGCGACTAAAACAAAACGGAATTGAATCTCTTATCATCGATCTTCGCGATAATGGCGGAGGTTATATGGAAGAAGCCATTGCAATTGCCGATGAGTTTTTGAAAGACAAACAGCTGATTGTTTTTACCAAAAATAAAAACGGAACAACCGAAAAAACTTTTGCGACAAAAGCAGGAAGTTTTGAAACCGGAAAAGTCTATGTTTTGATTAATGAAAATAGTGCTTCAGCGAGCGAAATTTTAGCAGGAGCTATTCAGGATAGCGACCGCGGAACTATTGTAGGTCGCCGTTCTTTTGGTAAAGGTTTGGTGCAACGCGAAATGGATTTCAATGACGGATCTGCTGTGCGATTAACCGTAGCGAGATATTATACCCCAACCGGAAGATCGATTCAGAAACCTTATAAAAAAGGAAACGAAGAGTATTTTAAAGAATCAGAATCGCGTGTAAAATCAGGCGAACTTTATGCAAAAGACAGTATAAAAGTAGCCGATTCATTAAAATTTAAAACTCCAAAAGGTAAAATCGTTTATGGCGGTGGCGGAATTGTTCCGGACGTTTTTGTGCCAATAGAAGCAGAACACGGAAACGAGAATGTGGCTTATTTAATGCAGACCGGAATTGTGGGACATTTTGTTTTTGAGGAATTAGATAAAAACCGCGATGCTTTTGCGGGACTTCATTTTAATGAGTTTTTGGCTAAGATGAAAAGCTCTGATGCTTATTTTAAAAAGTTCAGAAACTATATTTTAATGACAGGACTTGAGTTAAAATTAGACAAAACCAAAGCATTGGTAAACCGTTATATTACTGCAGAATTTGCCCGTCAGCTTTATGGCGAATTGTATTATTATGATGTTATCCTAAAAGATGATGCTATGATAAAAGCAGTTTTGAATCCGAAAAAGTAATCCTTAATTCTTGTATCAGATGAAAATAGAAACTATTGTAAATGCTGAAATCGAACTTTTAACGGCAATAAAAAATGCTGATGTTGCAGCGTTGGATAAAATGCTGCACGATGATTTGCTTTTTAATTTGCCGGACGGACAAACCATCACAAAAGAATTTGATTTAGAATCGTATCGTTTAGGAAAAATGAAAATCGAAACCTTAGAAGCTTCTGATCAAATCATTAATATAATAGAAGATACAGCAGTAGTGAGTGTGATTATCTTATTAAAAGGAGTTTATGATAATAATCCTATCGCTAATTTGTTTCGTTATATAAGAGTGTGGAGGCAATTCGGCGAAAGCCTAAAAGTTATTGCCGGAAGTTGTACACAAATGGTATAAATTTTGAAAGTAAAAATATAAATCTAACATAACCGGTTCCTGATAATTATTGGAATTACGGTTAAATTATAAAATATGAAAAATCTAAAAAGAGTAAGTTTCTTATTGTTGTTAATGACTTTTGTAATTTCTTGTGCTTGTATGAAAGATAAAAATACGATTTCAGGAAAAGTGATTTCTATCGAAAATGGAAAAGACGGTTATACGGCCAAAATCAACACCGATAAAAATGAGGTTTATTTTGCTACAATCAGCATTGTAAATCTTGGTGGACCTGAGAATTTCAAAAGATTTAAAGAAGGCGATGAGGTATCTCTAAAAGGAGAAATCTGGAAAGCAGATACTGAGAAACATATCACGGTAAAAGAAATTGTTTCTGTGAAATAAAGGGTTAAACCGTGTAAGTTGTTCATTTAATACTATGCGTGAAGCAATAACTATTAAAAGAAAATAAAACTTAAGTAAAAAAAGAAACCATATAAGTTATATAAGTTGATAATATGCGCAATGCATTAAATGAACTTATATAACTTATATGGTTTAATAATTTTATAGGTAAACTTTATCGAATACTATCGTGCGAGTGAGTTTGTATGCCGTTATTCCATAAAGTAAGAATATCTGTTGCAACGGCAGCGCCACTTCCGGCAGCAATTGCCAATTGGCTTCTCCAGCCTGCTAAAGTTCCAATAACATAAATGCCGTCGGCTACTTTATGATCGTCGTTTTTAAGCTGAATACGTTGTTTCTCCGGTAATGCTTTTTTGTGGGGTTCTACATATTGTGTCAAGCCCTCGATGTCAAAAGTATTCGCAGAACCAATACCAACAACAATATTTTTTGTTTGATAAGAATTTTTGTTTGTAGTAACCGTAAATTCAGGGTAAGAGCCTTCGACTTTTATTACTTTTTCATTAAATATTTGGTCAATTTGCGGATAACTTTCACCTAAAAATTGTGAACTTTCATCTAGCAATTGAGAACCTAATTTTCCTGAAGGAACGCCATAAGCATTATAGAAAACGGCTTCTTGTAAAGCAGAGTTTTTCTGATGCATAAAAATCCCGATTTTTTTGTCGATGACAAAAGTTTTTTTCTTAGCTGAACCCAAAACAAGTGCACAAGAAACTCCTGAAGCACCTCCGCCAATAATTAAAACGTCGAACATATTAACGACCGTTTGTTTTTTCTTCGATTCTTTTAGAAATTCTAAAGATTAAAAGAATCAAAACGGCACAAAATGAAGCTGCGATTCCAATAAAAGCAACTACACTGTCTCCCTGAAAAGGATTTTTGAAGTCTAGCAACGTAATATTAAAAACAATTAAAGCTAATGCTAAAAGCACTAAGATTGAAGTAAAAATTTTCATAATGGTTGTTGTTTGCCTAAAATAATAAAGTAAAACTCTTTGACTTAAAAAATGTCTTAAAGTTGTATTTTAGAAATTTTATGGGGTAAATTTATAAAAATAAATGTTAGACAAACAAACCTTTAACATTAGCAGCAAATAATTTAACAGCAATTGCTAAAAGTATCACTCCAAATGTCTTGCGAACCACGCCAAGTCCGTTTTCTCCTAATAAATTTTCGATTTTTTTAGAAGATTTTAAAACGATATAAACCAGTATAATATTTAATACAATAGCGATAATAATATTAATGGTGTGAAATTGAGATCGTAGCGATAATAAAGTCGTCATAGTTCCTGCTCCGGCAATTAACGGAAACGCTAACGGAACGATAGAAGCTGAGCCCGGTTCTTCGTCACGATAAATCCTGATTCCCAAAATCATTTCTAAAGCCAGAAAGAATAATACAAACGAACCCGCAACGGCAAACGAATGCACGTCGATGCCTATAAGACTTAAAAAACCTTCTCCAACAAAAAGAAATACAATCATAATAAGGCCTGCTACAATCGAAGCCTTCTCAGATTCGATATGGCCCACTTTAGATCTTAAATTTACAATGATCGGAATTGAGCCTACAATATCAATTACCGCAAAAAGTACCATCCCAACAGTAATTATTTCTTTAAAGTCGATTTCTAGCATATCACTTTGATTTTAAGGATTTAAAATTTTTTGCAAAGGTAGATAATAAAGGTAGGTGTTTTTTTGATACGATGTATTTTTGTTATAAAAACATGGTTTAATGGTTAAAAAAGTGATATTTGTAACAAATAATGGTTTAGTCACAAAGATTCTCAAAGATTTACGCAAAGTTCACAAAGGATAAAATGTTGTAAAGTTTTGCAAATCTTTGGGTAAATCCCTGCTTGCTTTGCGGTTAATATTTTAAAGTGTTTATCTGCTTTCTTTGACTATCTTTGCACTTTATAAATTTCAGTACTTTATTATCATGTTTCAATTAGGAAAAACCATTATTTCAGAAGATATTCTTGAAAAAGAATTTGTGTGCAACTTGTCAGCTTGTAAAGGAGCTTGCTGTGTTGACGGAGATGCCGGTGCGCCATTAAACGAAGCTGAGACTAAAATCCTGGAAGAAATTTATCCTAAAGTAAAACCCTTTTTACGTAAAGAAGGAATTGCTGCAATCGAAGCGCAAGGAACCTGGGTAAAAGGGACAGATGGTGATCTTGAAACACCATTAATCGATGAAAAAGATTGTGCGTATGTTATTTTTGATGGCAAAACTGCACTTTGCGGAATCGAGCAGGCTTATAATCAGGGAATCATAGATTGGAAAAAACCGGTTTCTTGTCATTTATACCCAATTCGCGTAAAAGACTTTACAGAGTTTGCTGCAGTTAATTATGATAAATGGGATATTTGCGATGATGCCTGTTCTTTAGGTAAAGAATTGGAAGTTCCGGTTTATAAATTCGTAAAAGAAGCGTTGATCCGCCGTTTTGGTCGGGATTGGTATTTAGAGCTTGAAAAAGTAGCCGAAGAACTTAAAAAATCTTAAAAATTCCGGCGCCTTAGTTACTGCTTTTAGAGGATATATTTTAACTCAAAAAATAAAGTTTTAACTCAAAAAAAAACTTTTAAAAACAATTGAAAATTTCTTGCTTTTTATTGTAAAAAGTCTATATTTTACGGGCTTCAAGGTCGTTTATTCGTTTTTAAACCATTCATTTACAATAAATTAATTATTGTCTGAAAAATATCGCATTTTTCGACCGTTGTTAAAAACTACGTCGAATTGTGAATAAGTTTGGCTTTCATTTTTAGCGATAATTGACAATCTTTGTAGTCTATTGAATTAGTAAAAATTCAGTACAAAAATTAAATAAAAATTACCATGTCACAAGTCGAGCCAATATTACAAGAAAATAAAAATCGTTTCGTTATTTTTCCTATCAAACATCACGATATTTGGGAATGGTATAAAAAAATGGAGGCTAGTTTCTGGACTGCCGAAGAAATTGACTTGCACCAGGATTTGACAGATTGGAACAATAAACTTAGTGACGACGAAAGATATTTCATTAAACATATATTAGCATTCTTTGCAGCTTCTGACGGAATTGTAAATGAAAACCTTGCTGAAAACTTTGTAAACGAAGTTCAATATGCTGAGGCGAAGTTTTTCTATGGTTTCCAGATCATGATGGAAAACATTCACAGCGAAACTTACTCTTTATTAATTGACACTTACGTGAAAGATGAAGCAGAGAAAGCAGAATTGTTTAATGCATTAGAAGTTTTTCCTGCAATTAAGAAAAAAGCAGACTGGGCTTTAAAGTGGATCGAATCTGATTCGTTTGCTGAAAGACTAATTGCTTTTGCTGCCGTTGAAGGGATTTTCTTTTCAGGTGCCTTCTGTTCTATTTATTGGTTAAAAAAACGTGGTTTAATGCCAGGTTTAACTTTTTCTAACGAGTTGATTTCCCGTGACGAAGGTGTACACTGTGACTTTGCAGTGCACTTACACAATCATCACCTGATTAATAAAGTACCAAAAGACAGAATTAAAGAAATCATCGTTGATGCCTTAGATATCGAAAGAGAATTTGTTACAGAATCTTTGCCGGTAAGTTTAATTGGTATGAATGCTGCTTTAATGACGCAATACTTAGAATTTGTTGCGGATAGATTATTAGTAGAATTAGGTTGCGAACGTGTATATGGATCAGCGAATCCGTTTGACTTCATGGACATGATTTCTCTTCAGGGAAAAACTAATTTCTTTGAAAAACGTGTTGCAGAGTATCAAAAATCTGGTGTGATGAACACAGACAGCGATGCTCAGAAAATTTCATTTGATGCAGATTTTTAGACAACAAGAATAATTTTAGCGTTACCTCGAAACGTTAGAAAGAATAAAATTTTATAACAGAACATTTTTCGGTTGAATCTCTTTCCCAAATCGCAGATTCAATAACAATTTTTAATGCCTTTTCGGTCTATTTTGTAGGCTGGAACAGATAACTATTGAGAATCCTGCAATTCTCAAAAAATAATTATAAAACACGCAATGTTTAAGTACTGGAAATCGTTATTCCAGTGTCTTTCATTTTTTCAATAACTAAAATAGTAAGCTTATGTATGTAGTAAAAAGAGATGGCCACAGAGAGCCCGTAATGTTTGATAAGATTACAGAAAGAATCAAAAAATTGTGTTACGGTTTAAATGAACTTGTAGATCCTGTTAAGGTAGCCATGCGTGTTATCGAAGGATTGTATGATGGGGTTTCAACTTCTGAACTAGATAATCTTGCGGCAGAAACGGCGGCTTCTATGACAATTGCGCATCCAGATTATGCACAATTAGCAGCGCGTGTGGCAATTTCAAACCTACATTCAAATACTAAAAAGTCGTTCTCAGAAACGATGAAAGATATGTATCATTACGTAAATCCAAGAAACGGGCAAGAAGCTCCGTTACTTTCGGATGAAGTATTCAAAGTAATTCAGGAAAATTCAGAATTCTTAGATTCGCATATCATTTATACAAGAGATTTCAATTACGATTACTTTGGTTTCAAAACCTTAGAGCGTTCGTATTTGTTGAAAATAAACGGTAAAATCGTCGAAAGACCACAACATATGTTGATGCGTGTTTCGGTTGGTATTCACCTTGACGATTTAAAATCAGTAATCGAAACTTACGATTTAATGTCTAAAAAGTTCTTTACGCATGCAACACCAACGTTGTTTAATGCAGGAACTCCAAAACCACAAATGTCTTCTTGTTTCCTTTTGGCAATGCAGGACGATAGTATCGATGGTATTTACGACACTTTAAAACAAACGGCTAAAATCTCGCAATCTGCGGGAGGAATTGGTCTTTCTATTCATAACGTTCGTGCGACAGGATCTTATATTCGTGGTACAAACGGAACTTCAAACGGAATCGTACCAATGTTGAGAGTGTTCAACGATACGGCTCGTTACGTAGATCAGGGTGGTGGAAAACGTAAAGGTAGTTTTGCGATTTACATCGAAACATGGCATGCTGATATCTTCGAATTTTTGGATTTAAAGAAAAATACAGGAAAAGAAGAAATGCGTGCAAGAGATTTATTCTTCGCCATGTGGACATCTGATTTATTCATGAAACGTGTTCAGGAAGATGCATCATGGACTTTAATGTGCCCGAACGAATGCCCGGGATTATACGATGTTTACGGAGAAGAATTCGAAACAATGTACCTTGATTATGAATTTAGAGGAAAAGGTAGAAAAACCATTCGTGCACGTGAATTATGGGAGAAAATCCTTGAATCACAAATCGAAACAGGAACGCCTTATATGTTGTACAAAGATGCAGCAAACCGTAAATCGAATCACAAGAACTTAGGAACAATTCGTTCATCAAACTTGTGTACAGAGATTATGGAATTTACTTCTAAAGATGAAATCGCGGTTTGTAACCTGGCTTCTATCTCATTGCCAATGTTCATTGAGAACGGTAAATTCGATCACGAAGCACTTTACAATGTTACAAAACGTGTAACTCGTAACCTGAACAAAGTAATCGACAGAAACTACTACCCAGTAAAAGAAGCTGAAAATTCTAACTTACGCCACCGTCCGGTTGGTTTAGGAGTACAAGGATTAGCAGATGCTTTTATCATGTTGCGTATGCCGTTTACAAGCGATGAAGCAAAAGCATTAAACCAGGAAATTTTCGAAACATTATACTTCGCAGCCGTAACCGCTTCTATGGAAATGGCAAAAGAAGAAGGACCATATTCTACATTCGCTGGATCTCCAATGTCACAAGGAGAATTCCAATACAATATGTGGGGAATGAAAGATGAAGAATTATCAGGCCGTTGGGACTGGGCTTCATTAAGAAAAGAAGTAATGGAGCATGGAGTTCGTAACTCATTATTAGTGGCGCCAATGCCAACCGCTTCGACTTCTCAAATCCTTGGAAACAACGAAGCTTTCGAACCATATACATCAAACATTTACACACGTCGTGTATTGTCTGGAGAATTCATCGTAGTAAACAAACACTTACTTCACGATTTAGTAGACAGAGGTTTGTGGAACGAAACTTTGAAACAAGAAATCATGCGTCATAACGGATCAGTTCAAAATATTGATGTGATTCCGCAAGACCTTAAAGAACTATACAAAACAGTTTGGGAAATGTCGATGAAAGACATTATCGATATGTCACGTCAAAGAGGTTATTTTATTGACCAGTCGCAATCATTAAACTTGTTCATGCAAGATGCAAACTATTCTAAACTTACGTCAATGCACTTCTATGCTTGGCAATCAGGTTTAAAAACAGGAATGTATTACCTAAGAACAAAATCTGCGGTTGATGCTATCAAATTTACCCTAAACAACGATAAAAAAGAAGAAGATGCACCGGTAACTTTAGTTCCGGAAACAGAAGCAATCAGCGTTGAGGATTACAAAGCAATGCTTTTAAAAGCACAAGCAGCAGAGCCTGATGATTGTGAAATGTGTGGGTCTTAATGATTTTAGAGTTTAGATCTAAGATTTTAGATTTTTAGAATATTTATAAAAAGCAGTTATTGTAATGATAGCTGCTTTTTTTATGAAAAGCATTTATTTTGTAGCTTTTTACTTATATTTGTTATTTTGAAGAACTTTTTTTTGAAATAAAAAGTTTCACTTAAGAACAACTTTTATATATTTGTAAATGAATGATAATTCAAAGTTCCGGTCTGTTTTTTTCTTTAAAGATTATTTTAAAAAGTTTTTTGATAAGCAAGAAGAAAAAGTTAAAGCAAAAATAATCTGGACAATAAAAATAATGGAATACGCTGAAAAAATTCCATCAACGTATTTAAAGCATATTGAAAATACCGATGGACTTTTTGAAATTAGAATTCAGCTTGGAAGTAATATATTTAGAGTTTTTTGTTTTTTTGATGAAGGAAAATTAGTTGTTTTGGCTAATGGATTTCAGAAGAAAACTCAGAAAACGCCAAAGAAAGAAATTAAAAAGGCTTTGAAAATTAAAAAGGAATATGAAAACGAAAAATAAAAACTTAGTTAGTCTAGACGATTTTGTAGAAGAAAATTACGGGAAAATTGGTACTCTAAAACGTGATGAATTTGAAGCTGGGTATGAAAATTTTAAAATTGGAGTCTTACTTCAAGAGGCTAGACTTCAAAAAGGAATGACTCAAGAAGAACTTGCAGTAAAAGCGGGTACAACAAAATCATACATTTCTAAGATCGAGAATAATGTAAAAGAAGTTAAATTTTCGACACTTCAAAAAATTGTAGAGCTTGGTCTGGGAGGGCATCTAGAACTATCCATTAAATTATAATTTAAAAATAAATGGATTTATTAGAAAGAATATCCCATAATAAAAAAGAGTTGTATAATCTTGCTTTAGAATATTTTCGTAATATAAATCCAGAACAATATGAATATATTCAATTCGATAAGATTGTTTCAAAGTCTATTGCTGTTCTAATAGATCACGATTTTATTCCAACTCCCTGTATTGAGATCAAATTGAATGTTCTTCAAAATCAAAAAGAAGTTGTAGACTATTTTTTATACATCAACGCAGAAAGGGAATTTATTGATGAACTTCTTGTTATGTATTAATTCCGTCCGTTTCGTATTAATACAAATAGAACAATATCCCCAAAAATTCCCCGTTCTAATTATTACCAAAGATTTTAAAACTTAGTCCCTTAGTAACTAAGAAACTCAGAACCTTCTCTTTAAACCTTTAAGAGAAAGTAAAGTCTTATTGTAATAATTTCTGAATTATGAAAAAAAGCAATCTTTGGTCCTTACGATTGGGTTTTTCCGGAAAAGAATCCGATGCAATAGAAAAATTAGGATTAGAAAAATTTCTAAAACATTCCTATGATTCAAAATTCGACACAGAACTCCCCACTTTTTTAAATGACGATCCCAAAACATTAATCGAACTCAAAGAGCTGCGAGAAGCGATAAAAACTGCCGATTCAGAAGCTAAAAAGAAAATCCTCAAGCAGGAAATCTATTCATCCGTAGAATTAAAAAAATGGTGGATTGGCAAAATGCGAAACGACGAATTCCCGTTACGCGAAAATATGGTTTGTTTCTGGCACAATCATTTCGTTTCTACAACTCAAAAAGTAAAAGTCAATTACTGGATTTATCAGCACAATATGATTTTGCGCGAAAATGCATTTGGGAATTTCAAAAAACTAACCAAAGAAATCGTAAAGTCGAATGCAATGGTCAAATATCTGGACAATGTCGATAACAAAAAAGGAAAGTACAACGAGAACCTAAGTCGGGAATTACTCGAATTATTCACAATCGGGATTGGAAATTATTCTGAAAATGATATCAAAGAAGGCGCAAGAGCTCTGGCTGGATTAAATTACGGAGATGACGGCGCAATGTATAGAAGCCTGGCGCAGGATAATACCAATAAAACGTATTTCGGGAAAACCGGAAACTGGAATTCAGATGATCTCGTTGATATCATTTTTGAGCAAAAAAATATTCCGTATCTCATTACCAGAAAAATTCTAAAATGGTTTATTTATGATAATCCGTCAGAAGAATTAGTGACCTATTACGGCGATTATTTCAGAAAAGTAAAGTTCGAAATACAACCTTTGCTAACCAAAATCTTTACCGAAGAATATAAAAAAGAAACTTCAGGAACGAAGATCAAAGATCCGCTGGTTTATATTTTACAGCTTTTGGATGAATTGCATATCGACGATCTTGACGATGGTATGATTCTCTATTTCCTGAAACAACAAGGAATGGATTTGTACAATCAGGTCAATGTAAAAGGTTGGGATGGCGGAAATTCCTGGCTGACTTCACAAATTTATTTACAACGCAACAACACTTCAGATTTGCTTTGCAGCGGAAGAAGTATTACCAGAAAAGTATTGAATACAATGACTTCGGATACTGAAAAGCCAAAAACAGAAGTAGAGAAAATTGATATTAAAATTGACTTTGATCCTAACGGAAATAATAAAACCATCATCACCGAATTATCAAACAGATTATTATTTAAAGTAAATGATTCGATGCAAAAAGATATGGAGAATTTACTAAAGTATGATTTCGACCCAAAAGAAGCTCACGCCAATTTTGCCGTAATACGACTTTTTGATTATATCACGAAACTACCAGAATATCAATTAATCTAGAAAGCTACAGCTATGAACAGAAGGAATTTTCTAACGCTTACAGGAACTTTTACTGGCGGAATGCTCGTGCTTCCTGATTTTTTACATGCTTTTGGTTCGCAAAATAATTTAGTAATCGGCGAGCAATGTATTGTATTTGTACAATTGAATGGCGGAAATGATGGTTTGAATACTTTTATTCCGTACGATAATCCGTTGTATTATGATCTTCGAACTAAAATTGCCTTGAATAAAGATTTGGTTATCAGTAAAAATAAAGGAATGGCTTTTCATCCTTCGTTAAAAGATTTTGCTCAAATGCAGCAAAACGGAGATTTAACTGTAATTCAGAATGTGGGATATCCGGAGCCTATTCGGTCGCATTTTCGCAGTCAGGAAATCTGGCAAACCGCAACAGATTCTAATAAATACATCAACGAAGGCTGGTTAGGACGTTATCTCGATTTGCAATGCAACGGACATCAGGCAACGGCAGGAATCAATCTCGATTCGATTGATAATCTCGCATTAAAAGGATTGGAGCCTAATTCGATCACGGTAAAAGATCCAAATAGATTTAAAGTAAAATCAGATAAAGAAGAAAATGTAACCTTATCTGATAATCCGCAATTAGATTTTGTTCGAAAAATTGCCAATTCCGTTACCGAAGGATCAGATGAAATTCAGAAAGCCCTGTCCAAATCAAAATCAGAAATCACTTATCCTAAAACCGACTTATCAAAAAATCTGGAATGGATTGGCCGATTGATCAAAGGGAATCTGAATTCGAAAGTATATTATACGTCACTTGGCGGATTTGATACACATGACAATCAACTCGCCATTCACGAGAAAAAATTAGCCGACTTAAATGATGCTTTGTACAGTTTTTATCAGGATTTAAAACAAGCCCAATTACTTCAAAATGTTACAATCGTAGTTT
This sequence comes from Flavobacterium bizetiae, assembly GCF_902804475.1. GTDB lineage: Bacteria > Bacteroidota > Bacteroidia > Flavobacteriales > Flavobacteriaceae > Flavobacterium > Flavobacterium bizetiae. The sequence goes on from NZ_CADCSU010000105.1 coordinate 14,399, forward strand.
TTTCAGAGTTTGGCCGACGAGTAAAAGACAACGGAAACGGAACAGATCACGGAACTGCCGCGCCAATGTTTATAATAGGGGGAAATAACAAAGGAACTATTTTAGGCCACAATCCCGATTTAGCGAACCTGGATAACGGTGATTTAAAATACGAAACCGATTTTAGAAGTGTCTATGCCTCTTTATTAAAAGAAAAAATGAATTTCGATTATTCTAAAATTGGGATTAAAAATCAGCCGGTTTCTGGGTTGTTTGGATGATCGCAATCTTTGTCATTTCGACTGAAAGGAGAAATCGCACTAGAAATTCCACACAGAATATCGTCAAACTTTGTCGATTTACGAGTGTGATTTCTCCTTTCAGTCGAAATGACAAAAACACTGAGTAGTCTGTGTAATCTGAATTAAATAATCACAAAGATTTGAGCTAATTCGTGAATTCGTGGCGAAAAAAAACTTAGTCCCTTAGCATCTCAGAACCTCAGAACCTTCAAAAGCCCATTGTAAATATCTCATTTTAAACCAATATTTTTATATTATCATACAAAACCTGCTAAATTTGTTAAGAAATCCTTTTTTGTTTCATAAAATGCAATATTTTTTTTGGTGCACTGAAATTAATTTATACATTCGCAGAGAATTTATTGAAAAACACAAACAAAATGTCTAATAACCGTTTTTATTTTAGCAACTCTTTTTATTTCTTCTTTAGTAGAAGTGAGGATTGTGCTATGGTTATTTGAGAAAATTTAAAAGACAAATAAAACTAATATACAATCCTGATGAAAATCAGGATTTTTTTTTGAATATATGACAACTAAAATTGCGATACAAGGTATAAAAGGTTCTTTTCATCATCAGGTTGTGAAAGAGTATTTCTCTGAAAATGTGGAAATTGATGAATGTTTGTCGTTTGAAGAATTGATTGACAGCCTGCTTTCAGGAAAAACAGACCAGGCAGTTATGGCAATTGAAAATTCGATTGCAGGGCCAATTATTCCGAATTATGCATTGATTGACAAGAATAATTTACACATAATTGGAGAGCATTATTTGAATATTAGTCAAAATTTAATGACACTGAAAGGTCAGAAAATCGAAGATATAAAAGAAGTTCATTCACATCCAATGGCAATTTTACAATGCATGGATTTCTTAAAACAATATCCGAACATTAAGTTGGTCGAAGATAAAGATACCGCTGAAACAGCAAGAAGAATTCAGGAAAAACAACTAACCGGAATCGCTGCAATTGCAAGTAAAACGGCTTCGGAAATGTATGATCTTGATATTATCGCACCGGAAATTCAAACGATCAAAAACAATATGACTCGTTTTGTGATTATCAAAAAGCAAAATTCATTTTTGCCGGAAAACGAAATCAACAGAGCGTCAATCAAATTTGAACTGGATCATAAAAGAGGAAGCTTAGCAGCAGTTTTAAATGTAATGAGCGATTGCAAACTGAATTTGACAAAAATTCAATCGCTGCCAAAAATTGAAACACCTTGGAAATATTCGTTTTTCGTAGACGTAACATTCGAGAAATACGAAGATTTTGCAAAAGCCAAATCGTTATTAAACATAATGGCAGAATATTTTAAAATATTAGGAGAATATAAAAATACGAAACCATAAAGAGGAAATTTCAATTTTTTAAAATTCCAAATTCCAATTGTCAGGCTGATCGATCCCGAAGCTTCGGGAGAAGCCCGAAAAGTTAGAAAGTTAAAATGAGCATAAAGCTTACGGCCTATAGCCTAAAGCAAAATATAAATAAAAATCATGATTACAACAGCAAAAAGATTAGATACAGTTGAAGAGTACTACTTCTCCTCAAAATTGAGAGAAGTGCGTCAACTACAATCTGAAGGAAAGTCTATCATCAATATGGGAATTGGAAGCCCTGATTTGAGTCCGTCGAAAGCAGTAATTGAAGCGGTTGCCGCAGCAATTCAAGATGAGAATGGGCATGGTTATCAGAGCTATCAGGGATTACCGGAATTGAGAAAAGGGATGGCAGATTTTTATCAGAATCAGTTTGGTGTTGAATTAAATCCAAATAACGAGATTTTGCCTTTGATGGGTTCGAAAGAAGGAATCATGCACATTTCGTTAGCTTTCCTGAATGAAGGAGATCACGTTTTGATTCCGAATCCGGGTTATCCAACATATACGTCGGTAACGAATTTGGTAGGAGCAGTTCCAGTTTATTATGATCTAAAAGAAGAAAATGCCTGGGAACCGGATTTCGAAGCGTTGGAAAAATTGGATCTTTCGAAAGTAAAAATTATGTGGCTGGGATATCCTCACATGCCAACAGGAGCGAGAGGAAGTTTAGCGTTATTTGAAAAATTGGTTGCTTTTGCTAAAAAACACAACATATTATTGATCAACGACAATCCGTATAGTTTTGTTTTGAATGATAACCCGATGAGTTTATTGCAGGTTGAAGGTGCGAAAGATGTGGCTTTAGAATTGAATTCACTTAGTAAAACGTTCAACATGGCAGGCTGGAGAGTCGGAATGGTTTTAGGGAATCCTGAAATTATTGATGCAGTTCTAAAAGTAAAAAGCAACATGGACAGCGGAATGTTCTACGGAATTCAGAAAGGTGCAGTTGCAGCGTTGAATTGTGATAAATTCTGGTTCGAAGATCAAAATAAAATTTACAGACGTCGTAGAGAATTGACAGAAAAACTAGCAGAAAAATTAGGCTGTAAAGTTTATAAAGAAGGAGTTGGACTTTTTGTTTGGGCAAAATTGCCGGAAGGAATAGCATCAGCAGAAAAGTTCATTGACGAGATATTATATGAGAAACATATTTTCATTACACCAGGAACAATCTTCGGAAGTAATGGTGAAGGTTATATTAGATTCTCATTGTGTGTAAAAGAGGAAAAAGTACAAGAAGCGATTGATCGATTTTAGAAGCAAGAGCAAAGAGTAAATAATCAAGATTTTAGATTTTTTGGCATAGTTTGTCAGGCTGAGCGAAGTCGAAGCCCACGTTCTAGTTGGAGCGCCCTTCGACTTCGCTCAGGGTGACAAAAAAAATAAAAGGTCTTGAAAAAACAAGAAGCCCTAGCCCTGATAGAAGCGGCATCCTTTTATGGTGGGGTTCACCATAAAAGATACAGCGGATAGCAGGAAATAGCTTCTAATAAAAAGAAATATGAAAGTATACGTAATAGGAATAGGGTTAATAGGCGGCTCGATGGTGCTGGACATCAAAGACCAACATCGTGATGCAACTATTTTTGGGATTGATAGTAACGAAAAACATTTGCAGGAAGCAATTGATTTGGGTGTTATCGATCAGGCAGGAAGCTTTGAAGAATTGGCTGATGCTGATTTTGTAATTGTTTCGGTTCCGGTGGATGTAGCGCTGATAGTTTTGCCAAAAGTGCTGGATTTAGTTGGAGACAAAACGATTGTTTTTGAAGTAGGTTCGACTAAAAAACCAATTTGTGATGCTGTTGCCAGTCACCCAAAAAGAAGAAATTTTATCGCAACGCATCCCATAGCAGGAACGGAGTTCTCAGGACCTTCGGCGGCGATAAGAGGTTTGTTTAAAGGAAAGACAAACATAATTTGTGAGGTGGAAAAAACCACTTTTAAATTGCAGGAAAAGGCGTTAAAGCTTTTTAGCGAAATCGGAATGAGGATTCGATATATGGATCCGACTTCGCACGATAAACACATCGCTTACGTTTCGCATTTGTCACATATTAGTTCGTTTATGCTGGGTAAAACGGTAATGAACAAAGAAAAAGACGAACAGGATATTTTTGACATGGCGGGAAGTGGATTTGAAAGTACGGTACGTTTAGCAAAAAGTTCGCCAGCAATGTGGACACCGATTTTTAAGCAAAATAAGGAACACGTTATCGAAACATTAGAAGAATATATCTCAAATCTCAGTCGGTTTAGGGATTTGTTGAAAGACGAAAATTACAATGCCATTTTTGAAGAAATGGAAAGCACGAATAAAATCAAAGAAATATTAAACGGATTAACAACAACTAAGAAGTAAATTAAAATTAAGATGGAAAATAAGAAAGAAATGAGAAAGTGGTTAGAAGATTTCAATTTAAATCACCCACTTGTGATAGCAGGACCATGTAGTGCAGAAACAGAAGATCAAGTATTGAAAATTGCTCATGAATTGAAAGATTCAAAAGTTAGTGTATTCAGAGCAGGAATCTGGAAACCAAGAACACGTCCGGGAGGATTTGAAGGTGTTGGAGAAATTGGTTTAAAATGGTTACAAAAAGCAAAAGCTGAAACTGGTTTATTAATGGGTACTGAAGTTGCAACTGCGGCGCACTGTAAACTAGCTTTAGAACACGATATCGACGTTTTATGGGTTGGCGCTCGTACAACTGCAAACCCTTTCGCAGTTCAGGAAATTGCTGATACATTGAAAGGAACTGATAAAATCGTTTTGGTTAAAAACCCTGTAAACCCTGATTTAGCTTTATGGTTAGGTGGTGTCGAGCGTTTACACATGGCTGGAATCGAAAAATTAGGAGTTATCCACAGAGGTTTCTCTACTTACGAAAAAACAAAATACAGAAACATTCCAGAATGGCAAATTGCTATCGAATTGCAAAATAAATTCCCTGATTTACCATTAATCATCGATCCATCTCACATTACTGGAGATCGTAAAATGATTTTTGAAGTAACACAAGAAGCTTTAGATTTGAATTACGATGGTATGATTATCGAAACGCACTACGATCCGGACAACGCTTGGTCTGATGCTGCTCAACAAGTTACTCCAGACGCTTTGAAACAAATCATTAAAGATTTGACTATCAGAAAAACAGATGATACTACAGATGAGTACAGCCAAAAAATGACTAAACTAAGAGCGAACATCGATGTACTTGATGCTAACTTATTAGAATTGTTAGGAAAACGTATGAAAGTGGCTGACGAAATTGGACAAGTGAAAAAAGATGCAAACGTTGCAATTCTTCAAAACAACCGTTGGAATGAAATCTTAGGGAAAATGATTCTTGAAGGAGAGAAAAAAGGTCTTACTGAAGAGTTTGTTTTAAGAATGTTCAAAGCAATTCACCAGGAAAGTATTGGTCACCAGGAGAAAATTTTCAACGCATAATTTTCTAAACCATATAAGTGATATAAGTTAATTTAAATTATAGTAAAACTATTTTAAAATTTTCTTATAACATTATTTAAAAATAGATTGTTTTTTTTAAGAATCTCCGGCACTTTGTAAAGAAGTGTTGGAGATTTTTTTTTGGGTTATAAACCATAATATGGTTAATAGAATTTGTATATAAACGTAGCCCACGGTTTCGACCGTGGGGACAAAGATTTGCGATTTCAAAAGATTGCGAACATTAATTGAGTCCCACGGTTAAAACCGTGGGCTATATTTTACAAGGTTTTTAATATCAATCTTAAGCTAATATTTTCTTATATAACTTATATGGTTTAAAATTTTTTTATAACCCATTCCAACCTTTTTAGATTTTATATGCTCTATAGTTATATACAAACTTAACTCTCGTGTTATGAAATCAAAAAGACGTTTATCTAAGCCAGAATTTTTTCAAGTAAATTGGAAAGTATTGTTTTATTTCTTGTTGTTTTTAGGAACAAAATCTTTAGCGCAAAGTCCCGAACTAACGGTGAAAGGTGATGAAGCTGAAAAAGTGAGAATGAATAAATTAATTGTGAATGTAAAAGTGGTGGGTAATATTGCTTATACTACTGCCGAAATGCATTTCTTTAATTCAGGAACCCGCCAGATGGAAGCGGAACTTATTTTTCCGTTGCCGGAAAATGTTTCGGTTTCAAGATATGCCATAGATATTAATGGTAAAATGCGTGAAGCCGTTCCGGTAAATAAAAATAAAGGAAAACAGGTTTTTGAGGCTATCGAACATCGTCGTGTTGACCCGGGATTGTTAGAAAAAGTAGATGGGAATAATTTTAGAACCCGAATTTATCCGTTGATGCCAAACGGAGAACGAACTGTTATTATAGGTTATGAAGAAGAACTTTCGGCATTCGATAAAAATAATTTGGTGTACCAATTAGTAAGTCGTTATCCTAAAAAACTAGATCAGTTCGAGATGAATGTTTCGGTTTTAGGAACTGAAGCTGCTCCAATTGTGGCAGAAAATTCAGGTAATGAAATTGCTTTTTCAAAATGGAATCAATCTTTTCAGACTTCCATTAAAAAAGAAAATTATCAGCCTACGGAGAAATTAGTTTTTAAAATTCCTATTCAGCAAAACATTCCAAGTGTATTGATGCAGGATGTTAGCGGTCAGCATTATTTTTACGGAAATACTTTTGTAGAAGGGAATAAAATAGCAAAGAAAAATCCAGTTTCGATTGGTTTAATTTGGGATAATTCATTGAGTTGTAAAACGAGAGATTTAAAAAAGGAATTGGCTTTGCTTGAGGCTTATTTTCAGAAAATAAAAAATACAAAAGTAACTTTATACTTTTTGAATTATACTTTCGAAAAACAAAAAGACTATACCATTACGAACGGAAATTGGACTGAATTAAAAACCGTATTAGAAAATGCCAAATACGATGGTGGAACAAGATTTTCTAAAATAAATCTGTTACCTCACGATGAGTTTTTGCTTTTTTCAGATGGATTATCTTCTTTGAGCGATAATGCTTTGCCAAAAACTAAAAAGCCAATTTATACGATTACATCTTCTGTTTCTGCTGATTTTTCTTTTCTGAATTATTCGGCGATGGAAACAGGTGGTAGTTTTATCAATTTAAATCAGGTGAATCAGGAAAATGCTTTGGATAAATTGGTGAATACAAATTTGAAATTTTTAGGAATAAAAGAGAATTATACCGTGACTGATTTGTTTCCGATGCCGGGAACTTCGGCTTCTGGAAGTTTTAGTTTTTCAGGGATTTCCTTAAAACCCAAAAATGAAATTACGTTGTTATTTGGTTATAATAATGAAGCGGTTTTAGAAAGAAAAATAACTTTGGATGCCAGTATTCAAAACACAAAAGAAGTAAATATCGAAAAACTTTGGGCACAGAAAAAAATAGCCAATCTTGATTTTCAATACGGTAAAAATGCAGATGAAATCGAGCTTTTAGGCAAGAAATACGGAATTATAACAAAGAATACTTCGTTGATTGTTCTGGAAGATATTCGTGATTATATTTCTTATGATATTATTCCGCCAGCAGAATTACGTGCCGAATTTGACCGAATTAAAAAACAGGAAAATGCTAATGCTTTGGCGCAGCAAAAAAATAATTGGGAAAGTATAGAAAGTTATTTTGAAGGTTTAAATAATTGGTGGAAAAAAGATGTGAAATATTCTGTTCCAAAACCGTTACCGAAGCCGAAAGTTAAAAAACCTCGCCGATCAGAAAATAATGCAGTAAGCGCAAGTTCTGGCAGAAGTGCAAGTGTAGTTTCAAACAGAAGCACAAATGTTGCGGCAGGTAAAGTTGAAGGGACTGTTTTAGATGAGCAGGGAACGCCTTTACCAGGTGTGACTGTAACAATAAGAGGAGAAAGAGAAGGAGTTGCTACTGATTTTGATGGTAAATTTGTAATTAGAGCAGCCGAGAATAGCACTCTTAATTTTAGTTTTATTGGCTTTGAACCCTATCAATTAAATGTGGGGAGAAATAATCAAATTAGAGTTCAATTAAAAGAATCTTCACAGTCATTAGCAGAAGTAGTCGTTACTGGATATGCAACAACACAAAAAAGATCTGTTTCTTATTCTTCACAATCAGTGGCAGCTGAAACTATTTCTAAAAATGCTGATATATCACAAGCACTAGAGAGTAAGGTGGCCGGAGTTCAGATCTCGCCATCAATAAGCAGTGATAAAGTTAGTAGCGAAAGTGAAGTTAATTTCGATTCTAAAAAAGATTCAGATGGCGAAGACGACGATGAAGAATCAACTGAGATTGAAAATGAACCTAAAACCTGGAATCCGGATCGTTTGTATTTAAAAGCTTTGGCATCGGCACCAAAAGAAAAACAATACGAATTATATTTTGAACTTAGAAACGGGCAGGAGAGAAATCCTAGTTTCTATTTTGATGTAGCGCATTTTTTCTACAATCAGGGCGATGTTAAAAAAGCATTACAAATCATCAGTACTATTGCCGATTTAGGTTTAGAAAATCATCAGCTTTATAAAACGCTTACTTATACTTTGCGCCAATGGCAGGATTATGATGATGCATTATTTACTGCGAGACAAATTGCAAAGTGGAGATCGCACGAACCACAAAGTTTAAGAGATTATGCTTTGGCTCTTGAAGATGCAGGAAAGTATCAGGAAGCTTTTGATCAATTGATTAAAGCATTGGAAGTAAATTATTACGGAGAAATGAGCGGACAATATGAAGGGGTAGAAGATATTATTTTAATGGATATTAACCGTTTGACTATTGAACACAAAGGTTTGAAAACGGGTAAACTCGATAAAAAGTATTTGGCTAAAATGCCGGTTGATATCAGAATAATTATGAATTGGAACCAAATGGATGTTGATCTTGATTTGCATATTATTGAGCCAAATGGGGAAGAATGCTATTATGCCCATAAAGAAACACAAGCCGGGGCAAGATTCTCAAAAGATTTTACAGAAGGTTACGGACCTGAACAATATTTAATTCGAAATGCCCTTAAAGGAAAATATCAAATTAAAACCAATTATTTTGGTGAAAGAGAATTGACCGAAAGTGGTCCGGCAACTGTTATGGTAGAAATATATACAACAAGAGCAGGGAAAACTACAAAAACTTTAAAAACGATTCAGTTAGGAAAAATCAAAGAAAATGAAATTTTAGCCGAAATTGTTTGGTAAATGAGTCAATTTTAGCGTCTGTTTTTTAATTTTAAAAGGCGAAGTTGCGTTGTTCAATTCTAAAAACGTAATTTTGCCTTTTAATATATTTTAGTTTTTCAGAATAATCTAAAATCTAAAATAAGCAATCTAAAATTTGAATGACAGGACTCGTATATAAATCTACAGGAAGTTGGTATACTGTAAAATCAGAAACAGGCGATTTTATAGAATGCCGTATGAAAGGGAAGTTTAGGATGAAAGGTATTAAAAGTACCAATCCTATTGCTGTAGGCGATATTGTCGATTATGAACTCGAAGAAACTTCAGATGCTTTAACCGGAACGATTTTTAATATTCACGAAAGAAAGAATTACATCGTTCGTAAATCGGTTAATTTATCGCATCAAATGCATATTATTGCGTCGAATATTGATCGTGTATTTTTATTGATTACAATTAATAATCCACCAACAACCTTCAACTTTATTGACCGTTTTCTGGTAACTGCCGAAGCCTATAATATTGAAACAATCTTGGTTTTTAATAAAATAGATACTTTTGATGAGCCAACGCTCGAAGACCAATTATACATGCAATATGTATATCAGCAAATTGGCTATAAATGTCTTCGCGTTTCGTCTACAGAAATGAAAGGTGTTGAGGAATTAAAAGAAATGATGATTGGCAAAGTAAGTATGTTCTCAGGACATTCAGGAGTTGGAAAATCGACTTTGGTAAATGCAATGGAACCGTCTTTACATCTTAAAACCAAAACCATTTCTGAAGCCAGTAAACAAGGTCAGCATACCACTACTTTTGCTGAAATGTATGATTTGTCTTTTAATGCAAAAATCATAGATACACCTGGAATCAAAGGTTTCGGAATCGTTGATATGGAAAAAGAAGAAATCAGCGGTTATTTTCCTGAGTTTTTCAAATTAAAAGATCAGTGTAAGTTTAACAATTGTCTACATAAAGAAGAACCACATTGCGCTATTAAAGCCGCTTTAGAAAGAGATGAGATCGCCTGGTCACGTTATAATAGTTACTTAAAAATCTTAGAAGGCGACGACGAAAACTATCGTACAGATTCTTATGATGAAGATCGAAAAGCTAGTGACGAATTGAGGAAATAAAATAAATTCCAATTTCTTAAAATTCCAAATTCCAAATCAAAAATTATTGACAGAGTTTGATAGTAGAGATACACTGCAGTGCATCTAGCGTTAGAGTTTAAAATCTATTTAATTCGTATAATCTGTGGCAAAACCAAAATATCTTCTATTATAATGAAAATAGTAATTCAAAGAGTTTCAGAAGCATCAGTTACAGTTGATGAAAAAAAAGTAGCTGATATTCAGAAAGGTTTATTGGTTTTAGTTGGGATTGAAGAAGCAGACACTCAGGATGATATTGATTGGTTAGTGGGTAAAATCGTTAAAATGAGAATTTTTGGCGACGAGAATGACGTCATGAATTGTTCTGTTCAGGATATCGACGGAGATATTATTGTAGTAAGTCAATTTACACTTCATGCTTCTACAAAAAAAGGAAACCGCCCATCTTACGTAAAAGCAGCAAAACCTGACTTTGCAATTCCAATGTATGAGAATTTTGTTCAGTCCTTAGAAAAAGAATTCAATAAGAAAGTACAAACCGGAATTTTTGGTGCAGATATGAAAGTTAGTCTCCTGAATGACGGGCCTGTAACGATTTTAATTGACAGCAAAAACAAAGATTAAAAAATCATTAGACGAGTGTTAAAAATTTCTAAAAATAATATATATTTGACGAAATTACTTACTAATGAAATCTACTTTTTTCGGGTTATTTTTTTTCTTATTTATCAATATTTCTTCTGCTCAAAAAGTCGAATATACTTTCGCCTCTATTTCAGATAGCCTTAAAGAGAATGCCAGTGCCGTTGTTCGTTTAGATCAAATGGATATTACAATTCTTTCGCAAAGAAGTATGAATATCAAAACGCAACGAGTAGTAACCGTTTTAAATGAAAATGGTCTTAGCGATATTGGCGCTTATCAACACTATGATAAATCAGGCGGAGTAAAAAATATCGAAGCAATTATATATGATATTTCAGGTAAGGAAATCAAAAAGATAAAACGAAAAGATTTTAAAGATCAAAGTGCAGTAAGCGGTAGTACTCTTTTCTCTGATAACCGTATACTTTATTTAGATTACACCCCAATTTCATATCCTTTTACGGTTGTGTACACCAGCGAAAGTGAGACTTCAAACACAGCTTTCATACCAAGATGGTATTTTTTAAGCGATTATAATCTGAGTGTAGAGAAATGCGTCTTAAATGTTTCTTTTCCAAATGATCTTGGTTTCAAAAAGAAGGAGTTTGCTTTTTCAGGTTTTAATATAAAGAAAACTATCGATACCGATACAAAACTAAGTTATGTTGCCCTAAACATTTTAGCCAGAAAAGTAGAAGATTATAGTCCGTCTACCGATGATTTATTTCCGAAAGTAATGATGGGATTAGAGAAATTTCATTTAGAAGGCGTGGATGGTAATGCTACAACATGGGAAGCATTTGGCAAATGGTATGGAGAAAAAATTTTAACGGGAACTACCACATTGCCGGAAGAAACTAAGGCAAAAATAAAGGCATTAGTTGGTGATGAAAAAGATCCTATAAAAAAAGCAAAAATCATTTACGATTACGTGCAAAAGAAATCCAGATATGTAAATATTGCTGTAGGTATTGGTGGTTGGAAACCAATGCTTGCGAGTGATGTAGATCGTTTAGGTTATGGAGATTGTAAGGCATTGTCTAATTATACAAGAGCGCTTTTAGAAGTTGTAGATGTTCCGTCTTACAATACTATTTTATATGGAAATCGTTATAAATCAGATATTCAATCTGATTTTGTTTCGATGCAGGGAAATCATATGATTTTGGCAATTCCGCACGGAAATCATTACACCTGGTTAGAATGTACAAGCCAGGACGATCCTTTTGGATATCAGGGAACTTTTACAGATGATCGTGATGTTTTGATTATTAAACCTGAAGGTGGTGAAATAGTGAGAACCAAAATATATGAAGATGTTGGAAATACTCAAAAAGACAAAGGAAGTTATACTATAGATGAAAATGGTCATTTTTCAGGTTCAGTTATCATTACTTCAGAAGGTTCGCAGTATAGTTCTAAAACCAGAATAGAAACGATGCAGCCAACTGAAAAGGAATCTCATTATAAAGACTATTGGAGTAATATCAATAACTTGAAATTAGGTAAAATAACTTTCACAAATAATAAAGAAAACATTCAATTTACTGAAGATGTACAAATAAGCGCCATAAACTATGCGGCGATTTCGGGTAATAAAATGATTTTTACGGTAGATGCTTTCAATCAAAGTTCCGGGAATGTCAAAAGAATCCGAAATAGAAAAAATCCATTTGAAATTCAGCGAGGTTATTTAGATTCAGATGAAATCGAAATTAATTTACCAACAGGTTTTACGATAGAATTTTTGCCTTCAAATTTCGATTTAAAAGGAAAGTTTGGAGAATATAAAACTGAAATCATCAAAAAAGAAAATAATAAACTGATTTATAAGCGCACTATGTTTTTAAATAAAGGCAAATATTCTAACAAAGAATATGATGAATACCGCCTTTTTATGGAGCAAGTGTCAAAGAATGATAATGCCAAAATTATATTAACCAAGAACTAACCAAGAAACAACCAAAAATGAAAACTATCAAACTTTTTAGTCTGTCGATTCTTTTGTTATTTATATCAAAAGTAACAGGGCAGGAATTTAAATTAGGAAAAGTATCCATCGCAGAATTACAACAAAAAGTACATCCCAAAGATTCATCGGCAGCCGCTGCAATTTTGTATAAAAAGGGAAAAACCAGACTGGAATATGATGTAAATAATGGTTTTTTAACTGTTACAGAAGTAGAAACCAGAATTAAGATTTATAAAAAGGAAGGCTATGACTGGGCAAATCAGAATGTTTTGTATTATAATGAGTCTGATTTTAAAGAAAAAGTAAGTTTTTCTGATGCGGTGACTTATAATTTAGTAGATGGTAAAATAGAAAAAACAAAGTTAAAAAGTGACGGGGTTTTTGATGAGGTGGTAAATAAATATAGAGCACGAAAAAAAATAACAATGCCTAATATCAAGGAAGGTTCTGTTATTGAGTTTAGTTATATTATTAGAACGCCTAGTGATAGAGTGATTAGAGAGTGGGATTTCCAGACCAGTATTCCTGTAAATTATTCTGAATTCAAGACTTATATTCCGGAGTATTATGTTTTTAATTCCAGACAAAAAGGATATGTTTTCCCTAAAATTATTACCGCAAAAGAATCAAAAACTATTGTGTTTCAAAATAAAGAACGAACTGGAGGCGGAGGATTTTCAGCTGTTAAAACAGATTATTCCGTACAAAATGTAAACTATACAGAAACGCAAACCACTTACGTTGCTGTAGATTTTCCGGCAATGAAAGACGAAGCGTTTGTTAATAATATTGATAATTATACGTCGAGTATTCAGCATGAATTATCGATGACAAAATTTCCACAGGCAGAGACAAAATTATATTCTGTTGATTGGGATGCAGTTGTTAAAACAATTTATAAATACGATGATTTTGGTTCTGAATTAAATAAAACAGGGTATTTTGAAGAAGATTTAAAAAAGAAATTAGAAGGAAAAAATACTAGTGAAGAAAAAATATTGGTCGTTTTCAATCATGTAAAAGAGAACGTAAAATGGAATGACTATTTTGGTTATAACTGTGATAGTGGTGTTAAAAAAGCATACAAAGAAAAGACCGGAAATATCGCTGACATTAATTTAATGCTAACCGCTATGTTGCGTTATGCTGGTTTAACCGCAAATCCGGTTTTAGTAAGTACACGTTCTAACGGGATTTCAATTTTCCCTAACAGAACAGCTTTTAATTATGTTATTGCTGCGGTTGAAACTCCAAACGGAAATGTTTTATTAGATGCGTCTGATAAATTTTCAACGCCTAATGTTTTGCCATTTAGAGCCTTAAACTGGTACGGTAGACTAATTAGAAAAGATGGAAGTTCTGAAGAAGTAGATTTAATGCCTAAAAAATCATCAAATGATGTTGTTTTTATGAATTATAGTATTGATGCCGAAGGGAAGATAACAGGAAAAACCAGAAGACAATGCACAGATTATAACGCAATGATCACAAGAGATAATGTTAGCGGACTTAAAGAAGATGAGTATTTAGAAAAATTGGAAAATAAAAATAACAAAATTGAAATCAGCGATTATTCGAGAACAAACGAAAAAGATTTGTTATTGCCTATTATAGAAAGTTATTCTTTTACCGGAAATAATTTATGCGAAGTAATAGGTGGTAAAATATATATAAGTCCGATGTTGTTTTTTACCAACGAAAAAAATCCTTTCAAACAGGATGTAAGAGAATATCCGGTTGATTTTGGATTTCCTTTTACAGACAAATACAATATAACACTTCAAATTCCTGAAGGTTTTACTGCTGAGGTTTTGCCTGAACCAGTGGTTATGAATATGGAGGACAACTTAGGAAGTTTTAAATTTAACATCGCTCCAGCGGGCAATGGATTACAAATTAATATTCAGCATCAGATTAACGAGGCAATTGTATCTACTGAAAAGTATGAAATGTTAAAAGAATATTATAAAAACATGATTGCAAAACAAACAGAAAAAATTGTTTTAAAAAGAATCTAATATGAAGTTTCAAAGCTTAGTAATAGTTACTTTTTTGTTTTTTGGATTATCTAAAATAAAAGCTCAGACTTATGAATTAGGGAAAGTAACTATTGCAGAGCTCGAAGAAAAAATACATCCAAAAGATTCAGCCGCGGTAGCCTCTGTTTTATTTAGCAAAGGAGTCGTTTCAATAGGAGATCACGGCAATCAGGAAAATATTGTCAAAAAGAGAATCAAAATTTATAAAAAAGAAGGTTATAATTGGGCTACAATTCAGGTTGGTGTTCCGGCAGGAAAAGCAAATCAAATAAGTATAACTGATGTATATACCTATAATTTAATAGACGGAAAAATTGTAAAATCTAAATTAAAGCCGGAAGGAGAATTTCTGGATAAGATAAATAGCAATTATTGGATTAAAAAAATCACATTTCCAGATGTAAAAGAAGGATCGGTGATAGAATATCAGATTAAAAACTACGCAGGATCATTGTATATTCAGGATTGGAACTTTCAGGAAGATATTCCGGTTAATTATACTGAGTTTAAAACGACAATTCCAAATTCATTTCAATTTAAGAGAATGATAAAAGGTCTTTTTACTCCAAAAGTAACTACTGATATTGCTAAAACCTATGGTTATCCAGCAACGGAAACGACTTATATTCTTAAAGATTTGCCGGCGTTAAAAGAAGAGGTTTTTGTAAACAATGTAAACAATTATCGTTCAGGTATTTTGCATGAGTTAGAAACTATAAGCATACCAGGGCAACTCTATAAAACGATTTCTTCTAATTGGGAAGCTGTTGCCAAAACAATTTATGAGTTTGAAAATTTTGGACCCGAATTAAGAAAAGAAAGTTATTTTGAAGACGATTTGAAATTGATATTAAAAGATAAAGTAAATCCGGATGATAAAATAAAAGTGATTCTGGATTACGTAAAATCAAAGATAAAATGGAATAATACTTATGGATACGGATGCGAAAAAGGCGTTCGAAAAGCCTATAAAGAAAAAAGTGGTAATTGTGCAGATGTCAACTTTATTCTGACTGCCATGTTGCGCGCTGCAGGTCTGGAAGCTAATCCTGTTTTAATAAGTACACGATCTAACGGAATTGCTTTTTTCCCGAATACTAATGCTTTCAACTATGTAATTACAGGTGTAGAAACATCAAGCGGAAGAGTTCTGCTCGATGCAACAGATCCTTTTTCTACAGTAAACATTTTACCCTTGAGGGATTTAAATTGGATTGGACGCTTAATTCGCAAGAACGGAACTTCAGAAGAAATTGATTTAATGCCGCAAAAAATATCAGATCATATTGTTTCAATGAGTTATGAAATTATTGAAAAGGGCGAAATTAAAGGAAAAGTAAGAAGACAATATTCAAATTATAATGCTTTCAATTTTAGAAACACCTTTTTGAACGAAACGGAAGAAGCCTATTTAGATAAATTTGAAAATGAGAATAACAAGATCGAATTAAGCGAATATAAAAGAACCAATCAAAATGAACTTTTATTACCTATTTCAGAAACATTTTCATTTACAGGTTCGAATTTTTCAGAAATTATCGGAGGACAAATATATCTCAGTCCGATGTTGTTTTTCTTAAATGAAAAAAATCCATTCAAGCAGGAGAAAAGGGAATATCCGGTAGATTTTGGATTTCCATTTCTGGAAAAATACACCATAAGCATAAAAATTCCTGATAATTATACAGTCGAAAATTTGCCTCAATCTGCTGTTGTAAGTACAGAAGATGGTTCAGGAACATTTAGATTTAGTACCGCTTTCAGTGAAAATCAAATACAAATGACAATTGTTCATCAAATGAATGAAGTTATAATTCCAATAGAAAAATACGAAGGGCTAAAGGAATTTTACAAAATAATACTTGCGAAACAATCTGAAAAAATAGTTTTAAAGCGGATTTAATTTTTTTCACTAAAGGAAACAAAATTCAAATAAGTAGTTTAAAAGAAATTAACAATAGTATTTTTGCAGCTGATCACTCAATGGATTAAAAGATTTTTCCGAAAGATGATTGTCAGTAAAACGAAAAATTATTCTTAAAAAAATATAACTATGGACTTGAAAAATGCACAACTTGATGTCGATACCTGGATAAAAGAACACGGTGTTCGTTATTTTAATGAACTTACGAATATGGCACAACTTACAGAAGAAGTAGGTGAAGTTGCCAGAATTATTGCTCGTAGATATGGTGAACAATCAGAGAAAGAAAGTGATAAAAACAAAGATCTGGGAGAGGAATTGGCCGATGTTGTTTTTGTAGTTTTATGTCTGGCCAATCAAACCGGAATAGATTTGCAAGCTGCTTTCGATAAAAAAATGGACTTAAAATCGGTTAGGGATAAAGATCGTCACAAAAACAACGATAAATTGAAATAATTGTGAAATATCACTCATAAGTTTTGAATTATGAGTTTTGAATTTTGAATTATGAGTGGGGAGTGGTAAATTGCGTGGCGAATTACGTTTCTAACCATTCATAATTCATAATTTCAATTTACCATTAAAAAAATGAATTTACTACTCCAGACAACTCAACATAATTTACAAGGACAAATTGCAGTAACAGGATCAAAAAGCGAAACCAATCGTTTATTGTTGTTAAAAGCATTATTTCCAAATATTACATTGGCCAACACTTCAAATTCTGATGATAGTGAGGTAATGCAAAAAGCCTTGATTGGCAATGACGAAATTGTAGATATTCACCATGCAGGAACTGCAATGCGTTTTTTAACCGCATATTTTGCTGTAAACGAAGGTCGCGAAGTTGTAATGACAGGTTCAAGCAGAATGCAGGAACGTCCAATAAAAATTTTAGTTGAAGCTTTAGGACAATTGGGAGTTGAGATTTCTTATGAAAAAGAAGAAGGTTATCCGCCCATTAGAATTAAAGGAAAAAAAGTAACCGCTTCAAAAGTTACTTTGGCAGCAAATGTAAGCAGCCAGTATATTTCGGCACTTTTATTAGTCGCTTCAAAATTAGAAAATGGTTTAGAACTGACTTTAGAAGGAGAAATTACTTCAATTCCGTACATCAAAATGACTTTGGCTTTGCTTAATGATTTAGATATTCAAACCAGTTTTGAAGGAAACGTGATTAAAGTTTATCCAAAAGCTGAGGTTGCAACCAAAGAAATGGTAGTAGAATCAGATTGGAGTTCAGCATCTTACTTTTTTAGTTTAGTGGCTTTGGCCGACACAGCTTCAATCACTTTAAGCAGTTACAAAGAAAATAGTTTGCAAGGAGATTCTGAATTGGTTTCACTTTATGAGAAATTGGGAGTACAGACTACGTTTCAGGAAAATAAAATGACTTTGGTAAAACAAGAGAATTTTAAATACGAAACGGTAAATTTTGAATTAAATAATACACCAGATATTGCGCAAACAATTGTAGTAACGTGTTTAGGTTTAGGAATTGGTTGCCATTTAACAGGTCTTCATACTTTAAAAATTAAAGAAACGGATAGACTTGAGGCGCTTAGAATTGAGTTGACAAAATTAGGAGCAAACATTTCGGTTACTAATGATAGTCTGACTTTAGTAGCTTCAGAAAACATCAATCATAATGTGAAAATCGGAACTTATAACGATCACCGTATGGCAATGGCATTTGCGCCTTTGGCTTTAAAAGTCCCTATCATTATCGAAGATGCTGAAGTAGTTTCGAAATCATATCCTGATTTCTGGAATGATCTAAAAGCTTTAAACTTCCAAATTTCAGAATTGTAGATTTTAAATCATATAAGTGATATAGGTTTATTTAAACAAACATAATTTGAATAGCCTCCAGTTTTAACTGGAGGTTTTTTTATGCGCAAACTGTTCGGCTTTAGCCAAATAAAAACACCAGCAATTTTTAAAGATTCCTAATTTAAATGAACTTATATCACTTATATGGTGAAATCCCATTTTTTTATGTCACTAAAACACCACTAAATCAGCGACTTTTGAAAATAAACATCAAAACACTTGACAACGCCTATCTCACAGTCGTATATTTGCACACGATTAAAAATCAGGTCTTCAAATAATCCTGATCGAAAATCTATAACTCATAACTTTCTCAAATGAAATTATCACATTTTCAATTTAATTTACCGAAAGAACTTTTAGCAGAATTCCCGGCAGAAAACAGAGACGAATCTCGTTTAATGGTAATCGATCGTCAAAAACAAACTATAGAGCACAAAATGTTTAAAGATGTTATCAATTATTTTGATGATGGAGACGTTTTGATTCTTAACAATACTAAAGTTTTCCCTGCACGTTTGTACGGAAACAAAGAAAAAACAGGAGCAAGAATTGAAGTTTTCTTATTAAGAGAATTAAATTCTGAGCAACGTCTTTGGGACGTTTTAGTTGATCCGGCTAGAAAAATCCGTATTGGTAACAAACTTTATTTTGGTGATGACGATTCGTTAGTTGCTGAGGTAATCGACAATACAACTTCTCGTGGTAGAACTTTACGTTTCTTATACGATGGATCTTATGAAGAATTCAGAAACAAATTGACAGAACTTGGAGAAACTCCAATTCCTAAATATATCAGTAGAGAAGTAACAGCTGAAGATGCTGAAAGATACCAAACTATTTATGCAAAAGAAGAAGGAGCTGTAGCTGCGCCAACTGCAGGATTACACTTCTCAAAACACCTTTTGAAAAAATTAGAAATTAAAGGAATCAATTTTGCTGAAGTTACACTTCACGTTGGTTTAGGAACTTTTAACCCGGTTGAGGTTGAAGATTTATCTAAGCACAAAATGGATTCTGAAGAATTGATCATCAAACAAGAAGCTTGTGATATTGTAAACGAAGCAAAAGCAAAGAAAAAACGTATTTGTGC
This sequence comes from Flavobacterium bizetiae, assembly GCF_902804475.1. Taxonomy (GTDB): domain Bacteria; phylum Bacteroidota; class Bacteroidia; order Flavobacteriales; family Flavobacteriaceae; genus Flavobacterium; species Flavobacterium bizetiae. The sequence goes on from NZ_CADCSU010000105.1 coordinate 33,865, forward strand.
TGTTGGAACAACTTCTATGCGTGCGATTGAAAGTTCAGTTTCATCACAAAATACTTTGAATCCTTACGAAGGATGGACAAATAAATTTATTTTCCCTCCTCACGATTTTAGTATTGCAAACTGTATGATTACAAATTTCCACACACCAAAATCAACATTATTAATGATGATTTCTGCTTTCTGTGGACATGATTTAATGAAAAGAGCATACGAAGAAGCTATCAAAGAAGAATATAAATTCTATTCTTACGGAGATGCAATGTTAATTATCTAATTAGATATTTAAAATAAATATAAAACCTGTCAGCAATGGCGGGTTTTTTTATGTTTAAAAAGTTTCAGGTTTCAAGTTTGGTATTAGTTGTGAAATTTAAACGCAAAGTTCCCTAAAGTTTTTTACGCAGTTTATGTTTTTCAAATGAAAAAGCACGCAAAGCTTTGCGAACTTAGCGTTTGTAAACCTTAACCTGCATACGAATCGTTGCGAATTTTGAGGTTAAATCTCCAAAGCATATCAACGCAAAACTTAAAACATGAAACAAAACAAACAAAATTTGTTATTTTAGCAGACAAAACAAAAACACAATGACTTTTCAAAATACACGCGAATTCGCACGAGAGCTTGATTCGCAAGACACATTAAATCATTATCAAGATCAGTTTCTTTTTCCTAAAGTAAATGACAAACGCGTAATCTATTTTACAGGGAATTCTTTAGGATTGCAGCCAAAACGTACCAAAGCGTATATCGACGAAGTAATGAACGATTGGGCAGATCTTGCTGTAGAAGGTCATTTTTATGCCGAAAAACCTTGGTGGGATTATCAGGAAAGATTTGCAGAACCATTAAGTAAAATTGTGGGCGCTTTGCCATCAGAAGTTACGGTAATGAATACCCTGACGGTAAATCTTCATTTATTGATGGTTTCTTTTTATCAGCCAAAAGGCAAGCGTTATAAAATTATCTGCGAAGAAAAAGCATTTCCATCAGATCAATATATGTTTCAGAGTCAGGTACATTTTCATGGATATAAAACAGAAGATGCCATAGTTGAAATCAAACGTCGTGAAGGCGAACACAATATTCGTCTTGAAGATGTTTTGGCAAAAATTGAAGAAGTTGGTGATGAACTGGCTTTAGTTTTAATTGGTGGAGTAAATTATTATACCGGACAAGTTTTTGATATTAAAACCATCACCGAAGCCGGACAAAAAGCCGGAGCAAAAGTAGGTTGGGATTTAGCACACGCTGCAGGAAACATCAAGCTGGAACTTCATGACTGGAACGTAGATTTCGCTGCATGGTGCAGTTATAAATACATGAATTCAGGACCGGGAAATGCTTCTGGTTGTTTTGTACACGAAAAACATCACAATAACCCGGATCTGCCCCGTTTTGCAGGTTGGTGGGGACATAATAAAGAACGCCGTTTTAAAATGGAACCTAATTTCGATCCGGTTCACGGAGCCGATGGCTGGCAAATTAGTAATTTACCGGTACTTTCTTTAGCCCCTTATTTAGCTTCGGTAGAAATGTTTGCTGAGGTTGGAATGGATGCTTTAATAAAAAAGAGAGACCACATCACCTCATACTTAGAATTTATCTTGCATGAAATAGACAAAGAAGTAAAAGGTAATTTCGAAATTATTACACCTTCAAATCCTATAGAAAGAGCCTCTCAATTATCGGTTTTTTTGCACGGAGAAGGAAGAAGTTTATTCGATTATTTAATGAAAAACGGTGTTATTACAGATTGGCGTGAACCTAATGTTATTCGCTTGGCACCAGTTCCGTTATACTGTTCGTATGAAGATATGTACGACTTTGGACAAATTCTGAAAAAAGGAATTTTAGAGAAGTAAAAGTATAGTAATCTTGTAAATTAGAAAAGTTTTTTAATTAAAGTCAATCTCTACGCGCTGTTTGTCATTTCGACGAAAGGAGAAATCTTCGTAAGTAACTCTGCAAAGAAAGTCAAATCTTTGTCGAGCTTCTCGCGAAGATTTCTCCTTTCGTCGAAATGACATAAAATGAGAAAAACTTTGCGTCTCTGCTCCCGATAGCTATCGGGATTGCGAGATTATTTTTAGGCATCGACTTAAAAATAATCCGCTTTAAATCCGCGTTTTGCTTTAGCAATCCGTTTCATCCGTGTCTAAATTTTAAGCGTAATCTTTAAATTCTGTAACCATTAGTCTAAATCATGTAACTTCAGCAAAACGAATATGCTTTAATTTGTAGTGTAATAATTTAAAAACACTACAATCATGAAAGCCTTATATATTTTATTCGCCGCTTTATCAATCGTTTCTTGTCAAAATCAAGGAAAAGAAGATATTAATAAAGCCAAACAAGCTAGCATTGATTCGATGAAAGTTGAAATTAATAAACAAAGAGTTATTGATTCAATGAAGACAGAAATGGCCAACCTGAAAGAACAACAAAAAGTAGAGCAACAAAAAGTAGAATCTCAAAAAGTTGTGGTAGTACACCAACAACAAGCTGACGGAACTGCAACTACAACGACTACAAAAAAGAAAAAAGGATGGAGTGCTACTGCTAAAGGTGCTGTAATTGGTGCTGGAGTAGGTGCTGCAACCGGAGCTATTGTAAGTAAGAAAAAAGGCGAAGGTGCCATTATTGGTGGTTTAGCCGGTGCTGCTTTAGGAACCGGAACAGGTGCTGTTATCGACAGTAAAAAGAAAAAAGAATAAACCAATTTCTATATAAGTAAAAACCCCGATTTAAAATTTAAATCGGGGTTTTTGAGTTTAAGCTAATTCTAAGGTTGGTATTGTTATTTTAGCTAATTCTGATTTATAAAAATCGAAATCATTTTTAATTTTATTTAAATCCTGCTTAAAGTACAAAGAGGTCGAAAGTAGATTTTGATAATATTCAATTCCTTCAACGATATTGGCTTTAAAAGTATTCCATTTTTTAACCTGAGCATTTGTAATTCCTCCTGAAATGTTTTCAATCTCATTCCTGAAATAATCTACATACATTTTCAATTCCTTTACAAATAAATTTGGCCTGTTATCGGTTCTTAAAATCGATTTATTTCCATAAATGTGACCCAACATATCAGCCAACGAAACTTCTTGGTCAAAATAAGCCATATTTGGCCCAGGACAGATCACAACTCCTTGCGCCTGACCTTTTATTTTAATATCATTCTCTAAGTACGAAGCATTGGCTAAACCAACACACAGACAAGATTTCTCTGTGATTGCAAATTTTGCCTTTTCGAAAGCTTGAGTCGACATTGTTTCTTTTATATTTTCTAATTCTTCCAGCTTATGATCCTGAAATTTTTTCGAAGCAGTACAAATTCCGTGTGGATCGTATTCTTTGCTTAAAGCAAGGAATTTCTTTGGGCAAGAACTTCCGGCCTTATTTTGGTCAATTCTTTTTTGTTTTAAAATCTCATTTGTAGTACCCCTTAAAGTATTAAACGGAACTCCTAACGGCGAAATATGACTTAAGTATAAATCTTCTTCTTTTGCTTCTATCAATAATTCGCGAGTTGCTTTATCCACAGAAGTCGCTTCCGGAACCAGTAAAAAAGGAGATCCCCAGCCAACAGAATCTACTTTGTATTTGTCTAATAAAAATTCATGTTCTTCAGCAGTTCCTACGCCACCCTGAACCGTAATTTTTAGCGGTAAAGGATTTTCTGGAGCGTAAATTTGTTTTTGCTGTAATACTTTTGTCATCAACTCATGTGCAGATTGAACAAGTTGATCTTTTTTCTCTTTAAATTCTTCTAAAATTGGTCCTAACAAAAGACCATCAGTAGCAAACGCATGTCCGCCACAATTCAATCCGGATTCGATTCTGTACTCAGAAACCCATAATCCTTTTTTGGCTAAGAAATTCCCCTGAATCATTGCTGACCTAAAGTCACTTACTTTTAAAATGATTTTCTTCTTAAGTTCATTATTAAGATTGGGAAAAAAATCCGGGAAATTTTCAAAATAACTAAACAATCTCGGATTCATTCCTGCAGAAAGTACAACCGATGATTCAAGATTACTATTGGCAAACCCTCTTAAAGCAGCATGAGCATCATTAAATTCAATAGGAAGTTGTTCGTTTTTTTCGAAATTATCTTTGTCCAGTTTGGTCATGATGTTTACATCGATTAAACCTGGAGAAAGATGAGATTCGATGTAATTTTGAATGTTTTCTTTAAAAGAAATTCCATCATTCAATAAATTCTGAAATCCTTTTTTAATATCTGATGTGTTGGGTAACATCGCAATATAATTTTCTACAGCTGTTTTGCTTTCGATAAGTTCAGTTTTAAAATTGTCAAATTTTTCTTTTACAATTTTGTCCACTAAATTAAGGTATGAAGTAATTCTTTCGGCTCTGTAGTCGTGAAACTTTTGAGTTATTTCCTCATAAGGAAAATTGAATTTGGTGCTATAAAAATTACGCATCTTTTCAATTAAATCATCATCAGCTATCGAGACTACAGATGAAATTCCATATTGTGCCACTCGAATTGGGCTATCGATTGTATAGGCAAGCCCCATTACAGGAATATGAAAAGTGTGTAAAGGTGGTTTTGTCATTTGTTTTTAAATTAAAAATAAAAGCAAATGTTGGAAAATTTATGCTCAAAAAACCTGATAATTATCAGGTTTAAATTTTCTTATTTCATAAAACTGATCATTTTTTAATCTCTATAATAATAACTTTTTTTAGGAGCTAATCCCGCTATTCGTTCCAATCTTTTGTGGCGAACACCGCCACAAAAGGATTTCCTCTTCTATCGGGGCTAGGGCAATCATTTTCATAATAAGATTTTCGTATTAGTTTGTCATTTCGATTCAAAATGAGACCCAAGCGATAGCGAATAGACGAAGTAAATCACATTCGCAATTCGACAAAAATTCATACGAATTTCAGCAAATTATTAATTCGTGCTAATTCGTGAAATTCGTGGCAAAAAAAACAATTCGTGGCAAAAAACGATTCGTGACGAAAACACACTAAATCAAAATTTTCTTGAAAGACTGTGCAATGCTTCTCCATAAAAAATTATAAAATGACTTTTCCTGAATTCGATCGAGTTCGACATCTGCCTTTTTGCTTTCGTCGCCTGAGTCATTCTTAAGCAATAAGTTAGCGACAGCCGTTTTAAGTTTGGCTTCTTTTTCGCGATCTTTTTTCTTAAATAATTTTACTTTTAAATCTTCATAATCAAGCGTTGCATTTCCCTTTGCAGTATTATCATTTCCGTAAAAATTAAAATGATATTTATTAAATTTTCCTGTAAATGTGGTATTGATATAAGGTTTTGTAAATCGCTCCATCGCCACGACATTAAAATTCGCGATCGTTCCCTGAATATGAAAACTGTCTTTGAGATCCAGAACATTAAAACTCCAATTGACATTAAGCGGAGATGCTTTCATGAAAACACAATTGACTTTGATTTTTACATCGGCCATTTTTTTGTGACCAAAACCACTTTTTAAGTTCGTGACCTGCATATTAAAACGATCGAAATTTAAAATTCCGGGACCTTTAGAGAAATCTATTTCTTCTTCATAAACCAGTTTCGATTTTAAAATTTGTATCGTATCTATTTCAAGCGGAAACTTAATTTTTCGCAATAAATGATTGTACAGATATTTTTTACTCAAATCATCTTTTGGCATTTTATTACGGTAAATATTGGCGTCAACATGATTGGCGATAAGAGAATTTGCTTTAAAGAAAAAACGATCGTCTTTAAAACCCCAATCCATTTTTTCGATGTGTGCCGAATCTAATTTGATAGTATAGATGTCTTTTTCTTTGTCTAATTTACTCACAAATACTTTTCGGCTAAATTCAGGTAAATACGTAAAGTTTTTAATTTTTAAGAAACTTCTTTCCGTACTTATTTGGCCAATATTCATGGCATAAAAAGCACTTGGTTTATAATATAAACTATCACAGACCAACACATATTTTTTAAAATGCATCGGAATTTTTTCTTTAAGCGTAGCATCAGTCAGTAAAATACCTTCAAGTTTTAAGATGATTTTTTTAACGCTCAAAATAGGTTTGTCGGTATCTAATGAAACCACATCTACCGTTCCGTCATTTAAATAAATATTCGAAACTGCCACAATTTTTCTAAAAGGTTCGATGATTTCATTCTTTATACTTTTGCTGTTATTCAGAAGTTTTTCTCCTTTTTTGTATAAAATCACGCGGGGTTTATTGATGATGATGCTTTCGGCCTGAATGATATCATTAAAAGCCAAATCCCAAATATTAAAATGTTTAATCGTGATCGATTCAATCTTAGAAAATAGTCCGTTTTTACTATCTTTTGGTTGATTTTTAGGACTTACCAATAATGTTGTCGCATTGATATTTCTCGAAATAAGCGAAACTTCGATTTTTTCGTAGTGAATGTTGTATGCCGTTTTATTTTTCTCGTTTACAATTTTGGGTAATTGTTTTTTTATCCAATAATTGAGACCAATATTGACTAAAATCACAAAAAGAAACAAAGAAATTACACCGATCGCTATTTTTTTATAGATTGACATTTATGGTATTGATTTTAAATACATAAATTTAGAGTTTTAAAAGCGATGTTTTTTACAGGATTCTATCTTAAAGTTACATCATTACCAAATCATTTTATCCTTATACTGTCTTGAATATGAGAAAAATTAAAAAAATTCTGCTGGTTTTATTCGTATTGATTGTTGTTCTTGGAATAGGTTTGTGTGCCTATATTTTTCATCTGAAACCCAAATATGAAGGTGAAGTTCAGCTGAAAAACCTTGACAAAGAAACCACGGTTTATTTTGATGATTTTGGAGTGCCTCATATTTATGCCAATTCTGAAAAAGATGCCATGACGGCTTTAGGCTATGTTCATGCGCAGGAACGTTTATGGCAAATGGAATTGCTTCGTCGTATTGCACCGGGAAGATTATCAGAAATCTTTGGATCTCTCGCGCTCAAAAATGATAAATTTTTCTCCGGAATAGGTATCGAAGAAGCTTCGGCGAAAGCCATTGCCAAATTAGATAAAAACAGTCAGAGTTATAAAATGACGTTGGCGTATTTAGATGGAATCAATCAGTATTTAGAAGAAGGAACAACGCCAATTGAGTTTACTTTGGTAGGCGTTAAAAAAGAAAAATTTACTATAAAAGACGTTTATAATATTTTTGGTTATATGTCTTTTAGTTTTGCGATGGCTCAAAAAACAGATCCTTTGCTAACCGATATTCGCAATAGATATGGTGCTGAATATTTGAAAGATTTAGGAATTGAAGGAGAATTTAATACGACTCAAATTAAAAGTTCTAAAGAGAATATCGAAGAATATACTACAATTGCAAAATCAGTAGCGGCTTTGTTGGATAATTCGCCAATTCCGCCTTTTGTGGGAAGTAATAGTTGGGTTGCAGGACCAAATAAAACGAAAAACGGAAAAGTAATTTTTGCTAATGATCCGCATATTGGATTTTCGCAACCGGCAACCTGGTACGAGGCGCATTTAATTACACCGGAATTTGAATTGTATGGCTGTTATCTGGCCGGAACTCCATATCCTTTATTGGCGCACAATCGTGATTATGCGTACGGATTAACGATGTTCGAAAATGATGATATCGATTTTTATCAGGAAAAGAATAAAGTTGGAGATTCGAATCTATATCAAACTCCAACGGGTTTTGCAGCTTACGAAACCAGAAAGAAAACGATAAAAGTAAAAGATACTTCGGATGTAGTATTGACAATTAAATCAAGCCGACACGGACCAATCATGAATGATTTATTAGATCGTCTGGATAGAAAAAATCCTATTGCAATGTCGTGGATTTATACCCAACAACCTATACAAATTTTAGATGCCGTTTACGGACTATCACATGCTAAAAGTAAAGACGATTTCAGGAAAGCAGTTCAGTTAGTTGCTGCGCCGGGATTGAATGTAATGTATGGCGATGCAAAAGGAAATGTAGCCTGGTGGGCAACGGGAACGCTTTACAAACATGACAAAGGAGTGAATTCATTTTTTATTTTGGACGGAGCCAGTGGTAAAGATGATATCAAAGAATATCTTGATTTTTCGAAAAATCCTTCCGCCGAAAATCCAAAATGGGGTTATGTATATTCCGCCAATAATCAGCCGGAAGCGATTGATGGATATTTGTATCCGGGATATTATTTACCGGAAGATCGCGCCAAAAGAATTTCAGCTTTAATGGATGCAAAGTCTGATTGGGACAAAGAAGCCATCAGTAAAATGATTTTTGATAATACTTCGCCAGTTTCGCCGGGAGTTGTTCAGCGTTTAATTTCGAATGTAAATACGGCTTCGCTTTCAGCAAAAGAAAAAGAAGTAATTGCAGCTTTGAAATCATGGAAAGGCACAAATAATCTTGAGGATGTTGCTCCAACGATTTACAACAAATGGATTTATTTATATCTTAAAAATACTTTTGAAGATGAAATGGGAGAGGATAATTTTAATTTATTCCTTGGATTATCTTTAGGAAAACAAGTTATAGCCAGACAAATTGAAAATGAAAATTCGGTTTGGTGGGATAATATCAAAACTAAAAATGTAAAAGAAACCAGAAAAGATATTGTTTCAAAATCATTTCAAGAATCTGTAAAAGCACTTCAGGAACAATTGGGCGATCAGGTTGCCGATTGGACTTGGGGGAAAGTTCATACCGTAGAACACGAGCATCCGTTAGGGAAAATTGCTGCTTTGCGAAAACTTTTTAATGTGGGACCTTTTGCCGCTCCGGGATCGAACGAGGTAATAAACAATCAATTCTTCGGACTTACGAATGAAGGGAAGTATTACACAAAAGGCGGTCCATCAACCCGAAGAGTAGTTGATTTTTCAGATATTGAAAATAGCTGGAGTATTTTGCCAACCGGACAATCCGGAAATCCTTTTAGTAAACATTACGACGATCAGGCAGAAATGTACAATGCAGGCGAATTCAGAAAAATGAAATTGAATAAAGACGAGATTATAAAAACGTCGACTAAACTGGTTTTTAAGCCGGTGAAGAAGTAATTTTTTGTTTCAGTTTGTGTTTTTTTACCGCAAAGGGCGCGAAGTTTTTTCGCAAAGATTCGCAAAGGTTTTTAGCCTTGTGATGGCTTTGCCATTAAGAACGCAAAGCTTTGTGTAAATCTGTGACTGTTCAGATCTTTGTCAAAGTTTTAAACTTTGACAAAGATTTCGTAAGCAAGAAAATTTTAAAAAACCTTAGAGCCTTAGCAACTTAGAACCTCAGAGCCTAAAAGAAACCTTTGTTCCTTTGAACCTAAAAAGCCTCAGAACCTCTACTTATATTTTCCCCTAACAATATCATTTGCAAAAATCTCCAGATTATAGCCCAGAGCATCATTGGTAATCATAACATTTGAGCTTTGGTAAGCGGTATCTTGTTTGTAGGTTTTTAGCAATGTTTCTAATTCTATTTCGTTATAAAACGCGAACATATTATAAACAGCATCCCTGAAGTTTTTATAATTGATTGTTTGGCTGATTTCGACAGTTTTCTGATCGTTCCATTTTTCTTTAAGGGCAGCTTCGTTTATGGTTTCTAAGCAAAAATCAATAACATAGTTTTTGTAATGTGCAGCTTCTACAATCTTATCAATTATAATTTTGTTTTGCTGAGTGGGCATTGGAACTGTTTTGGCAGCTGTTTGAGAATTACCAATGATTGGAATAAACAGGCATAGTAATGATACTAAAAGTTGCGTCTTTAATTTTTTCATAGGTTAAATAAATAATGGTTACAGCTTGTAAAAGCTGTAAATCAGGTTGATTTGGGTTTTTGAAATTGTTTTTTCGGGCAGCGCTAAAATAGTTTTTTTATGCTAAATATGGAATCGGAAATACACTTTTAAAATAAAAAAACTCTAATAATTTTGGCTTAAAACCAGAATTATTAGAGTTGGTAAGAGAAAGATTACCGCTATTGAGCGTTCGTCTTTTTTGAGTATTATTTTTTCAAAAGTCCTTCTAATGCTTTTTTGCCATCTTCATTTTTTGGATCAAGTTCTATAGATTTTTGATAGTTTGCAATGGCTAGTTTTTTGTTTCCGTCTTTTAAATAAGCTTCGCCCAAACTATCATAGGCATTGCCTGATTTTGGATATGTTTCGGCATTTATTCTGAAAACTTCTATAGCCTCTTTTGTTTTTCCGTTTTGAAGTAATTCATATCCAACCCGATTCATTTCTCCTTCAGCAATAGCATAAACAGGATCGTTCTTAAGTTTGTTATATGTATTTAAACCGCTCGTAACTCCTTGATCTGAGAATGCATCCAGTAATTCAAATGCTAGCGACATTTTAGGCGCTTTAAAAGACTGATTGTATAATATTGCACGAATAGACTGGCTGATTTCATTTAGTACCGTTCCGCCCGTATTATTGAGCAAAACGATGAGATTTTTATCTCCCGGAATTCGGTAAATTATAGTATTAAAACCATTTATTCCGCCTCCGTGTTCTATTACTTTTACTTTGCCTGTTGCTCCGTCAGCTTCTTCAATAAACCACCCGTAACCATAAGATCCTTTTCCGGCTTTGATATATGGAGTAAATAAAGATTCCATAGATTTCGACGAAAGCAATTTATTCGTATAAAGTGCCTGATCCCATAAATATAAATCTTCTACAGTTGAATATAAAGAACCCGCAGCATACGGAATACTCATATCGAGATAAGGAGCATTTCTGATTTTTTTACCTCTTTTTTCGTAACCTGCTGCTCTGTTTTTTAAAATCACTTCGCCATGGTCGTAACCTGAGTTCACCATCTTTAGCGGATCAAGAATAGTTTCCTGTAAATATTGCTCATATGATTTTCCAGAAACTTTTTCGATAATATACCCTAGTAAAAAATATCCTGAATTACTGTAATTGAATTTCTCGCCAGGCGTAAATTCAAGAGGTAAATTCGAGAATGTTTTTACGAATTCTTCAGGAGTATAAGGATTTCTGCTTTGGTCTTTAAAGAAATTAGGAAGCGAAGTATAATTTGGAATACCCGAAGTATGTGTAAGCAAATGATGTATGGTTATTTTATCGCCTGTTGCCTTTGGGTAATCGGGCAAATAAGTGGTAATAGGAACATCTAATTTTATTTTGCCTTCTTCGGCTAATTTTACAATCAGGAAAGCCGTAAATTGTTTGCTAATAGATCCTAATCTAAATTTAGTGTCCGTCTGATTCGGAATATTCCATTCCATATTGGCAGAACCAAAACCTTTTTTTAGAATTACTTTTCCGTTTTCAGCTACAAGAGCAGCGCCGTTAAATTGACCGTATTGATTGTACTTGCCAATGAGTTCTTCAATTTGTTTTGCTTTGTCTTGCGCAAAAGAAACATTGAAGACGAAAAACAGAAGCAACACGCTAAAAACAATTAGTTTGATTGATTTTTTCATAATGATGGATGAGTTAATTATGGTTAATGATCGATTTTGATTGATGATTGAAACTTTAATAATCACAGAGGATTACGATGACGTCTTTTGGTTAGACGACTGTTTTTGTATTAGGTTTCAGTATAAATCAAAATTTTTCATTTTTTCCAGAATTATGAAAATTAGAGCACAGACCAAAAATTACTTTTTGATAGGTCTATGCTCATAACTAACAATTCTTTTTAATTTCCAATCCTTGTCTTTTCGTTCCCAGATATGAATAAATTTTCCGGTTCCTTCAGGTTTTCCATCCACATAAAAAGTATGATCGCCTATTTGTACAGCACCAAAATCACCTAATTTGTCAATGATACAAGAATTTAATTTTCGGGTTAGTTTTTCAGGTCGGCTGCATTTTGAATCTAGTGATTTTATTTCATTTTCTTTTGAAACATTCAAACCAAAACGGTCGTCATAAAACTCGACATCATCGGCTATTATTTTTTTAAACTGTGAGGCATCACATTGGTTAAAAGCAACATCAAAAAGTAAACTATCCATTTTAAGAATTTCATTTCTGAGAACATCAGTCTTTAAAACTTCGCTATTAGTCTGGGCTACGGCTTGTTTGCTTAGAAAAAGAATAAAAAGCATTATTACATTTACCATGGGATTGATCGTTGTGTCTTTATTAGTTGCCATTTTACTTCGTTTCAATTTCAATTATTTTCTTTCCGTTCTCTCCCAAATAATGGTTTACTATCTTTTCGTAGATTTTGTAACCATCGTCAACATTAGTAAAAATAATCAGCCCTTGTTTTGTTTTTGGTAATAGTAAAACAATGGTTTGAACGCCTTGATCTGCTCCGCCATGTGATAGCGCATAATTGTCGTTTCCTAAATCGTATATTTCGAAACCAAGTCCAAAATATTTATTTTTCTTCGTCTCGACCTGATGCGAAATCATATCATCAAATACTTTTTTACTTAAGCCATCGCTATTCATTACGCTGCATAAAAATGTTCCGTAATCTTGCACTGTTGTTAATAAATCATCGGCAGCATTTGCGGTTTTATTTTTAGTAGGTTCGTAAGCATTTCCTTTATTGTCATATCCAATTGCTAATCTTGAAACATCGGTAATATCATTCCAGACAAATTTCGTATCCGTCATTTTTAGCGGTTTAAAAATCAATTCATCGGCTAATTGTGGTAATGTTTTGTTGAATTTCTTTTCCAGCGCTTTTCTCAAATATTCAAGTCCTTCTCCTGAATATTGATATTTTGTTCCGGGTTTAAATTTAAAATCAAGTTTACCGGATTCGTTCATAAATCTCCAGTTTGGGAAACCGGTTTGATGACTTAAAATAATTCTTGCCGTTAAAAGTTTAGTATTAGCATCTTTTGCAATATCCGGATCTGTCCAGTATTTATATAAAGGTTCGTCTAAATTCAGTTTTCCTGCACTTGCGAGTTTCAAAGCTACCATTGCCGTTACAGGTTTGGTTAACGAAGCAACATTCCAAATGGTGTTGTAAGGTGCTGTAACTCCTTTTTTAAGTTCGCCAAATACTTTTATTTGCTGCAATTTTCCGTTATTGATAATGCCAAGTCCAAGAGCTGGAACGTTATTTTGCTGTAACCATTTTTCAATTTCAGAATCATTATCAAAAATACTTGATTTCGTTCCTGCGGTATTGGTCTCCTGATGATCGTAACTAAAGGATCGTCTTAGTTTCCAGATTCCGTTTTCTAAAATCCAGACATGAGTAAATCTTGCCGTGCTGCCAAATTTGTCTTTTCCTTCCGGCGTAGATTCAAAAAACTGATGAATTCCAATTTGCAACGCGCCATATAAAACGCCATTTTTAGACAACGGATAAATTTCGGTGCTGCCTGGTACCAAATCTCTTCGCGCTTGATAGGTTTTGGTTGAACTGCATAAACCTTTTCTAATGTTTTTTAGAAATAAAGTTCTGTCTTGAATACTGTCTTTGTCATGATAGAATTCGAAATTGTTGCTTAGTAAATTTTCGAATTGTGATACATCGCAGGTATTAAACCCGATGTTAAACAAAAGACTGTCTTTTGACATAATGGCTTTGTACAGTTTAGAGTTTTTTTCTTCCTGAGAAAATCCAATATGGAATTGGAGCAGCAGTATTCCAACTAAAATTACTTTTAACTGGAAAAATGATTTGTTGATTTTCATTTTTGATTAATTTGATTGATTGATGATTTTGCAATAGTACAGCAAATAGTAACGACAAAATTGTACAAATGCGAATATTATCTTTTTTTAGAAAGAAAATAAGAATCAGAATTGAACATTTTTGGAGTGGTCTTCGTCACATCTTTAAACTTTTTTATAAAATGCGACTGGTCAAAATATTTATTATAAAGCGCAACATCCGTCAGTTTTAATTTTTCTAAATCAGAATGTACCATTTGGTCTACAGATTTTCTGAATTTTAAAATCTGAATATAATTTTTGATCGTAAGTCCGGTTGCAATTTTGAATTTAATTTGAAGCGATCTTTGCGAAGAATTTAATGTTTTTCCAATTTCCGAAACCGTGATTTCTTCATGGTGAAGTTTAATGAGTTCGCAGATTTTTTCAACTATGGTTTTAGTAGTATTTAAAACATTTAAATCTTCAAAATAAGAATTAATGGTGTTTAATAATGGCGAAATATCACTGTTTAAACCAACTTCGATTTTGTTTTGAAAAGGCAATTCGGCATCATCAATTTTGATAATGGCATCTGAAAAATTATTCAAATCATATTTTGGAAAAAACGAAAGTGTCCAGCTATGCAATTGAATAATGGTAACTTTAGTTTTAGGCTGAATATTAACCAAAACTTTATTAGTCATTTGCGAACAAAAGTAAAAACCTTCATTCATTGTGTATTTATTTTTGCTTGTATGAACTTCTATGGCATTTCCACTAACAATTGCCAGATTAAAACAACCATTGGGTAAAACAAGTTTATTCTCGATCAGGCTTTCGCCGATGCTGTTATCGAGACACCAAATTTTATTGACGAACCTTTCAGTTTTCGGACTTACGTAATGTTCGGAGTAGAGGTTCATTTTGAGTATAGTGTTTGCTTATTAAGCTTTTATTGTAGTTAAAATAATTTTGCTTCTCGGGTTAATTTCGTTTTGTCTAAATCAAATTGATTACTAAACCAATCAATTAATACATTTTCTATTTCGTTTTTATTAAAGGTGTTTTGGTTTCTTCTTGATTCGAGGTAATTCTTTCTGGTCATTTTTTTAACTATTTCTCTGATAGTTTTTAGACTTAACTCGGTTCCATTCTCGTGTGAGATTTTAAATCCGGTTATAGAAATCAAGATACCTAACAATCCGATTGGCAAAATAAAAAAAAGAGCAACAAAAGATATGGTGAATAAAGCAGAAAAGATTATAGATAACCAATGGTGAGGGCGTAAAATATTTAGTTTAAAACCCAAATAAGTTTCTAGTTTTTTAATATCTGTAATTCTTGTTTTGCGTGGGAAAAGATCAGTAAGTGGCTGATTTAAGGTTATGGTTCTTTTTTCAATATTTAAAATAATTGCAATTGCTTCACGAAGTTTATAAAAGGCTTGTTGATTAGTGCAATTACTGCAATTTTCAAGTTCTATTTTATTTGTAATATAATCGCAAAGTTGGCCAAATTTTGTAATATGAATTAATTCATTATTCAAAAAGTGAACCTTAAAGGACTTCTCAATTTCTTCAAGAAAACATTCGATTTCTTCTATGTCAATATTTGATAATTCACAATCTTTCATAAGATTAACGGTTTTCTTTTATCCAACGAAAATACAAATTAAAAACTTTGCAACTGTGCGTTTCTTTAGATTATATATTCTAGTGAAAATTGACTTTTCGATATTTCTAATAAATCATTAAAAACCAGAATTTGTTATGAAAACGAGACTTGCATGAGGGATTACTTCACATTATTTTATTGTCAGCGGAGTTCAGTGAATTGCATTTGAGGCGGTATCTCCCGATTTAGAAAAACAAGGCTTTTTAGCCGTAGTTTTTGTTAATTGGGAATAAAGCCGAAAGCCCGACCCGCTTTTTTCGGCGGGTCATGCCCAAATAATTATCACGAATTAGTCTAAATATTTGTTTTATTTTAAAGCTGTTGTGTATTTATTACTTATTTTTACGATCTTATATTTAGATTTTTCTTGATGCAAACTCCACTAAAAATTGCTGTTGTAGGTTCTGGATTGGTAGGATCACTATTGGCAATTTATCTCAAAAAAGCAGGTCACACCGTTCATGTTTATGATCGTAGTCCTGATATTCGCAAAATTAATTTTTCGGGTCGTTCTATCAATTTGGCCATGTCTAATCGTGGATGGAAAGCGCTTGATGGCGTTGGCGTTGGCGATTCGGTTCGTGAAATCGCGATTCCGATGGACAAACGCGCCATTCATTTGGTCGATAAACTCAATTTTCAGAACTACGGGCAGGAAGGCGAATCGATTTATTCGATTTCGCGCGGAACGCTGAACAGGAAAATGATCGACCTCGCGGAACAAGCTGGTGCCGAATTTTATTTTGACCAAAAAATCTGGGATGTTACGCTAAGTGATGCGACTTTGCATATTGGCGAAACCGAAAGAGGCGAGTGGGAGGAGATAAAATATGATATGGTTTTTGGTGCCGATGGTGCTTTTTCGAGAATTCGTCATAGAATGCAACGCCAGAGTATGTTTAATTATTCGCAGGAATTTTTGAACATGGGATATAAGGAATTGAATATTCCAGCAAATGCTGATGCGACTCATAAACTGGATAAGAATTCTTTTCATATCTGGCCTCGTGGAGAATATATGCTAATTGCGCTTCCTAATCTTGATGGAAGTTTTACGTGTACTTTATTTATGCCTTTCGAGGGTGAAAATTCGTTTGCAAGTCTTACTGATCGTAAAATGGTTGAGGATTTTTTTGAGAAAAACTTCCCGGATTCGATTGAAGTGATTCCGAAATTGGCTGAAGATTTCTTTAAAAATCCAACGAGTACTTTGGTAACCATGAAATGTTTCCCCTGGACTTATGAAGATAAAATTGCTTTAATTGGTGATGCTTGTCATGCCATTGTTCCGTTTTACGGACAAGGTATGAATGCGGGATTTGAAGATATCACGGTTTTATATGAAATGATTGAGCAATATGGTGATAACTGGAAGAAGATTTTCTCTGAGTATCAAATTTCCCGTAAGCCAAATGCTGATGCGATTGCGGAACTTTCGTATAGAAATTTCATGGAAATGAGTACAAAAACGGCTGATGAAAAATTCTTGCTGCAAAAGAAAATAGAAAAAGCATTCTCTGATAAACATCCTGACAAATGGATTCCGCTTTATAGTCGTGTTACCTTTAGTGATCGCCCGTATGCCGAGGCTTTGGCTATTGGTGATTTCCAGAACGGAATTATGGAAGAGGTTTTAAGAACAGAGAATATCGAAAATATCTGGAACACGCCCGAAATCGAAAATAAGATTTTGGAGTTGTTAGAAAATTCATAGTTTTTTGAACCATATAAGTTTTATAAGTTCATTTAATTTATAAATAGTAAACCCGACAGATTTTTGAAATGTGTCGGATTTTATTTGTTTGACAATAAGACGTTTAAACGAAAATAGCGATATAAGTTTGTTTAATTTATGCGCAAAACATTATATTGACTTAAATAACTTATATGGTTTAAATTTTATTTAGATCATTTCTTAAAAATTTTGGATAAAACGCCAAAAACACCACGAATAAAAGTAGCACTTGTGACTACTTTCAAAACTGATTTTGTAACAACTTCTGTAGTGCTTGGTTCAGCTTTTGATGATTTGGTTGGTGTTTGTTGTTCTTGTTGCGCGCTTGCTTGCTGAGCATCGGCAATTTTTTTGTTTAGAATTTCGTAGGCACTTTCGCTGTCAATTTCTTCGGCATATTTTTTAACCAGTTTCGATTTGCTATTGATGGTATTAATTTCGTCAGAAGTTAAAACATCCATTCGGCTCATTGGGGCACGCATCATTGTGGCAACAAGTGGCGTTGGAATCCCTTTTTCGTTTAAGGCTGTAACCAAAGCTTCACCAATTCCCAGACTTGTTAATAATTCATCTGTTTTGTAATATTGAGAAGTAGGATAATTATCGGCTGTTTTCTTGATCGCCTGACGGTCATTTGCTGTAAAAGCTCTTAAAGCATGCTGAATTTTTAATCCTAATTGCGCCAAAACGCCACTTGGGACATCCATAGGATTTTGGGTTACAAAATAGATGCCAACACCTTTCGAACGAATCAGTTTTATAATGGTTTCAATTTGTTCTAGCAAAACTTTGCTGGCTTCATTAAAAATTAAATGCGCTTCATCTATAAAAATAACTAATTCAGGTTGAGATACATCTCCTTTTTCAGGCATTTTTTGATAAATTTCGGCCAATAAACTCAACATAAATGTCGAGAATAATTTTGGTTTATCCTGAATATCAGTTAAGCGAATGATATTTACATATCCTTTTCCGTTTTCATCAATTCGCATCAAATCTTCAATGTCAAAAGACAATTCACCAAAGAATATATCACCGCCTTGTTGTTCTAATTCTATTATTTTTCTCAGAATAGTTCCCGTAGTAGCGGTCGAAATTTTGCCATAATTGGCAGAGATTTCTTCTTTTCCTTCTTCAGTAATATAATTAATAACCTTTTTGATGTCTTTTAAATCAAGTAAAGGCATGTTGTTGTCGTTGCAATATTTAAAAATAACAGCAACAACGCCAGCCTGAGTATCGTTTAAATCTAAAATTCGCGAAAACAAAACAGGACCAAATTCAGATACGGTAGCTCTTAAACGAACTCCGTTTTGTTTGGATAAAGACATTAGTTCTACCGGAAATGAAGCAACGTTATATGGGATGTTTATTTTGGCATGTCTTTCAGTAATAAAACCCTCTTCTTTACCTTCTTCTGCAATTCCGCTAAAATCCCCTTTTATATCCATCATTAAAACAGGAATTCCGGCATTTGACAATTGTTCAGAAAAAACCTGGATCGTTTTTGTTTTACCGGTTCCGGTAGCGCCGGCTATTAATCCGTGGCGGTTTAAGGTTTTTAAAGGAATTTTGACATGAGCTTCGGCAAGCGGTTCTCCGTCAAGAATGGCTCCGCCTAAAGTTATACTGTCGCCTTTAGAGGAATAACCATTGTTTATTTCCTGAATGAAATTGTCCTTTTTATTCATGTTTTTATTGTAATTTAGATGATTATAAGAGTATTGCTTGGTTTTTTAACATTTTGCGTTCGTTTTTTTTAGTAAGAAAAAGCTTTTATGGGCTGAAAATTATATAAAAAATAATTTCGCAACTTTTTAAGAAGATATCAAAAGAATGTTTGAATATTTACTAAAACGTTGTAATTTTCCCATTAATAGCCCTTTTTTTTGTTTTATCTAAAAAATGACGCCGGCAATTTAATGAGATATTTTTTAAATTGACGTTAAATTTGCTTCAATTAAATTAAAAAAAGTTTTTTTATTTAAACTAAACGTATAAATT
>NZ_CADCSU010000106.1 GCF_902804475.1 Flavobacterium bizetiae
TTTTTTTGATTCTTAAATTTTATCAAAAATTATTAGATTGTTTTTTACTATTTCTTTTAGAGGCTAATTTCAATAAAAAAATTAATCAAAAATTAAGAAAACTTCTTTAGACTTGTATTTTACTAGTTATCAATACAATCAGCTATAATTGAGTTTTTCTATCACTCAATATGATAATTTGCAGGCTTTATTTGTTGTTTCATTTTCTATATTTACAACTATTTAAATTAAGTCTAAATAATAATGATAAAATATTCTTCCTTTCTTATCCTGTTTTTTATGATAAGTTCGCTTTCTGCGCAGCAAGTTTCAAAAACAAATACAGCTACTACAAAAGATAAAAACATCAAAAGTCAGGACAGTATTCTACTTGATCATTCGGCAAATGATAACGAATTAAAAGAAATCGTAATTTCTGCATCAAGACAGGCAGAAGTTTTAAACGAAGTTCCTTCCTCGGTTACTTTGTTATCTAAAAAGCAAATACAACAACAACTTAGTATAAGTTCTAATCTTAGTGATATCCTGGGCGCATCTGTACCTGGCTTGGGATTTTCGACAAACAGAACTCAAAATTTGGGTCAGACTTTACGAGGCCGACGTGTGTTAGTTATGATTGACGGAATTCCTCAATCGACGCCGCTTAGAGATGGTGCCAAAGACATGCGTTCTCTTGATCCTACGGTTTTAGATCGTGTAGAAGTAATTAAAGGAGCGACTGCTATTTATGGTAATGGCGCAGATGGTGGTTTGATTAACTATATTACCAAAAAAGCAAATGTTGACAAAGCAATAAGCGGATCGACAGAGGCGGGAACTAATTTTTCTCTGGTAAAACCTAAAGGAACAGCGGGTTTCTTTGTGTCGCAGTTATTTACCGGAAAAGTAAATAAGTTTGATTATGTGGTAAGCGGGCGTTATGAAGAAACGGGATTGTATCGCGATGCGAAAGGACGCGTACTTTCTCCTGAATACGGAATGAACGATCTTAAAAACTGGAATGCTTTTGCTAAAATTGGGTATGATATCAATGCCAAAAACCGCATAGAGTTAATGTATAACTATTTTAATAGTACCCAACATACATATTATATCGCAAAAGCGGGAGTTTACGGCAACTTTGATTCGCCAACTACTGGTGTTAAAGGACAGCGTCCGGGAGAACCGGAAGGAACACCTTATAATCATAATGCAAGTTTGAGTTATACGGGCGAGAATTTAATTGGAAATACAGATGTTAATGCTACGCTTTACTTTCAGGATTACCTTACGCTAATTAATTATAGTGACTTTTTTGAAAATAACGGACAGCCGGCTACACAAAGTAAAAAACTGGGTTTTCGTTTGAATTTAAATACGCCGTATGAATTTAGTTCTTTGATTTCAGGTAATATAACGTACGGATTGGATATTCTTTCGGATATAACAGACACGCATCTTACTGATGGAAGATTGGTAATTCCGGAAATGAGTATGACGAATCTGGCTCCGTATTTTCAAATTAAAAACATGTTTGGACCAAATTTGGTATTAAAAACAGGCTTAAGACTTGAAAATGTTAATATTGACGTTCCGGATTATACCACTATTGGTATTCGTAATTACGTAAACGGAACGTATGTTGGCGGCGGAATCGCTGTAAATGGCGGAGCGCTTGATTTTAATGCGTTAATGTTCAATGCAGGATTGCGTTATACAAAATGGTCTTTGTTTAAACCTTTTGTAAGTTTTTCTCAAAGTTTCAGCGTTGCCGATTTAGGTTTGGTATTGCGTGCTGCAAAAGAAAACACTGTAAACAATACTTCGATAAAAGCGGTTACGGCCAATAACTACGAGTTTGGATTCTCCGGAGATTTTGAAAAATTTTCTTATGAAGGAGCTGTTTATTACAGTACTTCAAAACTAGGCGCTTCGTATGTTTATGTTGATGGAAATCCGCAAATTTCCCGTTCGCCTGAAAAAATTTATGGTTTTGAATTATCAGCAAAATATCGTCTTCATCCAAAACTTGATATTGGAGCCAATTATTCGTATACAGAAGGAAAACGTGAACTTGCAGACAAAAAAGTATATTTAGGAGGTGACCGTATCAATCCGCCAAAACTAACTGCTTACACCATTTTCAGACCTCTTGAAGACTGGTCGGTTTTTCTGCAAATGATCAACACATCAGGAAGAGATAAATTTGAACCCGTTAATGGCGCTTATACTTACGGAACAGGTCCTGTAAAATCATTCACGGCTTTTAATCTTTCGTCAAGTTATACTTTCAAAGAAAAAAGCACCATTCGTTTAGGAGTCGAAAATTTATTCAACAAAGATTATTATTCTGTTATTTCGCAATGGCAGTCTAATAATATGAATTACGTTAAAGAAAACGGTACACGCCTTACCATTAGTTTTGCACAGGCATTCTAATTTTTTCTATCCTTATAAATCAAAAGTCCTCAGCAAATTAAATTGACTGAGGACTTTTTGTTTCGAACTAACCAAGCTCTTTTATTTACGGCCAATATTTTTTTTTGGTGAACCAAAGGATCATTTTTCAATACCTAAACTACTATTAATCTTTTCGTTCAATTCTGTTCTCGCTTTTAAAACAAAAGTAATAGCAATGCTAATTACTACACATATCGAGATAAACAAGATTGCCAGTGTTACAAGAAGGCCTTTTAGTATTTTATAAAAATCCATTGTACTAAAGCAAACGAAGAGACAATCCTGCCTGAATTTGTTGACTATTTGCTTTAGATCCAAAATCGCTCACATCAGAAAAGCCCCATACATATCTGGCAAAAATAGTGACCGGTCTTATATTTACCTCGGCTCCGGCAACAAAGGCAAAATCAGTTTTCTTGAACAATTTTTTACTATTATTCAAAACCGTTTCATTACCGCTGGCCAGAAAACTAAACTGCGGACCCGCAACAACAGTAATCAGTCCTTCGCTGTTTAAACGCAGTAATACCGGCACACTAATATAGTTAAGCGTTTTGTCTTTTTTGAAAGCATCATTAAAAACATCCTTATAATTATCCGTGATTTTAGTATTTGTCTGATTGAATAATACTTCTCCCTGAATCCCTAAAAAATCTGTAAAATTGTAGTAAGCGAAACCACCCAATTGATAACCCAGCTCAAAATCACTATCAAAATTTTTACCATCTAATTTATTCAAATTTACTCCGCCTTTAACACCAACATGTACCTGGCTGTAACCTAATACCGATAGGAACAAAACGGTAGCTGTAATAATTTTTTTCATTTTTTAATCTCTTTTTTAATTTAGAACAATACGATCCCGTACTATTATTTTTTGTAGCCACGACAGATTTTAAAACCTGCCGTTTCTCTTTATTTCTTTGCGTAATTAGAGTATTCTGTAATCGTTTTTACGTTTGTTGCCTGTCCTATAAATTTAGCTTCCATATTAAGATTTTCATTTACAGGAACATATTGTCTCGCATCGTCGTTCCATTTGTATTTTACCACAATGTCAAATTTATCTGCAGTAAGAATATTAACCTTTACCGGCTTTTCATTTAGCGTTTCTATTTGGTCCAGTTTCTTAGTTTTAAGATTGATGGTCATATAAAATCGACAATCTTTTACGAAAGCATTTTCTTTAGTAAGAGCACCCGTTTCTACTTTATAGCTAATAACCAACTGATCAGGAGTTTCTTTTTCAATCTTGTAACTTGTCTCATCTGTAGGAGGCGTTGGCGAAGTTTTGCTTTGGTTCTTTCTAAAAGAATTTGTTGCTGATTTAGAAGGCGATTTCCCGTCTATAGAAACCACACTCCATTGCTCTGGTCCGGAAGCAGACGGATCGAATTTGGCAATCGTTACAGCTTCGCTCGCACTCGTTATGATGGTTTGTTTAAAATCGAAAGCAAGATTATCAGGTCGTTTTGTTTTCTCCGGATTCAAAATGCTGGAATCGATTCCGTATTTAAAAAAGGCATCTAATACCTTCGATTTTTGTGCAGAAGCCATAGAACTAAAAAGCATCATAAAAAGAAAAATTACTGCATTTTTTTTATACTGCTGTAATTGCGCATTCGTTTTTGCATTACAGAAATCTTCTTGTGTCATTACCATTGTTTTTTTCATTGTTTTAGATTATTTGTTATAATTTATGGTGCAAAAATATTCGCCGTCTAGCCCTTTTCCGAGGATTTATTAAGTGAACTGACGAATCTGTACGGTGAACCGTCAATTTGATCTGTTGAATTAAAAACCGAACCCTGTTTCAAATCAAAAACCCTTATAAACAGCGACTTCACATCACAAAAAATAAAAACCCAATACTCAAAAAAAACTTTTATTTCGGCTAAAACTCCATCAAAATTCTTTTATTTGCAGACTCAAAAAGAAATCATCCCACTTTTGATCTCTCATAAAAAACAATCTTGTGAATCGTACCGAAGAAATAACTGGTCCTGTAGAAAAGAGCTACCAAAAGAGTCTGCTTCTTTTTACGTTCTTATTTTTAGGCTCTTACTCGACCCTATTTATCTTATTCCCTTTTTCGTACTGGCGGGATTATTTTAACTTACCATCACATTTAATGCTGTTGGATGTACTAACCAATATCATTTTCTGCGCTATCATATTAATTGTAAGCCTTTTTATCGACAGGGTTTTAAACAGGAAAATATCCTGGATGGTAAATCCTGTAAAACGACTCATCATTCAGATAATATTTCAAAGCTTTGGCGCATTGCTCGTAATTATTGGTTTATGTATTATCTATTATATGTATGGAGAGTATCTAACCGTGACTCCCCCAGTTAAAATAGGTTTGCGGGAAACATTTTATACCATTATTTCGATCATATTGTGGGCATTAATGGTAAGCGCCCTTAATACGGGTGATTTTTTATTAAAAAACTGGAAAAACGCCACCATAAAAGCCGCAGAATACAAAGTAAAAGCAGCCGAGAGCAAACAAATAGCAGCCGAAATAGAACTGCAAGCCCTTAAATTACAGCTCGATCCGCATTTTGTTTTTAATAACCTTAGCGTACTTTCAGAACTGATACTTAAAGATCAGCAGTTAGGACATGAATACACCGAAAACTTTGCAAAAGTCTATCGCTATTTATTAATCAATTCCAAAAAGAAACTCGTTCATTTACACGAAGAATTACATTTTCTTCACGCTTATCTTTTTCTAATTGAGAACCGTATGGGAGATGGCTGTACTTTTCATATCGATATCGACAAATCGAAACTCAACATGCAGATTCCGCCAATTACACTTCAGCTTTTTATTGAAAACGCGCTGAAACATAACCGTACCGAAGAAGAAAACCCATTAGTCGTTCAGATTTATTCTAATGATAACGACGAATTAGTAGTATCAAATACTATTTTACCACTGATAAAAAAAGCGCCTTCGACACAAATTGGACTAAAAAATATCATCCATCGTTATGCCTTATTAAGCGATCGAAAAGTGGCTATAGAAAATAATAAGGAAACTTTTACCATAAAAGTACCGCTCATCAAATGAATACAATAAACAAAATATTAATCCTTGAGGACGAAAAACTCAACTCGGAAAGAATCAAACGTTTGATACTCAAAATAAGACCCGACGTCGAAATTGTTGGCGTTCTGGCGAGTGTAAAAAATACCGTTTCCTGGTTGTCCCAAAATCAGGCTCCGGACCTTATCCTTATGGATGTGCAATTGGCCGATGGACTGAGTTTTGAAATTTTTAATCTCACCGATCTTACCTGCCCTATTATATTTACCACAGCTTATGACGAATATGCCATTAAAGCCTTTAAATACAATAGTGTCGACTATTTGCTTAAACCAATTGAAAAAGACGAACTTGAAGCAGCCATACTCAAATTAGAAAACGCATTACAACAATCTGCAAGTCCTAAATCTCAGATCGAAGAACTACTTGCCTATATGCAGCCCAAAGAATACAGAAACCGTTTTCTAATACCTTACCGGGACGGTTTTAGAAAAATTGATGTAGAAGATATTGCCTGTTTTTACTCCAACCTGAATATTAATTACGCTTATTTATTCAATGGCGAAGAAGTTGTGGTACCGCATACGCTCGAAGCCCTTGAACAGGAACTCAATCCTAAAAGCTTTTTCAGGGCCAATCGCCAGTATATCATCCATATCAATGCTATCGAAAAAGTCAATAATTACTTTAACGGAAAATTACAACTCAAAATAAAACACAGTAAAGACGAAGCCGTTATTGTAAGCAGAACAAAAGCTTCTTTACTGAAATTGTGGTTAGATTATTAAGCACTATTATTACTTAAAGAAAATCATTTCATAAAAAAAACTTTTTAGTTGTATAAAAATCAATACATTTGTTGCTCATCAAAAACAAAATGAAAAACATAATTAACATCTCTATTATTAGCCTTATTATCATTCGATAATGAGCAGGGATGTTATATAAATAAGTACACAGATACACTATAAAACCTCCCAATTTGGGAGGTTTTTTTGTTTAAAACAGATATGAAAAATTCAGTACAAATTATTATTAGCACGATTATTATTATTCCTCATTTATGACGGGACAGGATTTTATTGTGCAATAACAAAAACCTTTCTCAGTCAAAACGAGGAAGGTTTTTTTATTTCTAAAAACCACTAATCATCAATATTTCAAACAATTAATAAGCTTTCAAATGAAACAAGAATATACTTTAACAGCCTACACAGAAGATCAAATGGGATTAATACATCAACTCACCGTGATCCTTTCCCGACGAAAAATAAGTCTCGTAACGCTTAATATTTCTACCTGCGAAATCGATCAAATGTATCGGTTTACCTTTGTTCTCAATGAAACTTTCGAAATCGTCAGAAACATAGCTCTTCAAATCGAAAAAATCATCGAAGTTTTTAAATGTTATTACAATACAAACGATCAAATCGTCTGGAAACAAATGGCATTGTTTAAAATAAAAACTTCGGGAATGATGCACCCGGAAAATATCGATGGGTTGTTTAAAAAATACAACGCCAGATACATTATCATCGAAAAAGACTATACCGTTTTTGAAGTCACAGGACAAGAAGACGAGATCAATACTCTGGCTCTTGAATTGAACAAATTTGAGTTAATCGAATTTATAAAAAGTGCCAGAATTGCCGTTGCCATGAACAACGAATCCTTTCAGCCAGAATCAATTATGGATTAACAATCTGATCATACGGAAGATTAAAAGAACCCTCAGTAATACTTATTGTCTTTCCTGAAGATACATTTCGAACCATTCCTTCAAATGTGCCTTTAATACCCGTTTTGCTAATAGATTCAATTTTTGCCGTAAAAACATCATCGCCAATAGCAGTATTGTAAAGTATCGTTCCGTCTGGAGTCTGAATCGCGTATCGCGCAATCATTTCCAGTTCACCCGGAGTCGAATAAGTACCTGGAGTAATGTTGCCGCCTACTTTCCAGATTTCAAAATCTAATGATGGCGGCAATTGCTCACCAGCTTTAGTAGGATGCGGTCCGTCAAATCCTCCAAGTACAATCATTTCAAAACGGTTGTCATTACCTCCGCCCTGAAATTTTGCAGTACGAAAATCTATCTTTTTACCATCTAAACTTGCTCTGAAATAATAGTCGGATTGCTTGTCTGATCCGCCATTATCATCACTCGAACAAGCACTAAACAAAAGGATAAATGCCGATATATAAAATAGATTTTGTAGTACTCCTGAAGCTTTGTTTTTTAAAGAACGATTGCTGTTTCTGTTGTTTTTCATTATAATACGTTTTGATTAACAACAAATTTACTCACGCTCTATTCCTTATGCAATACCTGATTTCATGGTAATTTCTTGCTACTTATTTTTAACCGCAAAGCGCGCTAAGATTTTATTACTTTGGTTTTACTAAACACAGAGTTCGCAAAGCTTTGGGTGTAACTTTGCGAACTTTGCGTAATCCTTAGCGTGCTTTGCGGTTAGGTAACTTTGCAGTAAAAAATTAACCGCAAAGCACACAAAGAAATTATTACATTCTTTAAGAAAACACAAAGTTCGCAAAGCTTTATCTTTAACTTTGCGTAAACCTAAGCGTGCTTTGCGGTTAGGTAACTTTACAGTAAAAAATAACCGCAAAATAACCACAATCTTGTCATCCTGACGGAGGAAGGATCACACTCGTACATCGACAAAGATTGGCGATTCTCTTTGCGCAATTTCCAGTGTGATTTCTCCCTTCGGTCGAAATGACAAAAATGAGAGTACTTTAAACATAATATCTCATTTTTCAATGAAAAGCTTTGCCCTTACAAGGAACATTAATTTACCGTGTATTTTTTCGTATTTTTGTATCAATTCAATACTAACCCATGAAACGTTCCGGTACAGCAGATCTTCCATTACATTATGGACATGTTCCTTTATGGCTTGCCGAACGCATGTCTAAACTTGGTCTTGCCATTGTCGAAACAATCGCAATGGAATTTTCTACTTCAGAAGTCATAAGTAAACTAAGCAATCCTTTTTGGTTTCAGAGTTTTGGCGCCGTAATGGGAATGGACTGGCATTCCTCCGGAATTACCACTTCGGTACTCGGAGCATTAAAGAAATCTGTTAATCCGCATTCGAAAGAACTTGGTATTTATATCTGCGGAGGAAAAGGCAAACATTCTATGCTTACACCACAGGAACTTTTATTTGTGGGCGAAAAAACGGGACTTGACGGCATCAATCTTGCCAATTGCAGCAGACTTACGGCTAAAGTTGACAACACGGCTATTCAGGACGGATTTCAATTGTATCAACATAATTTTATTGTAGATAATAAAGGACAATGGGCTGTTATTCAGCAAGGAATGAATCCAAATTCTAAAACTGCCAGAAGATACCATTGGCATTCACAGGATTTAAAGTCTTTTGTAGAAGAACCTCACACTTTTATTTATGGCGAAAATCAAGGCACGATTTTAAATCTTACTGCTCAGACGGCTGCAAAATCAAGAGAAGGTATTTTAGAATTAGCAAAAGAATCTCCGGCTAAAATCATGAAAGAAATGCAATATCTTTCGATGCCTGCACATCACGACGTGAGGATAGAAGATGTGAATATGAAAAGACTGGGCGCTATGCTTTGGGCCACTCATGAAAACAAACCCGAAGATTTTGAAGAACTGTTGCTTTTAAAAGGAATGGGACCAAGAGCTTTGCAATCACTGGCATTGGTGAGCGAAGTGATTTACGGCACTCCTACCCGATTTGAAGATCCTGCACGTTTTTCATTTGCACACGGAGGAAAAGACGGACATCCGTTTCCTGTTCCCGTAAAAATCTACGACGAAACAATCGATACTTTGCAAAGAGCCATTCATCGCGCTAAAATTGGCAACAATGACAAAATAGATGCAATTCGCAAATTATCTGAAATCTCACGAAAAGCCGAAGAAAGCTTTACGCCCAATACCAATTTTGATGCGCTCGTGCAAAGAGAACGCGACGAATCGCACAAATACGGTGGAAGAACTGTTTTTGGCGATGCAAAACCTCCAAAAAAGAAACCTTTCAATCCTGGTAATCAACTCGAATTGTTTTAAGAATCAGACTATAATCCAAATAAAAACGTCTCAAATTTAGGGTTTGAGACGTTTTTATTTTTTATTTTTTTTCTTCATTATTCAACTTATCGTTGAAATCTGGTTTTTCACCTTTAAATTTGTGTGTATCAACATCATAATTTTCATCGTTTGTTAAAACTTCATCATGATCCTTATATTGATGTTTTCTCGTATCACTGCGATTGTCAGTACCACTTTGCTTAGCAGTATTCTGATTTTGATTATTTGTTTTCATGTGCTGCATTTTTAAGTTATCATAAAATTACTTAAAAGACTATCTACAAGACTTATACAATCGTTGCTAAAAGTTATAAAATCTCCCTGTTAATTTAAAATTCTACAACAAATTCAAAGCATCGGCCGTTCGTACTGCTTCGATAGAATTACTTACATTCAGTTTTTCGAGGATATTCTGCCTGTGTCGGTTTACTGTATTAATGCTTATATTGAGTTGATCGGCAATTTCTTTACTAATAACACCTTTGCCTATTAATACCAAAACTTCCTTTTCACGCGACGTTAGCAAATTGATACAATTTACATACGTATCAACATAAACACTTTCTCCCGTTTTAGTATTAATAATTTTTCCGTCGATGCCCGTTACCGTTTCTTTTTTCTCAAATAAATAATTATAGACACAAACCGCCAGCCATAAACCACCTTCGGAACTGTTTTTAAGATAAAAACTGCGGTGCAAAATACGCTGATACTCCTTTTTACTGTTCAGCGTTCTGATTTTGCATTTAGTTGCATAATGCAGTCTTTCGTCTGGTTCGACCGTTTTTAGAAAATTAAAAAACTCTAATTCTAAAAGATTCCTTTCAAAAAGATCATCCGGATGAATGCGCTGATAAATATCTTCTTCCCAAATAGAATCAATGGTTAGATATCCGGAAGTATCCATTTCGAAAAAACTCCCAAAATCACCTGTAAAAATATAACTTTTGTTATCGGCCAGATCTGACAACACGGCTACCGAATGATCGATTCTGACAAACTCTTTCATGGTTTGAACAGCCTCATCCAAAGCTTGTTTGCGCTTGTCCGGGCCGTCTATAAATTCAGATGAAAATTGATCTTCTAATTTGGAAATGGGATTCATAACAGTAATTCATTTTTTCTAATAGCATTGCATTACCATAGCGCGTTAAAAGTAGAAAATTATTTCGTTAAACCTCAAAATGGTTATAAATAACTATTGCTGTACAAATAACGAATTGCCTTCTTTGTAAATTATTAATAAAATTCAAAAAAATTAAAGAAATCATGAAGAGAATGCACTTGGCTCTTATCCTTATAGGTATTATGACGGTAAAGGGAAATGCTCAAAAATTAAGCGCAATGAACTGGCTGAATGAGCCGACAGAATGGGAAATAAAAGACAATAAACTCACCATGCAGGTTACGCCCCAGTCTGATTACTGGAACAAAAGCCACTACGGATTTACAGTAAACGACGGACCATTTTTATATACCGAAAGAAGCGGCGAGTTTGAAACTGTTGTAAAAATGAGCGCGGTTTACAAAACCAGATTCGATCAGATTTGCCTGATGCTGCGAATTGATGAAAACAATTACATCAAAACCGGTGTTGAATATGTAGACGGAATTTATAACATTAGTACCGTACATACCATCGATAAAAGTTCGTGGAGTGTATTGGGATTAAAAGAAAAACCAAAAAATGTATGGATGAAAGCCGTACGTAAACTAGATGCTGTAGAAATTTTTTATTCTATCGATGGTATCAATTATACGATGACCAATACCGTATATTTTCCGGAGCATAAAACAATACAAGTGGGTATGATGGCAGCAAGTCCTGACGGAAAAGGTTTTACAGCGACATTCGAAGATTTTAAAATTACGCACCTTCCGGATCAAAGACGTTTAGAGTGGTTGAAAAACAATCAGTAAAATTATGTAACATTTATAAAAATATGTCGTCTCTTCTATTGTACTCTTAACCAAAACCTAACCGGGCAGTAAAATAACCATCTAATCATGAATTTTAAATTAATATTATACATCATATTAACCATCGTTGCTCTTTGCCAAAAGGCATTTTGCCAGCAAATACAAGCCCCTTTGATTCATGAATCGATAAAAATCGAAACAGATAACATTTTTAGCAAGCTCGTTGACATTAGAAGAGACTTACATGAAAATCCGGAATTAGCCGGAAATGAAGTACGCACCCAACAAAAAATCAAACAATATTTACTGGATCTTGGACTTGAAGTCGAAACCAATACTTATGGTCATGGCGTTATTGGGATTTTGAAAGGTGCCAAAAAAGGAAAAAACATTGCCTGGCGCGCGGACATGGATGCACTCCCAAATGACTTTGCCGACAATGTTGATTTTAAATCTAAAACAAAAGGTATTCAGCATGGCTGTGGTCACGACGTGCATATGGCAATTGCGTTAGGAATCGCCGATGTACTTTCAAAAAATAAAAAAGACTTAAAAGGAACCGTTTATTTTATATTTCAGCCTGAAGAAGAAACATTTGTGGGAGCAAAAAACATGCTCACCAACGGTTTATTGGCAAAAATACATCTGGATGAAATTTACGGATTTCATATCACCGCATTGCCAACAGGTCAGATAATGGTCAAGCCAAATGAAATGTTTGCTTACCAAAAAATGATACAAATTAAATTTAAAGAAGAACTCACAAAAGAGCAAACCAAAGAACTCTCAAAAAGTATTCACGATGCTTTATCGCGATTTGCAGCAGGAACCAAACCGTGGGAAATACAAGGCATGCTTGACCCAAAAATTGGACTTTCTAATCCTAATACCATCTTTAAAGATTATTCATTTATGGATGGAAATTTTTCTTTCCGTTCTAAAAATAATGAAGTTATTTGGGAGGCTTATTTGTACGAAACAAATGTCTCGAACGTAAAAAACATTATTCCGAAAGTGAAACAAGTGATAACATCGGCCAATTTACAGCAACAATTGCTTTCGGTTTCATTTGTACAGGAAAATCCAACCGTTCTTAATGATAAAAAATTAACCGAAAGCGCCATAAAAACACTTAATACTATTTATGGTAAAGGATTCGTGGTAAACGATTATGGTCAGGTTCCGTATTTTAATGATGATTTTGCTTATTTTCAGCAAAAAATTCCGGGTGTTTATTTTTTTCTGGGAGGTTCTAACTTCGAAAAAGGAATCATTGCGATGAATCACGCTCCAAATTTTGCCATTGATGAAGAATGCATCAAAACAGGAGTCAGAAGTTTTTCTTCTTTAATTTTCGAAAAAGCAAATGGAAATTAAAACGCAAAACAAGTAACATGAAAAGCAAACAGTTAATGTACAGTTTAGTCAAAATGACGACTACATTTCATAAAAAGATAAAAATCATGAGAGATAAAGATCGGTTTCTGCACGCTTTAATAAAAAGTAACGGCCATCATAATGTAATAGATCTTGGCGCACAAATTGGACTTGATGAAACCGCTACAATGGAAGTCGTTGCACAACTTCTCGCCGAATTTAAAATAGAATATGCCTTAAACGGAGTTTGCGACTACAGCTTAATGAGAAGTCAAAACAGGGCTAAAAAATATACTAATTAAAACAAATAGAAACATAGATTACTTTATAAAGAAAGGAAGTAGAAATACATTTCTTCACATAGAAACTATGTTTTTTTATATCAATGAAATGCCTTTTTTAGACAAACAAAAGCTATGTTTCTATGTGTTTAAAATAAAGATCACCTCAATCTATTTCATTTTTAATTTTTAATTTTTCACCAAACTCACATCATCAACATAACAAAATGCATTGGCTTTTCCTTCGGCCAGAAAACCAACTTCGGCCTTTCCTCCTTTTACAGGAATGTTTGTAATGCTAATGGTTTTCCAGGAATCATTTTTTTCTTTGATCGCGTATTGCAGCTTTTTTCCATTACTTAAAACATACATTTCAAGATTGGTAAAACCCTCGCTGTTTTTTATTTTGGCAGTTAAAGTATACAAGCCATTTTCGAGTTTTATGTAAGGCGAAGAAGTAATCGTTTGGAATGTTTTTCGCTTAAAATTAACTTTATCACTAATATTCAGGCTCTTTTCGCCAATAACAACTTTCCGTTCGCTTTGCGTATTAAAATGATTTAAAACCGGCGAATTAATGCTGTCTAATCCTATTGTGTTTCCTTCCAGAACTTCACTTGCCCAGCCTGTTAATTGTATTTGCACTGGTTTTACAGGACTCGGAATGTGTCTTCGATCCGCTTCGAAACTGCCGTTTTTAATGTAATTATTATCATCTGCTACTTTCCATATACCCGTTTTTTCTTCGAGATTCCACGAACTTACCGAATTGAAATAAGGCACTTTACCATCAAATGAAAGCGGACACCACTGGTTGTACCCTAATCCGTTTCCGGCAAAATTAGCCCATCTATCACCACAAAAAACTATAGTTTCCTGCTTGTTTCCTTTTACAGAAAAGAAAAATCCGGTTTGCGAAATATGCGCAAAATCTTCAGAAGCGCCGTTCATGACCAACATATCGTTTACAGGCACATAAGGTCCTCTAATATCATCGGCCGTCAGGTAATACGCAAACGAAGCATCCCAACCGTAAATATTCGAGGCAAACATATAATATTTGTTATTGTACTTAAAAAGGCAATTTCCCTCACGGCTTTCACCTTTAAAAACCTCCGTACAATCTAATAAATTGATTTTTCCGTCTTTAATGCCAATTTCCGAAACGTATATCTTGTTTCTGCCTCTTCCGTACGAATAAATAAGATATGATTTTCCTGTATCTTCGTCTGTAAATACCGTTTGATCGCCCGTATTGCTGGTTCCGATCATTTTCTCCATATTTATTTTCTGATGCCATTCGAACTGACCCGTTGGAGAATCTGAAACCGTTATTAATACCTCTTTGTCATGCTGAACAAACATGGCATATTTGTTCCATTCTTTAATATAGGCCACGCCCAAACGGCCCACCCAGGTTTTACCATTTTGATTTACTTTTTCTTTCTTTAAAACATCGTCTTCAAAAACCCAATTCACTAAATCAACAGAACTATAACACGTAACCGATTCAAAAGTAGCATTGGGCAAAGTCACGGACGGATCGTTACGATACGTATCCGCTTCGGCATAATGAACGCCGTACCAATAATATTTTTGTTTTCCTGTAATAAGATCAGGAAATTTAAAGATACCTCCACCTTGGCTATTAATTGGCTTTCCGTCTTTTGTAGTACGGAAAACATCATTTTTAATATTTAACAATTGTGCCTGAACATTATAAACATTACAGAAGTTCATAATACAATACAGAAACGTTATTGTTTTTATAGAAAAGTTTCTTTTGATTTTCATTTTTCCAGCGTTTTATTAAAATAGCAATTCTAACCCAATCAATTTTTAGCGACAAAATTCACCACATTTTCATGAATGGATTTTTCGCCTGAAACCTTGTCGGCACTCACATTCGTAAGGAAAATATTTTCTATCGGAAGTTCTTTTTGTCCTAAAATCCTTGAAACAAATTTTACATTCGTTGCTTTTATATTTTCGAGATACACGTTTTTTATTGGCGTCAGTCGGCGTTCAATTGTTGGGACTAAATCTCTCCATTGGTACAAAACATCCGTTTCGATTCCCAGAATTCCTTCATCTATTTTACCTGACGTTATGTTGCTCATGTAAATATTCTTTACGTAACCGCCTCTTCGCTCGTTGGTTTTTATAAATAACAAATGATTCAGTTTTGCGCCATCCACGACAGTGCAATTATCAATAAATACATTTTCAATTCCGCCCGAAAGTTCGCTTCCAATAGCCACCAGCTGATGTCCGTTTTTAACAACACAATTGCGCATAACGATATTTTTAGAAGGCGTATTCAATCGCCAGGCATCCTGATTGCTTCCGGATTTTATGGCAATGGCATCATCGCCCTGATCAAAAACACAGTTTTCAATTAATACATTCTGACTCATTTCAGGATCTACACCATCGTTATTGTGTCCATGCGCGTATACTTTTAGATTTCTAAGCACCACATCTTTAGACAAAAAAGGATGAATCGTCCAGAACGGACTGTTGGTAATCGTGACGCCATCCATCAAAATATTTTCGCAACGATTGAACTGAATGAACTGCGGACGAAAATGCGCCGAATCATTGACCATTTGCCTCTCTTTCATAGGTTTATTGTACGAAGCCAGATAATACAAACGTTTCAGGCTTTCCATGTGCGGTTTTGGGCGGGCAAACCATTCTTTCCAAACGTCCATTTTTGCTTTTAGTTCGCCTTCTCCAGTAATCGCAATGTTTTTGCATTGGTACGCATAAATCAAAGGCGAATAATTATAACATTCATATCCTTCCCAGGTAGAGCGAACGGCTGGCAAATAATCGTTGGGATCTTCAGAAAACAGTAAAACTGCGCCTTTTTTTAAGTGAAGATTGACATTGCTTTTAAAGTGAATTTTCTTAGTAAGCCATTCTCCTTCCGGAATGACAACAATGCCCCCTCCTGCTTTATTCGCTTTGGCTATAGCCTTACTAATCGCTTCTGAAGTTTTTTCTTTATTGCCTTTAATAGCTCCAAAATCTACAATTGAAAATTCTTTGCATTTACTAAAATCAGGAATTTTGATCGCAGGCATTTCAAAAGGAGTTTTGACCACAACTTCGGTTTGAGTTACAGCAGAAGGACCTTTTTTGAAGGATAAAAAAATAAGCGAAGATAAAAGACAGCAACAAAACGTTATTTTTTTCATGATGAGTTTTATTTTTTTTAATTAATTATTTGTCTTAACACATAGAATCTATGATTCTATGTGTTAAATCAAAACTATAGTTGATATCCCGATAAAGGATTAAAATTTAAAATCTGCTCAATCTGCAACCCGAGCGATAGCGAACAGGCGAAGAAAATCTGCGAGAAAAAATACTTAACATGTTTATTTAATTTTAAAATCAACATGAATAATTAAATATCACACTTACTAAAAAATATAACGCCCGAAGGATATCGGGCGTTAGACCACAAAAAACCACTTTTGCTTTAAACAAACTTAAAAACTTAAACAATCTATCTTTATGGCCTATTGATAAATAAGGCGCTGTAATTTTTACGGATAAAGTACCCTTTATACAAAAGCGTTTTGGCTTACTGTGATAATTTGGTTTTGTAAAATAATACAATGAAAAAAAGAAAACTGTCCTGTACTATCCTTTATTATTTATTAAAAATTAGAGATTACATCAAATAAACCATCAAATTGCAAAAGTTTATTTTAGGAATAACCATTTTTACGATTGATTTCACAATGTGGTTTTGAGTTGTGGGTAGGGGCTAGGT
>NZ_CADCSU010000107.1 GCF_902804475.1 Flavobacterium bizetiae
TATGTTTTTCATTATTTTCTACATTAGACATTCTTCCTGAAAATTTACAATCTTTAAAAATCACAAAGAATGTTTTGGCGTTAATATACACGAAATTTTTAACAGAAAATTTCAATGAATTTAGCGATTTAGATACTATTATACATGAAGAATATTGGATTGAGCAAATTCGCAAATCAATGGTAAGGGATATTTGGCCTAACATAGAAAATGTTAAAATTTTACTCAAATAAAATTAAGGAAAAAAAAATTATACTAGTAAAATTGGTTTGAGTTCTATTTAATTTTTAATAAAAATCACAATAAAATACCCACTCTTGAGTCTTTCTATTTTTGGCTAAATAAATATTTCCGCTGTCTACAATATTTAAATTTGCTTTCCCGTCAGAAGCAATTTGGAAAACAAATTCGAAATCTTCTCCAAAATTAATTCCTGATTGACAATATGTTGCGTAACCGCCAATTTTGTGGCTATAATTGTTTTCGATAATATCGTAATAAGAATCAATAATTCCCGAGTCTTCAAGCTGATTGATTTTATCTGATATATCGTCTGGTATTTCAGGATCTTCCCAAACCGGATAATCTTCCTCAATAAGTCTATTTGATAAAGGAAAAGGTTTTATAAATGAAGTGTCATTTTTTAAATCTTTAACTACAATATTATCTACGCTTTTATATTCACGTAAAACCCAATTATTTCCATTAGCAGTTAAGTCCATTGGAAATTTTTTAGAAATGAAAACGGTAATAATCTTAGATTCTTTTAAAATCTCTGGTACAAAAGGTAAATCATTAAAGCATAATTGAAATAAAGGAAGCATCAATTCTCCATCATTATCTAATGGGATTTCTTCATCTTCGTGATATAAGTAGATTCTGCCAATCCAACTTTCTGTAATTGAGTTAGTTGGTTTAAAACCACCAGATGTAAATTCTGTTGCTTTTCTTGCAAGTTGGTTTTTAATTATTTTAAGATCTTTCATTATTAAGATAAAGTACAGAGTTCTTTAAGTAGTAAATTGTTTCCGAAAATAATGCTTTTTCTGTATTTCCAGTTATATTTTAGAAAGTATTTCCATAATTTACGGAATGAAACAGGACGAAAAAACAACAAAACTTCCATTTGGGAAATTCCCTCTCCAGCCACACGGAAATCCACCATCTTTATAAATACTAATTTCGTTTTCAATAAAAGGAATTTTTTGATCGAGGTAAGTATAAAAAAGCAAGAAGTTATAAAAGTCGTTGGCAACAAAGTCAATAAAATCATATAAATTCATTTCTCTCACAGCTTTGCGAACTCTGTGGTTTGCTAACATAATCTATTATAAAACTTTGCTCCCCATAGCTATTGGGATTACAGTTAAAAATCTCATTCAAATTTTAAACTAGCATTTCTTGACATCAAATACGAGGTTAGTTTTTTTATTTTTCCTTTTTCCATTTCAAAAACATCACAAAAAACAGCGTCAAGAATATTGCCGTTTTTCATATTTCCCTGCACAGCACCTTCTGCAATGACAATATTATTTTCCTCTATCAATTTTATAATCTGAATAGAGGGGCTTCCAACAAAATTATCATTCTCAATTTCTTTATCAAACGCTTTTTTACCAATATGCTGGTAAATACCCGGCATTTCCCAAATCACATCTTCGGTGAGGCAGGCAAGTATTCTTTCATGATCGCTTACTCTAAAAGCAGCCATATATTCATTTACAGTTTCTTTGTTTAGTGTCATGTCTGTCCTTAATAAAAGTTAATAATTACTCAGTCACTTTTTTATATTCAAAAGTTCCCATTTGTGGCGTGGTAATGATACGTTTGTTGGCATCAAAATAATCAACAGAGAATTTTACGGGCATGATAACCAGAATAATGGTAAGTTCAGCATTATCCTTTGATAGTTTCCATTTTGCTTTATGAGTCTCTTCTCCAACTAAACTTTCAAAATCTCCATTTTCTTTAAAAACCTGATACACCTGATCGGTTTTATAATACTCCTGAATGCTCTTTTCTTTTCCTTTTTTAGTCCATTTTACCAATTGCCATTTTCCTACAAGTTCTTTAGAAGTTTGAGCATTTACCGAGAGTCCTATTAAAAAAATTACGATTAAAAATATTTTTTTCATCATTGAAGAAATTATGTATTGAAATATAAAATTAATAATTAATATGTTTTGTATGTGTAGATTAAGTAAAATTTACATTTAGAATTTCGATTGCAAATAATCAGATAAGAAAGCATTTTCTCAATAAAAAAAGCTTTGCATATGATTTTTATGGTGGTTTTCGCTTTTTCTGATAATTATCATTTATTTGTAGGAATTCACCATGTAATTTTGATCGTAAAATTAAGGGAAATTATTATGATCAAGATTTTAAATTATTTATTGCCTCCACGTAAATGGGTACCCTTTGTTATAGTGGCAGTTGGAGTAGGAACGGGATTATTTGCTTACTTATTATATGTTTCGAATGCAGTTTCTTATCTCTCAGATGATCCTAAAACATGTGTGAATTGCCATGTAATGACCCCTTTTTATGCCACCTGGCAACATAGCTCACATGGGCGCGTAACCACTTGTAATGATTGTCACGTACCTCATAATAACGTTTTTAATAAATATTTTTTTAAAGCAAAAGATGGTATTTATCATGCAACCGTATTTACATGGCGTGCAGAACCACAGGTAATTCATATTAAAGAAGCAGGAACAGATGTGGTTCAGAAAAACTGTCAGCGCTGTCACGGAGATCTTAATGCAAATGTTAAGACAACAGGAGTTACACTGCAGAGCAAGAGTCATGGCGAAGGAAAATTATGCTGGGATTGTCATCGCGAAGTTCCGCATGGCAAAGTAAACAGTTTGTCCTCTGTGCCCAATGCAAGAGTTCCTTTATTAGAATCTCCAATTCCGGAATGGCTGCAAAAACAAACCGATAGTACGGCAACAGAAAAACAGAAAGAATCAAAACAAACTAAATAAAAAACAAACTAAAAAATTAATTAAATACAGATATAATTATGGCACCACTAAAAGAAACTATAAAACGCAAACCATGGATAGGATGGGTAATGTTTGGCCTTACAATGCTGGTTGTATTTATGCTGGGATTACTGGTAAATAGTGTAATGGAACGTCGTACAGAAGCTTTATTTGTAAACAAAGTATTAGCTCCTGTTGGTCAGTTCGAATCTAAAAATGAAGTTTGGGGAGCCAATTATCCTCGTGAATTTCAAACCTATTACCAAACTGCCGATACTACTTTTGCAAGTAAATACGGTGGTGGAAAAATGAAAGATATGTTGCATGACGATCCGCGTATGGTAGTACTTTGGGCTGGATATGCTTTCTCTAAAGATTACAGTCAGGGTAGAGGACACTTTTATGCATTAGAAGATATTTACAATACTTTAAGAACGGGAGCTCCAAAAGGACCTCAGGATGGACCTCAACCTGCTAGTTGTTGGGTATGTAAATCTCCGGATGTGCCACGTATGATGGATAAATTAGGTATCGATGAGTTTTACAAACAAACATGGGCTGCTTTAGGGCCAGAAATTGTAAACCCAATTGGATGCGCGGATTGTCACGATTCTAAAACCATGAACCTGAAAATTACACGTCCTGCTTTAATCGAAGCTTTTAAAGAACAAGGAAAAGATATTACCAAAGCAACTCATAACGAAATGCGTTCATTGGTTTGTGCACAATGTCACGTAGAATATTACTTTGATAAAAAATCTGTAGAAGGTGCTGCTAAGGTAAAATTCCCTTGGAAAAACGGTATGACAGTAGAGGATATGGAAAAATATTATGATGGTATTGAATTCTCAGACTTTACACATGCCTTGAGTAAAGCTCCAATCCTTAAAGCACAACACCCTGATTACGAAATTCACCAAATGGGTATTCACGGCCAAAGAGGAGTTTCTTGTGCAGATTGTCATATGCCATACAAAAGTGAAGGCGGACAAAAATTTACAGATCATAAGATACAATCACCTCTTAATAACGTAGCCAATTCTTGTCAGGTTTGTCACCGTGAAGAAGAAAAAACATTGGTAGCAAACGTAACGGAGCGTCAGGATAAAATTTATCAAATCCGTATTGAGCTTGAAGATCAATTAGTAAAAGCACATATTGAGGCAAAATTAGCATGGGATAAAGGAGCAACAGAAACTCAGATGAAAAATATTCTACAGTTAATTCGTCAATCTCAATGGCGTTGGGACTTTACTGCAGCATCACACGGAGGATCATTCCACGCTCCTTTAGAAACTGCCAGAGTAATTACCAATGGTCTGAACAAAGCAGCCGAGGCAAGAATAGCTTTGGGTAAAGTACTAGTTTCTTTAGGACAAACAGGACCAATACAATATCCTGATATTTCGACCAAAGCAAAAGCACAGCAATTTATAGGTCTGGATATGGCTAAAGAAAGAGCTAATAAAGCTGAATTCAAAAAAACGCTTTTACCGCAATGGCTCGAACAAGCAAAGAAAAAATAATTGCTATTTTAAGCAAATAAATATAAAATATATTTGAAGAGGGTTCATACAAGTTTCACTTAACTGTATGAACCCCTTTTCAAGTTAAATGTTTCAAATTCAAAATAAGAATGAGAATAGTTAATTTAGAAAATCAGAAAGTTTTTAAAAAGAAGCTTTGGCAGTTTCCCTGGGATTATAAAGAATCATTTATAATTGCTGGGGGATTACTGATAACAGGATACTTATTACAAATTACGACAAGGACAAGTATAAAAGCTGTAAGTGCGCCCGTAAATTATATTATTGGCGGTTTGTTTATAGTGATGTTGTTATTACTGCATTTTACCAGTAGAACGCATCCCTGGGTAAAATGGTTAAGATCTGTTCCTGCATCCGTTAGTGCTATTGTTTTAGTCTTAATTCAGGCCATTATTATGGGGACACTTCCTCAGCAAAATTTTGTCGAAGGGGTAAAACCGGATTTGTTTGGTTTTTCTTTTGTTCTAACCAGCTGGCCATTTATAATCGCGCAATTGTATTTTCTTACTACTCTTGGTCTTGCAACTCTTAACAGAATGACACCATGGCAATGGAAAAACTGGGGATTTATACTGAATCATTTAGGTCTTTTTATTGCAATGACTGCCGGTATTCTTGGAAGCGGGGATCTGCAACGTTACACAATGAAGCTTTATGAGAACCAATTAGTTTGGGGAGCCGAAAATGAAGAAGGTGTAATGGTGCCAATGCCTATTGCTTTTGAACTTACAAGTTTTGATATGGAAACCTTTACGCCAAAATTGGCATTAGCAGATATTACCAATAACAGTATTGAGACAAAAGGAGTCAATGCGCTGCGCATGATTACCAAAGGCGACAGTTATGATTATAAAGGGTACAAAATTAAAATTGTTAACTATATCGAAGACAGTAAGTTTACCGGAAATGGTTATTTTCCTGTTAACGAAGAAGGTGCAACTCCTGCTGCTTTAGTCGAAGTAAAATCAGCAACAATAGACACTACTGCCTGGATTAGCTGCGGAAGTTTTGCAACTGAATATTCTTATTTGCAGTTGAATGATAAACAAGCCATTGTAATGCTACAACCAGAAGCAAAAAAGTACAGTTCGCATGTAAATGTCTATGTTAAAGATGGTAAAAATGATAAAACTGTAATCGAAGTTAACAAGCCTTATAAGGTTGGAGGCTGGAAAGTATACCAATTAAGTTACGACGAAAAATTTGGAAAATGGTCTAAATTAAGTGTTGTAGAATTGGTTCGTGATCCCTGGTTGCCTGTTGTATACTCCGGTATTTTTATGATGATTATTGGAGCAGCCTATTTGATTTTTAAAGGAAGAGGGACTGTGATTTAGCTCATTACGAGTATGAATTAACGTTTGAATTATATATAATTAAAGATTTTTTAAATGAATTACTGGATCTATTTTTCTCATTATGCATTTGTAGCTATTATTTGCTGGCTAATTTGTATGTTGTTTCAGGTTATAAAGTTAAAGCGCAATAAAATGTTACCTATTTTGCTTTTTGCAGCATTAGGAGGTTTGTCTATGATTGTCTTTACCTATAACTTATGGCAAAACTTAGGGCGTCCGCCAATGCGTACCCTTGGTGAAACCAGACTTTGGTATGCCGTTTTTTTGCCTGTTATTGGTATTATAACATATATAAGGTGGCAGTATAAATGGCTGCTCAACTATAGTTTGGTAATGGCAACTGTATTTTTGGCCATTAATTATTTTAATCCTGACACTTATAACAAAGCCTTAATGCCGGCTTTACAAAGTGTTTGGTTTGTACCCCATGTTTTAGTGTATATATTTTCGTATGCTCTACTTGCTGCTTCCTCAATTGTGGCGTGTTACGGCTTATTTGAATATTATCGAGGCAAGTATAAAAAGACCATACTTGAATTGGCCAATAATTTGGTTTATGTAGGTTTTGGTTTTCTTTCGTTAGGATTATTGTTTGGAGCTTTATGGGCAAAAGAAGCCTGGGGGCATTATTGGACCTGGGATCCTAAAGAAACCTGGGCAATGCTTACCTGGTTAGGATATTTAATTTATATACATATTCATTATCGTTATCCGGAAAGTGTTAAACCTGTTTTGATCACTTTGGCTCTGGCATTTGTAGTACTGCTGCTTTGCTGGTTTGGAGTAAATTATATGCCATCTTCAGCACAAAGTGTGCATACTTATACCAATGGATAAATTAAAAGGAGCAGAAATTCACAACTAAATTTCTGCTCCTTTTTTTATTAAATATCGTTACTCATTCTTGGATATATTCCAAAAGCTCATTTTTCTTCTCGTTACAAAACCTAACTTTTCATATAATGCAATTGCACCAATATTACTTTCGACGACATGCAAGTAAGGCGTTTTATTTTCGTCAAAAATCGCATTTACACATTGTGCAATCAGCTGTTTTGCGTAACCCTTTCCGGTATGATCAGGATGGGTAATAATGGCACTGACTTCTGTAAAATGATCCATTTTCATTCGTTCTCCTGTAATTGCTACTAATTGATTTTCTTTGAAAATTCCGTAGTAATTACCTAATAAGGCGGTTTTATTTTTAAAATATCCTGGCTGAACTAAATTGACCAATTGTACTAATTCATCATTATGTTCTTCAGTAAGTTTTACGATTTCATCAGTTATAGGTAGCTCTATTTTATCATAAACAATCATTTGCAGGCAAACCAATTCTTTTTCAATTTTTAAAGAGTTGGGTATTTCCGGTTTTTCGCCCACAATGAAAAACTTCTCTGATAATGCCGAATATTGGTTGACGGCCTTTAAAGTACTTTCAGATAGGTCAAAACCTCCAAAAGGACAATAATCAGGATTGTAGAATTTAGTTCCGTTATAATCAATTGCAAATGCTGTGTGGATTTCTGATAATGAATTCCAAACGGGATTGTCAAGCTTATTTTCTTGTATACTTTTCATTATTGTAAATGTTGCCGTTATTCTTTCTCTATTGGATAAAAGAATTTAAATGAATTTGCTGCTGCGGGATGCAAAATAGTACCGTGATTTTCGAGAGGGAAATAATCAAAAT
Source organism: Flavobacterium bizetiae (assembly GCF_902804475.1). Lineage (GTDB taxonomy): Bacteria > Bacteroidota > Bacteroidia > Flavobacteriales > Flavobacteriaceae > Flavobacterium > Flavobacterium bizetiae. The sequence goes on from NZ_CADCSU010000107.1 coordinate 7,592, forward strand.
AAACTTTTAAGTTTTTACTTTTTGTTGCTTTAATTTTTTCGGCAAGCAGGTTAGCATCTACTTCCATCACTCTTGGGATTTCTGTAGGTGTTAATCCCTCTTTACCTACAGCGATATAAATCTCTGTTTTTTGATGAAAATTTTCCTGAAAAATGATGCTGTCCTGATTTAGTATAGAACCATTGTTCCACCAAATGCTTGGACTAACAATGACATATTTATTAAAAAGAGTTGGTTTCTTTAATAAAATTTCTGTTTCTAATAATCCGCCTAACGATTGCCCGATAATGGTTTTAGAATCATTTGTTTTGTATTTTTTATCTATAAAAGGTTGCAACTCTTTTTCGATAAAAGCAATAAATTTATCTGAATGTCCAGAAGTTGCAAAACGTTTCTGATCTTTTTCGATGGTGGTAGGAAATGTAAAATCTCTTCTTCTGTCAACCGTTGCAATTCCAACAACAATAGATTTAGGAACCTGATTGATCCATTCAAAACTATTAAATTGTACCAAGCCTGTGATATGTATAAAGTCCTCATCAGCAGAACCATCTAATAAATAAATTACGGGATATTTTGTAGCATCTTCTGATTTATAACCTTCAGGAAGATAAATATTCAGGATTCTTTTTTCGCCCAGTTCTTTCGATTGTATTTCATCAATAACGCCTAATACAAAAGGTTTGCTGGAATCTGTTGATTTGGATTTACTGGTTTGACTAAATGATAATGTTGAGGTAAAAAATAATAATGTAAAGGCAAGAATTTTATTCATTTTGTGGTGTTTAATTTGTTTGCGTTTTTGAACTTTTATGAAAGTATCTAAAGGCTGGATTACAAATTTAAGACATTCTGAAATTTTTAGGAACATGAAAATGTTTAAAAAAAAGAAAATTTGATAGTACTTGCAGTCAAAAAAAAGATGCATAAAATATAGAATTTATGCACCTTTTTTAGTTTTTGTTGAGAATGACGATAGTTTATTTCTAAGCAAATATTTTGTCTAAACCTTCCATCGCAATCGTGAAACCCTCTTTGAATCCCATTTCGATCATCTTCTCTAAATCGGATAGGTTTTCATGTTTTATAGCAATGTCTACAAAAGTGGTAGTTCCTTGTTCTGAAAAGCTTACATCCCAGTTTGAGCGCGGAAAATCATGGTTTAGATTGCCTTCGCTATCGCAAAAAGCATCAAGATATTTAAAATTTGTCTTTGGGTCGATAGAAGTAAAATCAGCCAAAGCCCAATGTTCTTCGCCTTGAGGCCCAATCATGGCATAAAGTCTTTGTCCGCCAGTTTTAAAATCCATACGTTTTGTTTTAGATTTCCATGGAGCAGGGGCCCACCATTGATCTAAAATTTCAGGTTCTGTCCATGCTGACCAAACATTAGCAAGTGAGGCATCGAATTCTCTTTTTACATTTACTGTACTTGTTTCTTTGTCTACAGTAAAATTCATTAATAAATTAGATTTCATTTTTTAAGTTTTTTAAATTTATTACTATTTGACTTTTTTAATACCGTTGTTTTTACTTTTGTGCTTCAAGGATTTTATCCAAACTTTCCATAGTGCTTGTAAATCCTTCTTTGAAACCCATTTCGATTATTTTTTCTAACTCAGATAAGCTGTCGCGTTTGATTTCAATATCAACAATTACAGCATCTCCTTGCTCAGAGAAATTAATATCCCAATACGAACTTCCAAAAGTGGAATCCGGATTACCTTCAGAATCGCAAAAAGTAGCCGCATATTTAAAATTGGTTTTTGGAGAAATCGAAGTATAATCAATGCGGCCCCATCGTTCCTGATTTTCAGACCCAACCATGGCGTACAATCTTTTTCCTCCTGCTACAAATTCCATACTTTTTGTTTTAGATGTAAAAGGTGAGGGTGCCCACCATTGATCTAAAATTTCAGCTTCTGTCCATGCTGACCAAACATTGGCAAGCGGTGCCTTGAACTCACGTTTTATATTTACCGTGATGGTTTCTTTGTTCACGGAAAAATTCATTAAAAGATCAGATTTCATTTTCTTTAGATTTTAAATTCATTAATACCTTATCGAGTTGGCTGAAACGGTTTTCCCAAATTTCTTTAAACTGTTCCATCCATTTGTCAACCTCTTTCATTTTATCAATTTTAAGTTGATAATATATTTCTCTGCCTATTTTTTTTTCAGCCAATAACTCACATTCATTAAGAATTTTAATGTGTTTAGAAACGGCTTGTCTTGTCGTATTAAATTGCTCTGCAATAGCATTAGGCGTGAGGGCATTTGTAGCAATTAATACTAAAATAGCCCTGCGGGTTGGATCAGCAATTGCCTGAAAAATATCTCGTTTCATCTTTAATTTTTATTTGTATACGCAACCAATCAGTTGCAAATATAGATAAAGTATTGATTCATAGGTTTTTTTTAGTGATTTTTTTTTGAACCAGATTTTTTTAAACAAAAAAAGACACACTATTGTGTGCGTCTTTTAAGAATACCAGTTTGGAATATTTCCGGATTATTTTAGTTATCCCATTTTTCCATTATATTCTCTTTCCATAAATTTTGAGCATATTCTTTGAATACTTTCGGAGCATTTTTAAAGTTCGCATCCAGCTTAAATTCGCCGCCAATAAATGATGTTTTATCATTTTCATCGCTTCCAACCTGAACCTTATTTTCTCCGCGCATAGCATATTTATGATTTCCTTCGTACATGATTATTTTCATGTTAGACGGACTCACATCGCCGTGACAAACAGTTTTATACATTAGCCATACTTCTGCAATTCCGTTTTTATCTAAGTCTGTAATTTTAAAAGTGTTTTTTACAAAAGAAGCCGTAATATCAACCGGACAATCGGCAATAAAATCCTTAACTCTCCAGGTTTGCCTGGCGTTATTATCTGATATTATAAAATGATAGGCATACAATTCAGCATCGCTGCTATCATCAAATTCGTGTTTTAGTTTATCATTATGATATATTCCGGTTTCAGTAGTCAGTACAATGTTATCTCCGGATTTATCTTTCCAGCGAACTGCATTTTTTATAAAACCTTCATATTTTATAGAAGCAGGAAATTGAGTAGAATCAATTTTATTTACAACCAAAGAATATTCTTGAGACGCTGCTGATCCTGAAACTTCCGATTCTTGTAAAGACTCTTTTTTATCTGATTTACAACTGGAAAAAACAATAAGTAACAGGTATACAACGACAATATTCTTCATAAATGGGCTTTTATAATATTTGTTTATAATGGTTTATTCCTGCTGAATCCACTTGTATTTTCAAGATATAAAAAGGAGTGTAATAATTACCAGAATTCTAGTGGTCATACTATTATTTGTTGAATAAATGAAGTTAGATTTCAGATCAGAGATAAATTTTTAAAAATAGATTATCCTCTAAATTTATTGCTGACAATAATATTTTTAAGTCTTGCCTTTAGATCTTCTCCTGTATCAAACACCATTTGCTCATTATTAGGAAAAGGCACGGCGCGTTTATTAAAATACGACATATAATTGTCCTCACAAGCGCTTCTGTCTCCCTTGTAGGTAGAGTAGATATTCTCAAAAATAAATTCGCTTGTTACCGGAAACGATTGCAATAACTGATTTGTTTTCACATCAATATAATCTACTTGAGCTGTTACCTGACACGATTTAAATTGTCTAAATTCATAAACATTTGCACGAAGCAATCTATAATTGTCTACTTTTATTTCCTTACCCAGACTATCTTTTACAGGTCTTCCGCGACTGTCTAAAAGTGTTCTTACACCATCCTTAACCTGTCTTTCTTTAATAAACTCTTTTTCCTTAATTTGTTCCGGCGAAATATTTATTTGTCTAAAATTGATCACCAGACTATAATCATACGTTACATTTTTTTGTCTCAAATTATGATACACCGTCCATTTGTCGTTTAATCCGTAGGTTTTAAAATCAAGCAAATCATCCTGGAGCTGTTTTGGAATCACCATATTGGTCTCATTTTTGGCATAAACATCCACAAAATCAGTCCCTTTAAACTGTGCATCTTCCATCAGTTTTTTGGTGTTTTTATAATTTGGACTCAGACTTTCCAAATATGCAAAATCATCATACGCCTTTCTGAAATCCAGCTTATTTTTCGATTTTAAAAGAGCCGAAGCATTGTCATATAAATATTTTGTAAGTGCAATTTTGCTGCTCACAATCTGGTTGGAGTAATTATCAAAAGCAAACGTAGCATTTTTGCCCTGCTTTAATAAAGGCAAGGGTAACAAAGGCCTGATTTTTTCCTGACGATTATTCAGTTGCAAATACGTATTATAAACACGTTCAGCATTGGTTGGCGTAGCTTCTTTGATCATCAAATCAAGATCACGCAAATCCCTGTCCTTTGCTTTTGCAAAAGCCTCTTCGAGCAAAAACACATAATCTTGTTTTCCTTTCGAATCTTTTTTGGTTCTCAATGCCTCTACAGCACGATCTATTGCAGCATCATAATTTCCGTCGCTTAGCAACGACTGAGTAGTTTTTACGCCACATGACCAAAGTGCTAAAAATAATATAGAAAGCAGTAAAGTAATTTTTTTCATCCTAAAAGACCAATTGATTTTGAAGCTGTAAATATATCAGTTTTTAGAAGAATTCAGATCATGTAAAATTTAAATTTCAGAAGCAGAAATTGTTGTTTTCAAAAGAACCAGTCGTCCCGCTTTCACCTTTATCTCTCCATTACCGGCTCTATCGGGGCTAGATTACAGGATGTATTTTTTATAAGAAGTTAAACCGCACAAAGCGCAGCAATGCGTCGAATAGTAAGCAACACATTATTTTATTCCGGCCAATACAACACATTAAATTTGTGACCATCAGGATCAGAAAACCCAAAGAAATATCCCTTTTCAAAGCTTTGTGGTTCTGCAAATATTTTTCCACCTGCATTTTTAACAGCGAGTAGCCATTGATGCACTTCATCTATACTTTCGGCCGAGAGAGAAAATATAATTTCATTTCCAAGATTCAAGTCAGACATTTCGCCATTAACAGCCCATTTAAATTGTTTTTTTATAAAAAAGTGAATGATAAAATTGTCTTTTCCAAACGTAAAACTTGTCAGCGTTTCATTGTTACCATTCGGTTTAAAACCTAATTCGCTATAAAATTGGGTCGTTCTCGCCAAATCTTCTACACCAAAATTGGCCCATATTTTTGTAGTTTTCATAATATTTATTTTAAAAAATTAATTTAACCATTAAAATAATGTACCAGTAAATTTATGATTTAAAAAAGCATCTATCACAAAATGAAACCCTTATTTTAAAAAGGGATTATATTCCATATTATGTTTGCGTAAATAGTAGACGCCTAAACTCAGGAAAAACAAACCAACAAAAAAGAATAAATGCTTTACCATAAAATCTTTATTAGGCAAATAATACTCCGTTTCAGGTTTCTCAGGATTGTAGTAAACAGGAGTGGTTTCGTACATCGTGCAAATCGAATTACTTTTTCCTTTTATACTAATCTGATTATTTGAGCTGTCATAAAATATAAAAAGTGGTATTTTGAGCGGTGCTTCATCTTCTGCCAAAGACTTTTCATTGCTAAAACCTATAACGGTTGCCATTGTTTTTATTCCGTTTTTTTGAATTCTTCGTTGTTTGATAAATACCCGAATCCCCACAACCATTAAGGTTAAACCAATAACAACAAGTAAAAGATCCCAAAGTGATTCCCAGATTAATGATATAATTTCCAAATTAGTTATCGTTTATTTCGTTTGCAATCTCATCAACTCCCTCATCTATTTCATCCTGCGTTGGATTTTTGGCAATTCTATTAATTTCCTGAAGAACCAACTCGTTTTTAATGTTTTTTCCAAAAGTTGTAAGAATCCAATACTTCCAGATTTCATCTTTGCCTTTTAATATTTTCAATATCTCGGGTGCAATTTCTTCAGAAAACGGAATTAAAAATTCGGCAATAGGTTGACTAATGGGCCAATTTATATCCTGTAGCCATTCTAGTAAATCCGGAACAATGGGTTCGATATCTTTAAAAGAATATTTTGTTAGTTTTTCAACCGTTTCAAAATCAAATTTGTCTTTTGGGATTAAGGTCTTAATATCCATTTTCAAAATAATAGAATTTTTTATGTGCCTTATAATTTATTTATATTCTTTTCCATTAAAAATTAATTTTGATGTTGTTTTTTTAGTCGTTTCCTTAGAGACACAATCATCAATTGTTGGCGTACTTACACTTTTTACAATTGTACTCCTAACTATAATATTATTATAATTATTAGTTTGCACTTGGGCTATATCAAAAGTCGAATTGCGGTCTTCAAATTCTCCTGCACAATTGGTGTCCCATTCTCCTCCAGATCGCGAAATTGAATAATTTTTAAGCACTTGCTTCAACGAATTTTTGTCTGCAACGTATAATGATAAGTGGGTTTCGCTAAAAGGATTTGGCCTGCTGCTGCCAGTATAATCGACTCTAACGCCAAACGCCCTTGTAGTGCTATTAAGATGATACAATCCGGTATCAATCGAAATTCCGTTAAGCATTAATGCATCAGATGTCCACGCGTTGGGTTCAATAAATTTGCAGATTATTTTTCCTGTTGCATTATCGATGACCACTATATAGGCATCTAAAACAAAATAGTCATGGCCTTCATTGTCTTGTTCGTTAATGTCATATTTAGGAATAACCAAAACACTTTTACTCTTATCGTATGGTAATATTTTTTGAGTGAAAAGTTTCTCGTGTATTTCGCTTTTTTTAATCTTAAGCTGTTTTAAAACAGTATTTAAGTGATCTGTACTTTGAGAAAACGAAATCTGAAAACAGAGTATTAAAGCAAAGAAGTATTTTTTCATTTAGATTGTATTGCGTGTTTAGATTTTATATTGTCTGCCAATTCTTTCTTCGGGTTTTTCGCAAAACAAATAAAGACAAAATAAAAACATCCATTCTAAAGGTTTCATTATTAAATAAGTAAAATTAGATCTTAGATTGGTGTTTATTTTTAGAGATAAATTATAGCCGTAATGATCATAATTGCGGCGTATAAAACGGTGTAATTTGGGCGAGAAATCCTGAATCATTTCTTCAAATGCATTTGCAATCTGCAATTGTCGGTTAACAATTATGGTGTTTCCATTTCTTTTTCCCAGTCGTAGAGGTTTTACAATTGCAGGATTTCCTGATGCTGCAACCGTACACAAATAATGCCCTTTATGATCCAGAATGGGCGGATGCATTTGTTGCGAAAATCTCCAGGTAGTTGTCTGGGTAAATACTTTTATAAGCGAATTAGAATCCTGACCAAATAAAATAAGGATAATTGTTATCACTAATAATAACGGAATGATCATGATAATGCCCCAAAGTGGTAAATTGCTTTTTTGAGCGAAAAACTGATTTAGCTTATTCAGGTATTGATTAGAATACGTTTTTTGATTCGCAACAATCATAGTATTTGTCACGGTTTGTATTATAAGGCTTACTGAAACAAAAAGACTTACTACCGGAGCCATTATAAAAAATAGGATATGATCTGTCTTGTCATACATATCTATGCTTTCGGTATTGTGTTCTGATACTTGCAGGAGAACAAACAAAGAAATAATGGTACCAATGATAAGAAAGCTAAAGGATAAAACCTGGGCTAAAGGAGGTAATTTATTGCCTTTTAGCCATATCAATACCACTGATATATTGAAAGCTATAAAATAAAATAGTAAAGAAAGAATGTGTTTATCGCCAAAGGGAATATAACATTCAACATCGACAGGATCAATAGCCGTGTAATATTCATTATCGTGCATTGTTAATCCGAAAAACAGCAATAGGAATGAAAAGACATAACCAATAGCCAAAATTAACTCTACAATCGAAATGTCCTTTTTTATTCTTTTTAAAACGACCACTACAGTCGTGATGATGGCTATGGCGATCAATGAGGCAAATAAAAAAATCATATCGAGGTTTGGGGTTTGGTTTAATATAAAAAATCGAAATCTTATATTTTTATTGTTGCCTTGAACAAATTATTTCACAGAATATCCGTTTTCGTGTTTGTAAAAATATCAAAAATAATTCTTACAAAACATAATGTAGAATTTAATTTCTTATGAAAACAAGACCGAGTCAGGGATAGAGTCGTCATCTCGCAATTTAGAAAAACAAGGCTTTTTAGCCGTAGTTTTTGTTAATTGGGAATATAGCCGAAAGCCCGGCCCGGGGTGAGACGCCCAACAACTTTATCAAGTTAAAGCGCTTCTATAGCACATTTTATCTTTATGAATTTCGTCAATCAGGATTTTGGTTTAATTGGTTATTATTTTTTTGATCAGTACAATTTGACCTAAATGATAATAACTATGTTCGATCATAGCGTCGATATTTCTTTGGTAGGTTCCGTATTTTGCATCAACAAAAACTTCATCTAAGTTTTCGTCTGGCATTTGTGCTACAAAAGAAGCAAATTCTTCGGTTGTATTCCAGAATTTAGATAAAAAATCTTGCCATTCTTGCTGCGAATTAATAGGAGGGAAATCAAAGCTGAATTTATCTTTTATATCTAATGTTCCGCCTTTGAAAACATTATTTATTCCGTTGATGTAATAATGAATGTGCTGGGCTAAAAGCGAAATGGTATTAAGATTTTTTACTTGAGTGGTTGCAATTTTCCAGTCTAAATTTTCAAGCTGATCTTTATAGTTGGTGTTTGCAATCCAGGTTCCGTTTAAAATAGTTTCCTTAAAACGGTTGGCAATTTCTGAAGTCTTTTTCATCTTTAAAAAATTTAGAAACTAAATTTAATAAAAAATATTCTCTTCCTCTGTTTTAATGCTTTGTGGTTTTATGGCTTTGTGTAACCTTTAAATTTCGGGTTGATTTTAAATAAATGCAAATTCCGGCAATGGTTAGCGCTAGTCCGAAAATGCCAAAAAATCCAATTCCCCAATAATCATTTTGGCGATTGACTTTATTATAATCCGATAAGGATAGATATTTAAAGGTTTTATTTTCTACTTCGACAACATCAATTTTTTCGTAATGAAAGTATTCGTCTACAACTGACATTGGTGTCTTTTTACTTATTTTCTTTTGATATTGTTCTTTTTCGATCGTAAGATAAATGAGATCGCCTTTTTTAAAATCGCTCATTAAATCCTCATAATAAGTTTCCTTTAAGGCCAGACTACCAATTTTAAATTTAAAATCGCTAAGATTTTCAAGCTTAAAAACTAAAGATCTCGATTTATTACTGCGTTCTAATTTAATATCATCGGCTAATTTTTCATTTATAACACAAACATCGTTTCTGGTAAGACTTGTGTCTTTGTAAAACTGGCATGCGATGTAAATGAAGAGAACGCCAATAATTAAAAAAATAATAGCATACTTTATATTTTCTTTCTTATCTAATTGCTTTTCCAATGCAATGTTTTTAGGCTTATTTCGAATTATGTCGGCCTGTACTTCGTGAAAATTAGCGTAATCATAACTACTTAATTTAATTACTTCTTTGTTGTTTAAAGTAAGATACAACTCTTCGTAATTACCATATTTACTTTCTTTTGGTATGGTAATATAGTTTTCTATTTCGCTAAAAAATACAGTTCGTTTTGATAACCCTAAATGACGATGCAGTTCTATTTTATCAGAATAAGCATAAATTGTGGGTAAAGAAGTAATACAGTAAAAAACGAATAACGCAAAAAGAATAAATACAATTCCGGGGATTAAATTCGGGAATGTATTGGCTTGATTAGGATTGTATTTAGAAAAGGAAAGAAAACTTAAAAAACAAAAAAAAAGAATTCCAAAAATGTAAAGAATTCTATTGAAAGTTTTAAATTTTGAAACTGTTTTTAGTTGAGACATAAAAAGTTAGTTCGTATTGTTTTTTAGAAATTAAAAAGTAAAAATAAAAAAACAGTCACTACTATTTGAATGTATTTATGATTTTCTAATTTTTATTTGATAAACAATTTCCCAAAATAATATTGATAAGATAGCATTGCTAAATATCGCTGTTTTAACCAAATAAGGATCGTATTTTGCCAACAAATGCAAATTGGCAAATTGTACAGCCAGAAATAAAGCTGATGCTGCAATTGCAATAGAACAAATGATATTTAATAAAGGTTTCCACTTTAGGGCGAAGAAAGCATAAAGAATATTTAAAACTGCAAAACCACATCCTAAAGTAATATAGGGATCCGTTTTTAATAATTCTCCCAAAGACAATAAGTATGAAGTTGTAGAAAGATATAGAAAAAATAAGATAGAGTAAATTAGAATTCGGATTTGTGGTTTCATTTTATGATTTTTTGCTTTGGCGAAATTACGAATTAAAAATGAAGCTGTAATTAAGGTAGATTTAAAAAACGGTTTTTAATAATCTTCAAAAGATTTTTTTTGATCCCAATTTTCCGTACTTAAAAATTTTCCATAAGAATCATATCGTTTTATTATCGCTTTTTCTGGGTCTGCGTTATATCGAAATATCCATATTTCGTTCTTTATAATTTTTATACGACGAAATTTTCTAGTATCGCAAGCGTCGAGAGAACAAATATGAATAGAACGAGTCTTTACTATTAATTTTCGATCTGTAGTAATTACCCGATCAGTAATTATTATCTTTTTATGAGGCAATTTCCAAAAAAGAGATTTTCGTTTCTTTTCAACTCTTTCTGTTTTTAGCTGTATGCTTTCATTTGAATATTTCTCTTCATTTTGAATTGTGTCTCTTGATGATTTTGACTTATTCATGTTGAAAATTGAAAGCGAAAAGAAAATAAATAGAATTGATAGTATAAATTTTATTTGCATTCAATTTTGAGTATTAGTGTATAAACTTAATTATTGCAAAAGTGCCTCTATTTTAGCTTCTGATTTTTCTTTGATTTTACTATCGGGATGAAAACTCCAGATGATCAGGAATTTTCCTTTTGCAAGATATTCTTCCGGGCGTTCATCAGTAGGCTGACCGTCTTTTCCCCACAATAATCCTTGTAGAAATCTATCGCCTTTAAAGGTATGTTCGAATTCAAAATACATGATAGAACCGCTATCGGCTTTGTTTTTAAAACTTTGAATTTGTTTGCTTTTTACGATTCCAACAATGTTGCTGTACGTTTCGATATCAGTATAAAAATTGCAGGCCTGAGGAGTAACGCAGATATTACCGTCGTTAAAAGTATAGCCTTTAGGGATTTCTTTGTTTTTTAGTTTTAAATCAGCAAGTGTCTGGCTGAACATAGTAGTAGTAAATGACAAGAATAATACCGACAGGGCAATCGTAATTTTCATGGTTTTTTGGGTTAGGTTTTTTGAGCTAAAATAGTTTTTTATTTTTTTCTTACTTTAACTTCTTTCTCTTTTTCGTCATAATATAAAAGATCTTTATTTTTTTCAAACCAAGATCTCCACTTTTTTATAGTTTTATCTGGCGGGAATACAGGCATATCAAATGGCTTTTCCATTTTGTAAGTAATGCCGGTTATATCTATCAAAAACTTTCGAGCTTCGTAAACCATGTTTAAACTTATCGATTCATTTTCGTTTTTAGATAATCTTTCAAATGATTCGAGGTTTTCCAGAAAGATTGCTTGAGGATTTTGTGCATTTACTTTGTTTGTAAAAGAAAATAAAATCAGAAATAAAATAATGGTTAGTTTTTTCATAGGTTAGTTTATAAAAAAAGCACAAAATAAAAAAGATATTTGTGTTTTTTTAGTTTTTTTTTTCTTTTCAATTTCATTTTTTAAATAGCTTGTATTCACGAGCATGACGCTTTCGCTACTGGGTTTGTAGATTTTTTTTTAATCTTTCTTATAATTTAGTTCACTATTGCCGCAAACTATTTCAGTTCTACCTTCATCAGTTTCTTCTCCAGTATTTATTTGTCTTAAGACATTTGTTTCCTTGTTTATAAAGAATGCCCAAATTGATTTGTCAGTAAAGACAAAATCAAATTGGTTATCACTCATGTCTTCATATTTAGTAAATGTTGTTTTCTCGGTTTTTATTAATTTGTTCTCTTTGGTTTTTAAATTTTGTTCATAAAATTGAAAATTTTTATCAGTTATGATTAATACTTTTTTTATTAAAGTATCTTTTTCAGTTTTAAAACCCCAATTAGAACCACTTTCAAATAAAGTCCAAGTTCCAATTAAATTTCTAATTATTTTTTGCTGAACGATTGGAAGTAATGAATCTGCTTTTTTTAATGCCAATTTCCCTAGTTCATTTTTACTATTTATTTTATTTACAGAATATAAAATTGAAGTTGCTCTTTCAAGTTCATTATTTTTAATGCAATACATTGCCTCGTCAATTCTTGTTTTTTGATATTCTGGAGATCCATAATTTTGAGCGTAATTAATATTTAAGATTAATAGAAAAAAAATAGAGATGATGTTTTTCATTTTAACGTATTTATGGTTTGATGATTTTTGCTGAAGGTTAAAAAAAATATTAGTAATCATTAAAATTTTCCATCATTCCAAAGTTTGTCAACTTTTGTTTCATCAGAAAGTTCGAATGAATTTTTGTCTTTATCTTTTTGGGTGCAGAATATTTTTTGATAATTATATGTTCTTTTGAAATTTATTCTTAAAAAATCATGATAATATGTATCTAAGTAAGGGAAGAACTGTGCTTCGAAACTGCGATCATTTTGATCTCTATTTGTTGGCCAATTATCAAAACATTCAAGTCGGTTACAAACGATTTCTGAAAGTTCTGCTTTGGTGATATTTTCAACTTTGGGAGGGGCAGGTAATGCAATTCTGAAAGAAAGAACTTCTACGCCTTCATCTTCCCACCATTCCCAAAGATTGAATTGAGTTATATCTTTTCCTGTTAATTTATGAAGTTTGTCTTCTAGTTTTTGATATTCGATATTTTCCTCGTCTCCATTTTTATCGCAAAAGTTTGTATAGTCCGTAATAGATTTTAGTATCTCTGAATAGAATTTTTCTGCAATGTCTAATTGTGGTTCTATTTCTTTTCTTAGTTGCATATTTACGGCTTGATTAATACTATAAATGTAATAATTTATAATGTAATTTTTACTTGTATATTCTTACAAAAGAAAAGTCTGGCTAACAAAGATTTTAAAAATGAAAAGAAAAAACATGGGTATAATTAGAAATGTTTTTTTTTTAATTGTTTAAGAGAAAGTGTTTAATGGTTTGGTGCTTTTTACCAAATATCTTATAGGAATTTTTTATAATTTTGATTGAATTATTTTAAATTATGCAAAGAGAAATTTAGATTCATTATTCATATAAAAACATGAAAAGCAATTTTAAAATCGACATTGAAGTACTCTCATTGCAAAACTTAAATCAACTTACTGAATTAGTTTTAGAGTTTTGGAACGACTGTTTGTTTGAGGAAGAATTGGAAAGTTATAAATCGATTATAGATTCGGAAGATGAAATTTGTTATGTTGTTAAGCACGATGAACATTATATTGCCTTTGTACATTTAAGTACACGAAATGATTATGTTGAAGGTGCGGAAAATTTGCCAGTTGCTTATGTCGAAGGTATTTATGTGAAACCAGCGTATCAGAAGCAAGGTATTGCAAAGGAGTTAGTGAAAATTGCTGAAAATTGGGTTAAAGAAAAAGGATTTACGCAAATTGCTTCTGACACGGAATCGGGTAATTTGGGAAGCATTGATTTTCATACAAAAAGTGGTTTTACCGAAGTGGAACGAATTGTATGTTTCATTAAGAATTTATAAGATAAGTACTTTTGCATTGTATTCAATAGTGGATTGCGTCAGGGAAAGAGGTGGTATTCTGAAGTGAAACGGAACAAAAGATATAGCCTAATTCCGATAGCTATCGGGACGGCCCGGAGGGAGACGCTCAAGGTATTAAAATCTCCAATTTTTTTAAATTCCAAATTTCAAACGTTGTGGTTACTTTGCTTGGGCTTCGACTTCGCTCAGCCTGACAATCGGTTTTTAAGAAAGTCTAAGAAGTCTAAAGTCTAAGAGATTTAAAGATCTAAAAAAAAATCCCATCTCAATTAAGAAACGGGATTCAATAGATATTCTCTTTTTTTTTATTTTTAAACTGTTGCAGCAACTTCTTGTGGCAACGGAATTTGATTTTTAAGTAAATCTTCGAATGTTTCGGCTTGGCGAATTAAGATTCCCTGACCGTTCATCCATAAAACTTCGGCTGGTTTGTATCTCGAATTGTAGTTCGAAGACATCGAGAAACAATATGCTCCTGCGTTTCTGAAAGCAAGAATATCACCTTCGGTAATTTCTGAAATTCTGCGGTTGTTGGCAAATGTATCAGTTTCGCAAATGTATCCTACTACAGAGTAAAAACGCTCTTTTCCTTTTGGGTTAGAGATGTTTTCGATATGATGTGAAGATCCGTACAACATTGGACGAATTAAGTGGTTGAAACCACTGTCAACTCCAGCGAAAACTGTTGATGTTGTTTGTTTTACTACGTTTACTTTTACTAAGAAATGACCTGCTTCGCTCACAAGGAATTTTCCTGGTTCGAAAATCAAGGTTAAATCTCTACCGTATTCTGTACAGAAAGAGTTGAATCTTTTTGATAATTTTTTACCTAATTCTTCGATGTCGGTTTCGATATCGTCTTTTTTGTAAGGAACTTTAAATCCGCTTCCGAAATCTAAAAACTCAAGATCTTTGAAGTGTTTTGCAGTATCAAACAAGATTTCGGCGGCGTATAAGAATACTTCGATATCTAGGATATCAGATCCTGTGTGCATGTGAATTCCTACGATGCTCATTTTTGTGTTCTCTACAATTCGCAATATATGCGGAATTTGGTGAACAGAGATTCCGAATTTACTGTCGATATGTCCTACCGAAATATTAGCATTTCCACCGGCCATTACGTGCGGATTGATACGAATACATACCGGAATTTGTGGATATTTTGTTCCGAATTGCTCCAGAATAGATAAGTTGTCAATATTGATTTGTACACCCATTGCGGCAACTTCTTCGATTTCTTCAAGAGAAACTCCGTTTGGTGTAAAGAAAATTTTGTCAGGATCATAGCCAGCATGAAGTCCTAATAAAACTTCTTGAATTGATACAGTATCTAAACCAGACCCCATGTTCTTTAATAACTGAAGAATCGCAACGTTTGACAATGCCTTCATGGCATAATTAACTCTTAAGTTTTCTACCTTAGAGAAAGCTTTAGTTAACCTATTGTACTGAGATTGGATTTTTTCGGCATCATAAACATATAATGGACTTCCAAATTGGTCTGCTAACTGCAGTAAATCTTTTGCTTGCATTTTTAAACTATTTTGAGCAAAGTTATTACACTTTTGACTAACGACAAATTAATTGTAGAAAAATAACAAATTATAACAAATTGTTTGTTTTTAAACAAAAAGTGCTTTATTTCGGATTTTTATAAAATTATATTGTGGGCCAGCTATTATAGGGATTAAAGTGATCAACACTTATTTACAATAAAGATAAAAAAAATCCGCGTAAATCTGTTTAATCTTTGAAATCCGTTGGCTAATTTAAAAAACAAAACCCCTGAATATAAATTCAAGGGTTTGTTAGTAGTTATGTTGTTTATAGGAATTACAAACTTGGTAAGTCTCCGTTTCCTTTGGTTGGCAAGTTAGTAGAGCCCATTAAGAACAAATCTACTTCTCTTGCTGCTTCGCGACCTTCTGAAATAGCCCATACAATTAATGATTGTCCGCGACGCATATCACCAGCGGTGAAAATGTGCGGAACGTTTGTTTGATAGTTAGTTGCTTTGTAATTGCTTCTAAAATCAACTTCAAGACCTAATTGGTCGCTTAAAGTTTTCTCAGGACCTGTAAATCCTAAAGCCAATAAGGCCAAATCGCAAGGCCAGATTTTCTCTGAACCTTCTTTTTCTATTAATTCAGGACGTTGACCCGGAGTCATTTTCCATTGTACTTCAACGGTTTTTAATCCTACTAATTCTCCTTTTTCGTTAGATAAAAATTCTTTAGTGTTGATTAACCAGTTTCTGTCGCAGCCCTCTTCGTGAGAAGATGAAGTCTTTAATTGCAACGGCCAGAAAGGCCATGGTGTAGACTCGCTTCTTCCAACCGGAGGTTTTGGTAAAATCTCAAAATTTGTTACCGATTTTGCTCCGTGACGGTTTGATGTACCAATACAGTCAGATCCTGTATCTCCACCACCAATTACAATAACATCTTTTCCGGTTGCCATAACCTGATCTGGAACTGATTCTCCAAATAAAACTTTAGTTTGCTGAGTCAAGAAATCCATTGCCTGAACAACGCCTTTGCTTTCGATACCTTTAGTTGGTAAACTTCTTCTTTCTGTTGCTCCACCGCATAATACGATAGAATCAAAAGCGTTTAGTTCGTCTACGCTAAAGTTAACCCCAACGTTTACATTTGTTTTAAAAGTAATTCCTTCAGCCTCAAGAATAGCTACACGTCTGTCGATAATTCCTTTTTCTAATTTAAAATTAGGAATTCCGTAACGCAATAAACCTCCAATTGCATTATCTCTTTCAAAAACAGTTACCGTGTGACCGGCTCTGTTTAATTGTTGAGCTGCTGCTAAACCTGCAGGACCTGAACCAATCACGGCTACAGTTTTTCCTGTTCTGGTTTTTGGCGCTTGTGGTTTGATCCATCCTTCAGCAAAACCTCTTTCGATGATGTTTTTCTCGATGTTTTCGATTGCAACTGGTTCTTTAATGATACCTAATACACATGATTTCTCACATGGAGCAGGGCATAAGCGACCTGTAAATTCCGGAAAGTTATTGGTAGATTGTAAAATCTCTAAAGCACTTTGCCATTCTTCCTGATGCACCATGTCGTTGAAGTCAGGAATTAAATTTCCTAACGGACAAGCACTGTGGCAAAAAGGAATACCACAATCCATACATCTTGAACCTTGTTCTTTTATTTTATCTTTTGCTAACGGAATGGTAAACTCATTGTAGTTCGAAACACGTTCTGCTACTGCTAAATTACTTTCGTCGGCTCTGTTATATTCTTTAAATCCGCCTATTTTACCCATGACATTTTTATTAAATTTAGTTGTGAGATGTGAAATGTGAGAAGTGAGTTGAGAAACTCAACCTTAGTACCTCTGCACCTTTAACTCAGAACCTTTTAATCAGCTATTAATTCTTCTATTTTTTTCTCTTCTGCAATTCGTTGTAATGCTTTTTTGTAATCAGTTGGCATTACTTTTACGAAATTGTTTTGTTCATTTTCCCAGTCTGCTAAAATTCTTTTTGCTAATGGACTGCTAGTGTACAATGAATGATTTTTGATCAATCGTCTTAGTTTGATTACGTCTTCTTCTTCGATTGGGTCAAATGCAACCATTTCCATGTTACATACTGTAGAATCGAATTTTTGATGCGGATCGTAAACATAAGCAACACCACCGCTCATACCTGCTGCGAAGTTTCTTCCTGTTTTTCCTAAAACAACCACTGTACCACCAGTCATGTACTCGCATCCGTGATCTCCAATTCCTTCAACAACAGCAGTTGCTCCAGAATTTCTTACACAAAAACGCTCACCAGCTATTCCATTAATATAAGCCTCTCCGGTAATAGCTCCGTAAAGGGCAACGTTTCCGATAATGATATTGTCTTCAGGGCTAAAAGTTGCTGTAGGAGGTACTTTTACAATTAGTTTTCCTCCAGAAAGACCTTTTCCTAAATAATCATTACAGTTTCCGTGAATTTTAAACGACAATCCGTTTGTGGCAAAAGCACCAAAACTTTGTCCGGCAGAACCTTCAAAATCAACTAAAATAGTGTCATCAGGTAAACCTTGTGCGCCATATATTTTTGAGATTTCATTACTCAAAATAGCACCTACAGAACGGTCTGTATTTTTAATTTTAAATGTAACTCTTGTTTTTTCTTTTCTATAAATAGAAGGAATTGCTTCTTTGATAATGGCAAAATCCAATACATTGTCTAAATCGTGATCTTGCTCAGTTGTATTGTGAATTGGCTGTGTTTTCGCTTTTTCAGGTTTGTATAGAATTGATGATAAGTCTAAACCATTTGCTTTGTAATGTTTGATGGCTTTGTTCACATTTAATTTTTGTGACTGACCCACCATTTCTTTTAAGGTTCTGAAACCTAATTGCGCCATGATTTCTCTTAATTCTTCAGCAATAAAATACATGAAGTTAATAACGTGCTCCGGAGTTCCTTTGAAATTTTTTCTCAATTCAGGATCCTGGGTAGCAATACCAACCGGGCAAGTATTCAAGTGACAAGCTCTCATCATGATACAACCAGAAGCAACAAGTGGGGCAGTAGCAAACCCAAATTCTTCGGCTCCTAATAATGCAGCGATAGCTACGTCACGACCTGTTTTCAATTGTCCGTCGCACTCTAAAACTACACGGCTTCTTAAATCATTTAAGATCAAAGTTTGTTGTGCTTCAGCCAATCCAAGCTCCCACGGAATACCTGTGTGTTGTAACGATGTCAATGGTGCAGCACCAGTTCCTCCATCATAACCTGAAATCAGGATTACGTCAGCTTTTGCTTTGGCAACACCGGCAGCGATGGTTCCAACTCCAACTTCAGAAACTAATTTTACGTTGATACGCGCTTCACGATTCGCATTTTTTAAATCGTAAATCAATTGCGATAAATCCTCAATAGAATAAATATCGTGGTGAGGTGGAGGCGAAATCAAACCTACATAAGGCGTAGAGTTTCTGGTTTCAGCAATCCAAGGCACAACTTTTTCTCCAGGTAACTGACCACCTTCTCCAGGTTTTGCACCCTGAGCCATTTTAATCTGGATTTCCTTAGCGTTTGTCAAATAGTTGATCGAAACACCAAAACGTCCTGATGCAACTTGTTTGATGGCACTGTTTCTTGAATCTCCGTTAATTTCTTTCTGGAAACGTTTAGGATCTTCTCCACCTTCTCCAGAGTTACTTTTTCCGCCAATTCTGTTCATGGCAATGGCCAAATTCTCATGTGCTTCTCTACTGATAGATCCGTAAGACATTGCACCGGTTTTGAATTTTTTTACAATTTCTGTCCAAGGCTCTACTTCATCAATAGAAATTGGATCTAAATTATTGAATTCGAATAAACCTCTAATTGTCATTAAGTTTGAGCTTTGCTCATTGACCATGTTAGAGTATTCTTTATAACTTTCAGGGCTGTTTAAACGAACTGCCTGTTGTAATTTAGAGATAGTTGTCGGGTTAAACATGTGTTTTTCTCCTCCACGTCTCCATCTGTAAATACCTCCAATTTCTAAAGAAAGCAAGTTGGCAATTTTAGAATTTGGAAATGCTTTTTGGAAACGTTTCTTCACTTCTTTTTCTACTTCCATCAAACCAATTCCTTCGATTCTTGAAGGAGTGTAAGGGAAATATTTACTAGTGAAAGTTTTATTTAAACCTAAAATCTCGAAAATTTGAGCAGCTCTGTACGAATGTAAAGTCGAGATACCAATTTTGTTCATGATTTTAAGGATACCTTTTGCAATTGCTTTATTGTAATTTACAATAGCATAATCTGCTTTTACTCCTGTAATGAATCCCTGGTTTACCTGATCGTGAATGATTTCGTTTACCATGTAAGGGTTGATGGCGCTTGCACCGTATCCGAACAATAAAGCAAAATGATGTGGCTCACGAGGTTCTGCAGATTCGATTATGATTCCGAATTTAGAACGTACCTGTAAAATATTCAAAGAGTGGTGAATGTAAGAACAAGCCAATAACATTGGTATTGGAGCCAATTCTTCGCTTACGCCTCTGTCTGATAAAATGATGATATTGCATCCTTCAGAAACAGCTTTAAAAGTTGCCTGAACACATTTTTCAAGGGCGCGCTCTAAACCGTTAACTCCTTTTTCTATTTTGTATAAAGTAGAAATAGTAGCCGATTTGAAATCTGCGTGATCAATGTTTCTGATTTTATCTAAATCCTCATTCGAAATAACCGGATTCTGGATTTTTAGTTTTTTACATTGTTTCGATTCAATTTCGAAAATATTGAAATCTCCACCAATTGCTAAACTAATATCTGTAATGATTTCTTCACGAATACCATCCAAAGGCGGGTTGGTAACCTGAGCAAATAATTGTTTGAAATAGTTGTACAACAATTGCGGCTGATCTGATAAAACAGCCAGTGGTGTATCGTTACCCATAGAACTAATGGCTTCAGCGCCCTGAGCTCCCATTGGGTTAATGATTGTTTTTAAATCTTCGATCGTGTAACCAAATAATTTTTGTCTGGTATGAAAATCAAGTTTTTCAACCGGAGTAGGATTATTGGTATACGGAATTTGAGATAATTGCAACAAGTTAGCATCGATCCATTCCTGGTAAGGACGTTTGGTTACAATTGCTTTTTTAATCTCATCATCTTCAATAATACGACCTTCGTTCATGTCAACAAGGAACATTTTTCCTGGCTCTAAACGACCGTGTTGTACTACATCTTCGGGCTCAACATCAAGTACACCAATTTCTGATGACATGATTACAAAACCGCTTTTTGTTAAAGTATAACGAGAGGGACGAAGACCATTTCTGTCTAATAACGCACCAATTACGTTACCATCTGTAAACGGGATAGAAGCAGGACCATCCCAAGGCTCCATGATACAAGAGTTGAATTCGTAGAACGCTCTTTTCTCAGGAGACATTGTCTGGTGTTTTTCCCAAGCTTCAGGAACAACCATCATCATCGCTTCTGGCAATGAACGACCTGTCATTAATAATAGTTCAACCACCATATCCATAGAAGCAGAATCTGATTTTCCTTCTAAGATAATTGGGAATAGTTTTTTGATATCATTTCCGAAAACCTTGCTTTCCATTAATTCTTCACGAGCACGCATACGACTTACATTTCCACGAAGTGTATTGATCTCACCATTATGACACATGTATCTAAACGGCTGCGCTAACTCCCATGAAGGGAAAGTATTGGTAGAGAAACGTTGGTGCACTAACGCCAAACGAGTCACTAAATCCGGATCTTTTAAGTCAACATAATAACGGCTGATGTCTTCCGGCATCAATAGACCTTTATATATTATGGTAGTTGTCGATAAACTAGAGAAATAAAACATATGACTTTCAGAGGTTTTAGATCCTCTTACGGCATGTTCAGCAATTTTTCTAGCTGCAAAAAGTTTTGCATTAAATTCGTTTTCAGTTAAATCCTGACCGTTTTTGCTAACAAAAACCTGTTTAACTGTTGGTTCTTTTTCTGCGGCAATCTGCCCTAAATTTTCTACTTCAACAGGCACATCTCTCCAACCCAGGATCTTTAAGTTCTGATCCTTAATAGTTGATTCGAAAGTGTTGATACAAAAAGAAACCTGGTTTTTGCTTTTTGGTAAAAAAACCATTCCTACTGCATACTCACGTGTTTCAGGGATTTCAAAGTCACATACCTTTTTAAAAAAATCATGTGGGATATCGAATAAAATTCCAGCCCCGTCTCCAGTTCTTCCATCAGAACTAACGGCACCACGATGTTCCAATTTTATTAAGATATCCAATGCTTTGTGAATAATATCGTTAGATTTAATACCATTCAAATTACAAATAAATCCTGCACCACAATTGTCGTGTTCAAATTCAGGCAAATAAAGCCCTTGTTCTTTAACTTTCATTCTTGATATTTTTTCTACAAAAATAAAGATTTCGTTAAATATAATGTAGTGGAATTGTAATTTGACTTACATTTTTATTGTAATATTAGAAAAGCGCTTCTTAATTGATAATAATATTATATTAACCATTGCGAATTGATAAAATGATAACGGCTCTTAAAATATATTAAGAAAAATCGCCGTAAGGCTAGCAAATACGGTGATGTTTTTGTTAAATATCAAACGTTTTAGTGGATTTCAGTTAATATTAACAAATTGTTTAGTTAACTATTTCTTTGCATTGAAAAATAATAAACGTTTTATAAATATCTCATTCGTTTTTTAATTGAAAAAGATTTTACTATTCAGTTGAATTTTGCTACTTTTGTCGCACTTTTATTCTGAAATAAATTCAGAACCAGACAAATTCTATATTATGAACATACACGAATATCAAGGAAAAGAAATTTTAGCAAGTTACGGAGTACGCATTCAACGCGGAATTGTGGCTAACAATGCAGTCGAAGCTGTGGCTGCTGCAAAACAATTAACTGCCGAGACTGGTACAGGATGGCACGTAATAAAAGCACAAATTCACGCAGGTGGTCGTGGAAAAGGTGGTGGAGTTAAGTTAGCAAAAAACTTGCAACAAGTTGAAGAAATTGCTGGACAAATCATCGGAATGCAATTGATTACACCTCAAACTTCTGCAGAAGGTAAAAAAGTAAACAAAGTATTAGTTGCAGAAGATGTTTACTATCCTGGTGAAAGTGAAACTTCTGAATTTTATGTTTCTGTTTTATTAAATAGAGCTACTGGTCGTAACATGATTATGTATTCTACTGAAGGTGGAATGGATATTGAAGAAGTTGCTGAGCACACTCCTCATTTAATTTTTACTGAAGAAGTTGATCCTTCTGTTGGATTACAAGGTTTTCAGGCAAGAAGAATTGCTTTTAACTTAGGTCTTTCAGGAAATGCTTTCAAAGAAATGGTGAAATTCATCGATGCACTTTACAATGCTTACATTGGTTCTGATGCTTCTATGTTTGAAATCAACCCGGTTTTGAAAACTTCAGATAATAAAATTATGGCTGTAGATGCTAAAGTAAATATCGATGATAATGCTTTATACAGACAACCAAAATATGCTGAGATGAGAGATATCCGTGAGGAGAATCCAATTGAAGTTGAAGCTAAAGAAGTAGGATTGAACTATGTAGATCTTGACGGTACTGTAGGATGTATGGTAAACGGAGCAGGTCTTGCAATGGCAACTATGGATTTAATTAAATACGCTGGTTTTGAGCCTGCTAACTTCTTAGACGTTGGTGGAACTGCTGATGCAAAACGTGTTGAAACTGCTTTTAGAATTATCTTAAAAGATCCTAACGTAAAAGCTATTTTGATTAACATTTTTGGAGGAATCGTTCGTTGTGACCGTGTTGCTCAAGGTGTTGTTGATGCTTACAAAAACATGGGTGATGCTATCAATGTGCCAATTATTGTTCGTTTGCAAGGAACAAATGCTGAAATTGCAAAAGAATTAATTGACAATTCAGGTATGCCAATTTTATCAGCTGTTCAGTTTCAAGAAGCTGCTGATCAAGTTAAAGCTGCACTTTCTTAATCAAATAAGAAATCAATTATATAGAAAATCCTTCCGATCATTCGGAGGGATTTTTTTTTGAGGTTAATTTAATTGCTAAGAGATTTAACCGCAACGCACGCAAAGTTTTTTTTAATATAAGAATCTATATCAACGCAAAGTTCGCAAAGCTATACTTGATAAAGCTTTTCGATTTTTTTAGAAACATAGCCCGTGGTTTCAACCACGGGTACGCTCGGGGATATACAGATTATGATATGCTTTGTGTTCCCGTGGTTGAAACCACTGGCTATATTTTACAACTGAATTTGTTATTATGACCTTTTTTAAAACACAAAATTCGCAAGGCTATATCTGAAATAGCTTTGCGAACCTTGCGTAAATTCTTGCGCTCTTTGCGGTTAAATCTCTTAGCGGTTAGAGAACTATTTCAAAACCGTAGCCAATTCTACAATTTCGTATTCAGAATTATGTTCTACAAATTCTCTAATCATTGCCGTATGACCTGCGCCTAATAAAACCATTATTTTATCGTCTTTACTCTCAGTTAATTTCTGAATTAAAGCATACATATAAAGATTCCTTCTGTACCATTCAGATACCAAATACGCACCTACAAAATTATCTGTTTTACCGCCTTTTATTGCTGTTTCAAGATACCAGCTAATATTATCTTCATTAGCGGCTTTTGTATTAACATCCAAGAGTAATTCAGTCAAAGAATATTTTGCAATTTTTTTGTTTTGATCTGTTTCATACTTTTTCATTAATTCCTCATTTTTCTTGATTAAATCAAACTGCTTGGCTGCTGTCATTCCTTTTACCAGACTATCATAAGGAAAATCAGCATCGTTATAATCAATTCCGTATAACTTTTTGTGACCTAGTTTTTTAGCAGATCTTAAAGCAAGTTGTACAATTTCGTCTGCTTTTTTGTGCAGTAAACTATCCGTGTTTCTATTGTAGAATTTATCCAGTTTGTCCTGCTTTTGATAATTCCATTCAACAAAAATTTTATTCGGACCAAACTTTTTAATTTTATCGGTAATGATTTCCAGTTCTTTCTGACTCTTATCTGACATTACATTAAACGTATTTATTTGAGCAACATCTAATCCCGGGTTTTCAAAATGGAAAGTTCCTAATAATAAAATTTGTTTCTTTTTGGTCTGAGCAGAAACGGTTGTTAATGCAATTGTAAAAACGAGTAATAAAGCGATTTTTTTCATGATGATTTGTTTTAAATTCATGACAAATGTATAGCAGCATTTCAGGTGAATTTTTAGTTTTTGATGAACTTCAGGTTTTAAATTGCAAACGTTTAGAATTTGCTGCCGAAAAATTTCGTGTATCGTTTTTGATGGTTGGTCACAGAAAATAGAGGTTTTATATAAATATAGTATTCATATAAAGCCATAGTTGTATTTTTGAAATCATAACAACATTATCATGAAGCTAAAAATTCCGTTTTATTACCATGTTCTTCTTTTCTTAGGATTGTTTGTAACCTTTTATCTTTGGGATATTGGAGTGAGTAATCGAAAATTGGAGTCTGTTTTCAGCAGTATGTATTTCTTTTTTAATACAGGCTTTATACTGTCTATTTTTATCGTTTATCTTTTAAATTTTTATCTTTTTTGCGATTGGTTTTTAAATAGAAAAAAGATTTTATTGTACTTTCTGAGTATTCCGGTTTCATTGTTCATTTTTGCCGGAGTCCGTTATTTTTTGCAGGAAGTTGTTGTGTTCGAAATTACCGGAATTCATAATTATGGCGAGGAAACGCGCAGGATTGGATACTATATTAGGGATAATTTTTTCTTTGGTTTGCCGGCTATAATTTTAAGTGCTTTGAGTTATTTATTTTGGCAATTTCAAAATGCACATAAGGAAAATCAGGAATTGTTATTAGAAAATAAAAAAGCGCAACTTCAAATGCTTAAATCGCAGGTGAGTCCGCATTTTTTATTTAATACCTTAAATTCGTTTTATAGTCAATTGATTTTGAAAGACGATAAAATGGCTTCGGATATTTTGGTTTTGTCTGATTTGTTGCGTTATGTTATCACAGAGACAGAAAAAGATGAAGTATTGCTCTGTAAAGAAATTCAGTTTGTACAAAACTATATTCATTTGCAGCAAAAACGCTTTGAAGACCAGCTTTATTTAGACTTTGAAATTGATGGAAGTTATGCAAGCGAAAAAATTCTTTCGTCAGCTTTAATTCATTTTATCGAAAATGTTTTTAAACACGCAAAATTGAATAATCCGGATGAAAAAGCGCTCATTTCGATAAAAATAAAGGGAGACTTTTTAGAACTATCAACCTTTAATTATAATGTGGGAGGGGAGAATTATTCATCTACCGGAATTGGTTTTGAGAATCTCACCAAACGATTAGAATATGCTTATAGGGATCAATTTATATTAGAAAAAACAGCAGAAAATAATACCTTTAAAACCTATTTAAAAATACCACTAAAAAAATAATTCCATGAACTTTAAATGTATCATTGTTGATGATGAACCGCCAGCAACCCGCATACTGGAAAATTATATCGATAAAGTATCTTTTCTCGAAAAAGTAGGGGTTTTTAATGATGCATTAAAGGCATTAGAATTTCTGAATGCACAAAGTGTTGATGTTATTTTTTTGGACATTCAAATGCCGCAATTAACAGGTTTGCAGATCTCCAGAATAATTTCAAAAGATATTAAAGTTATTTTTACGACCGCTTATCCGGATTTTGCTTTAGAAGGTTTCGAACTAAATGCCATTGATTATTTATTGAAACCAATTGCATTTGAGCGTTTTTATCAGGCAGTTTCAAAACTGAATGCAGAACCCAAAACAGAAGTAACACCAAGGAATTCATCTGATTTTATTTTTGTAAAAACCGATGGTAAAAATAAATTTCAGAAGTTGTTTTTAGAAGAGATTTTATATGTAGAAAGTCTTCAGAATTATGTTTGTATTCATACCCAAAAGCAACAAATTATAACGCATTCGTCTTTAAAAAATGTAATTGAATCATTGCCTGAAAAAGATTTTGTTCAAATTCATAAATCGCATGTAATTGCTTTAAAACAAATAGAATCTACTGATAGTTTTTCGGTCTTTATTAATGCAAAAGAATTGCCAATAGGAGCAACGTTTAAAGATGCTTTTTTTGAAAGAATTGATCAGAATAAAATCTAGGTTTGGTGGTGATTTAACCGCAAAGCGCGCTACGATTTTTTTATATAGATTTTAAATAAAAACGCAAAGTTCGCAAAGCTATATAGGTAATGCTTTGCGAACTTTTCAGGTTTAAAATAATAGCCACGAATTCACGAATTTTTATTTTCAAGATTATGAAATAATTCGTGAATTCGTGGCTGAAAAAACTTTGATCCCGATAGCTATCGGGATTGCGGTTAGATTATTTTTTATTTTTTCCGTTTTTGTAAACCACTTTTTCTACAACAGATGTTTTTCCATTTCCTTTAGGGAATTCTTTCTTTTTAGGTTTTCCAGCTGCCGAACCCGATTTAGAAGGAGCTTTGTCGCCTCTTCCTCTTTCAGCATCTTTTGTGGTAGCTTTAAATTCAGGTCTTTCTTTTGTGTTATCTTTCTTCGGAATTTCAGCTTTATGTTTGGCTAAAACGTCATTTGGGTTTTTCGGGTTTTCTTTCGTTCCTCTTAAATGAATTACCAATCCGTTTAAGAAATTACGCAAAACCTGATCACCACATTCCATGTAATTTTCATGATCTTCGGCTCTAAAAAAAGCGCCCAATTCTGATTTTGAAATTCTAAAATCTACTAATTCTAAAATTTCAACTATTTGGTCGTCACGGAGCATCAAAGCCACGCGCAGTTTTTTCAGGATATCGTTGTTTGTCATCGTTTAATTTTTTACAAAGGTACGTTTTAAAAGTAATTTGATTACAATTTATTGAGTTGAGCTAAGTTTTTTTGCAACGGATTTTACGAATTTTCACGAATTAAAACTTTACCGCAATACAATTAGTGAAAATTAGTACCATTCGTGGCAACCTTTTTACTACTTATTTTAACTATTTTCGTTTAAGATATTGACTAATTTATCTAAATCTTCACGCCAATGATTCGCCGTAATTACAATCCGATTGAGATTATTGGCGTTTTCCTGATATTTAAAATTGGCAATAATGATTTTGTTGGCTTTTAAAATATCTATCAGATTTTCGTTTTCTAAATAAATCAAAGGATAGTTTTTGTCAAACTTAATGGTGGCATTTTTAATTAACTTTTGATCGATATAATTTAAATTCTCCAGTAATTTTTGATGTTGAATTTTATAAAGATCTGCAGCATCTGCCAATGTCTGAGCGAAAGCAGGATTCATTCCGGCGGCAGAAATAAAAATGTCGAGATTTTTTATTTGATGAATGAAAGCCGCATCGCTGGCAATAACCCCGCCATTTAAACCAAACGCTTTTCCTAAGGAAGAAATCATGATTTTTCGTTTGATTGGGAGTTTAATTTCAGAATAAATTCCGCAGCCATTTTCGCCTAATACTCCAAAAGAATGCGATTCATCAATGAGTAAAGTAATCTCTTTATGATTGGGAATTGTTGCTAATACAGATAAATCGATAGCCTTGGTTTGAAAGCCGGAAACACCATCGGTTAAAAGCGTAATTTTTTCTGTTTTAGAATCCAGTAAACGAGGGTTGATACTTCCATTTAAAAATACAGGCGAACTATCTTTAATTTGAATTGCCGGATGCGTGTTGGGAAAATGAAAAAAAGAATCCGTTTGTTTTTTTAGTTCATCAATTACCAATTTTCCTGCGAGCATTCCAGACGAAACCGTAACTGCACTTTCAGCTTTTATGTGTTTGGCTAAAAAATTCTCGCCGTTTTCATACGCCGTTAGTTTTATATTCGCGCTTCTGGAACTTCCGTAAGTGGTTCCCCAATTCTGAATGTTTTTAATGACCAATTCCTGAAAGTCTTTATTCGTTGGTAAACCCAAATAGGCAGTTCCTCCAAAATACAAATATTGTTCATGGTCGATTTCGATAATTCTGTCGGGAAATTGGCTGACGTTCATAGCATTTAGATTAAAGTAACTCCGGTTCCGTTACCTTCAGAATAGTGAATAACCCCATTTTTTATCGTTACGCCAGTAGCGATATCTTCTGCAAGAAGCAAAGCGCCATCCATATCTACATAATCTAATTGAGGCAACAAATGCGCAATTGCCGAAATTCCTACAGTCGATTCGGTCATGCAGCCTACCATTGTTTTTAGTCCTAATTTTTTAGCTTCTTCAATCATGCGTTTTCCAGGAGTCAATCCGCCGCATTTTACCAATTTTACGTTTACACCATGAAAATGATTGAAACATTTAGCCACGTCTTCTTCTATAATACAGCTTTCATCAGCAATAACGGGTAATACCGAATGTTTGAAAACTTCTTTATGTGCTTCCCAATTATCAGCTTTCATTGGTTGCTCTAGAAATTCTACGCCAAGTTTTTTTAATTCAACGGCGTTATTTATAGTTTCCTCAACACCCCAGCCACAATTGGCATCAATTCTAAAAATGGCATTGGTATGTTTTCTGAGTTCTTTTACAATGGCAATATCCTCTTTGGTGCCTAATTTAATTTTATAAATTGGCCAGGGAAGTTCCTGCATTTTCGAAACCATTTTTTCTATCGAAGCAATTCCAATTGTGTAATCTGTAAGCGGATTATTTTTGATGGTATAATTCCATAATTCATATAATTTCTTTCCTTTTTTACGGGCATAAAGATCATTATAAGCCAAATCTAAAGCGCATAAAGCAAACATATCGTCTTTTAAATACGGATATATTTTTGCCCAGAATGCATCAGGAGTTTCATTTTCGGTAGTTTCAATAATCGTTCTGATTTTCTCTAAATCCTGCATCATCATCGCAACGGTGGTTTTATAATACGGATTTGAAGTGGCTTCTCCAAAACCTGAAAAACCCTCGCTTTTAAGCTCAACAATTAAAGAAGGTTGAAAATCAATCGATTCTCTGGATATAGTGAAAGTGTGTTTTAGTTTTAGATTGTATTCTCTTAAAATTAGTTCCATTGTGAGTTTGATTGTTTTTTGTTTAATATCCGAGCCAAAGAAATGCTTTTACAAAACCATCCCGCCAAAGTTTTTCATTATGCTCACCGCCTTTTACAATTTTAGACTTTGTTAGATGCAAGCAATAACAGCGTTTTGTGTCGAGCAAACGTTCCATTTTGGTCATGTCTTTGACCATATCATCGCTTTCTTTGTCTCCACATAAAAAATAAATTTTAGTTTTGATTTTTGGAGTTTGTTCTGTTAAAGTATAAATGTCATTCGAAAACCAGAATGCAGGCGAAAAAACTCCTGCTTTGCCAAATATTTCGGGATATTTTAGAATGGCATAATACGAAACCAATCCGCCAAGTGAACTTCCCATAATAATGGTCTTTTTGGCTTTTGGCTTAGTTCTGTAATTTTTATCGATGTAAGGTTTTAGGGTTTTTACAATAAAATCAAGATAATTATCGGCATTTCCTCCGCCATATTTTTCATTTTTAAATGGCGTTAACTCGTCGATGCGTTTTTCGTTTCCGTGTTCGATTCCTACTACAATTACTGGTGCTTTCAGACTGTCCAGTTTTTCATCGACATTCCATTCTCCTGAAAAAGAGGTTTTGGCATCAAATAGATTCTGAGCATCGTGCATATAAATCACGCTATATTTTTTGGCTGTAGCCGAATAATCTTTAGGAAGGTAAATCCAGATTTTTTTTGTGGTTTTTAGTTGAGGCGCTTCGATCGTAAAGGTCGATACATTTTTTGAAGCCGTACTTTCTTGCGCGCTTGTGAAAGAGGTTATCCAAAGCATTATAAAAAAGAAGAATCCTCTAATCATGAGTTCTTTGCATTTTAGATTTAAAAACAATATTTTAGCTAAAAATAATAAATTGATGAATACCGAAACAGAAAAGAGAAGTTTACTTTTAGAAATGATTGCTTTTTCTACTGTTGATGGGCATTTGCACAAAAGAGAGTATGATTTTTTGTGGCTTGTGGCTCAGGAATTGTCTATCGATTTGGATGAATTTCATGATTTATTTCATCAGGAAAACACCACTTCAATTATAAAATCAGAATTTCAGCGTATTCAGCAATTCTACAGACTGGCTTTGATTATGTATTGCGACGGAATTTTGCATGAAAAAGAAGCCAAAGCCATTCAGCAAATTGCCATCGAAATGGGATTGAATCCTAATGCGACCAAACGTGTTTTAGATTTAATGAAAAATGCACCAAATGCTATTATTGACCCCAATTTGTTGTTGAGAGTTTTTCAGGAACAACACAATTAAGCCAATTGTTCCTGTAGTTTTTTAATATCATCACGCAATTTGGCCGCTTGCAAAAAGTCAAGTTCTTTCGCCGCTTTTTCCATAGATTTACGTTTCTCGCGGATCATTTTTTCTAAGTCAGCTTTGGATAAATAGGCCGTTTCAGGTTCTGCAGCAACAGCTAATGTGTGACCCAATTCGTATTCTACCAAAGGATTTTTGGTAAAAGCGCTGTCGATCTTTTTATTTAAAGCTTGCGGTACAATTCCATGTTCTGTATTATAATTGATCTGTTTGGTTCTGCGATATTCTGTTTCGTCTATTGTTCGTTGCATACTTGCCGTAATTTTATCGGCATACAAAATTGCTTTCCCGTTTAAGTTTCTTGCCGCACGACCAATAGTTTGCGTTAGCGATCTGTGATTACGAAGAAAACCTTCTTTATCGGCATCAAGAATTGCAACAAGCGAAACCTCGGGTAAATCAAGTCCTTCACGAAGTAAGTTGACTCCAATAAGAACATCAAAAATACCTTTTCGTAAATCCTGCATGATTTCAATACGTTCCAGCGTGTCAACTTCAGAATGTATGTAACGACAACGAATGTTTACTTTGGTTAAATATTTGGCTAATTCTTCGGCCATTCTTTTAGTCAGCGTAGTTACTAAAACTCTTTCGTCTAATTCGCAACGTACCTGAATTTCCTCAATTAAATCATCAATTTGATTCAAGCTTGGTCGTACTTCGATAATTGGATCTAATAATCCTGTTGGACGAATAATTTGTTCGACATAAATACCGTCTGTCTTTTGTAATTCGTAATCTGCCGGAGTTGCCGATACGTAAATTACCTGATTTTGTATGGCTTCAAACTCTTCAAATTTCAAAGGTCTGTTGTCCATTGCAGCAGGTAAACGGAAACCGTATTCAACCAGATTTTCTTTACGGCTTCTGTCGCCTCCATACATGGCGTGAACCTGAGAAACAGTTACGTGACTTTCATCTACAATCATCAAATAATCACTTGGGAAATAATCTAATAAACAGAATGGTCTTGTCCCAGCTTGTCTTCCGTCAAGGTATCTTGAGTAATTCTCGATTCCGGAGCAATAGCCTAATTCTCGTATCATTTCTAAGTCGAAATTGGTGCGTTCTTCCAAACGTTTGGCTTCGAGATGTTTTCCTATTTCTTTAAAATAATCGACTTGTTTGACCAAATCTTGCTGAATTTCCCAAATAGCGCCTTGCAGAACTTCCGGAGAAGTCACAAACATATTGGCGGGATAAATGGTAAGTCTTTTAAATTTTTCAATAACCTGAGAAGTTTTAACATCAAATGATTCTATTTCTTCGATTTCGTCTCCAAAAAAGTGAATTCTATAAGCATCATCGGCATAACTAGGATATACTTCTACAATGTCTCCTTTTATTCTAAAGGTTCCGGGATTAAAATCGGCCTCGGTTCTGGCGTATAAACTTTGAACCAGGCTATGAAGTAGTTTGGTTCTCGAAATAACCTGATCTCTGAAAATTTCGATTACGTTTTTCTTAAACTCAACGGGATTTCCAATACCATATAAACACGAAACAGAAGCGACAACCAAAACATCACGACGTCCGGATAGGAGGGAAGAAGTAGTGCTTAAACGCATCTTTTCGAGCTCTTCGTTGATAGATAAATCTTTTTCGATAAAAACCCCTGTTACAGGCATAAAAGCTTCGGGCTGGTAATAATCGTAGTAGGAAACAAAATATTCGACCGCATTATTGGGGAAAAATTGTTTGAACTCAGAATATAATTGCGCTGCCAAAGTTTTATTGTGAGCCAAAACCAGGGTTGGTCTTTGAACTTCCTGAATAACATTGGCAACGGTAAATGTCTTTCCGGATCCGGTAACTCCTAATAATGTCTGGTACTTTTCGCCATCTATTACACCTTGCGAAAGTTTTTCGATTGCTTGTGGCTGATCACCTTTTGGACTATACTCTGAGGATACTTGGAAATTCATTTTTGAATGATGAAAAGATTAGTTTTGTAAAGATACAAAGTTTGAATTCTATAAAAAAGAGTTGCCGCGAATTACACGAATTCCCCGATTTTTTATTTAAAAAAATAGCCACGAATTCACGAATTAAATCTAATTCAAACTGATATAAATTCGTGAATTCGTGGCAAATTTTAAGATATTATTCTAAAAAAATAATCATCGCATCATTTACAATCTTAGCCTGATCGATGGATAAAAAATGCCCTGCGTCTTTTATGATTTGAGTTTTGCTTTTAGCTAAATATTTGTTTGCTCTTTCCAGACTTTCGTCTGAATTGATGACATCATGATCGCCAATTAAAACCAAAACAGGATTGGTAATCGATTTTAATTCGTCATCAGAAAAAGGATGCATTTTAAGCATGCTTGAATTTGATTTTGCATATTTATTGGCCAGATAAAATTGTCGCTTGTACACCGGACTAATTTTTTCAGGATGGGTAGAAAATGTATTCAATGTCTTGCCGAATTTTTTCTCGCTGGGGAAAAGCTTTAGCATTAATGCCGATGTTGTTTTGCCCACTTTATCTATAAATTTGAAGGTTTGCGCCGGACTCAATAAGACTATTTTATCTATCGAATTATTTTTTTGAGTGGCTAATAAAGTGGCAATCCAGCCGCCGCGGGAAGCGCCTACGATGTCAAATTTCTTTAATTTGTAATGATCGAAAATTTCGTTGTATAAAATCGCGATTTCTTCTAATGAAAGCGATTTTGAAGTCAGGGTAGATTTTCCTGGTTCCATCATGAAATCGATGGCATATATGCGATGGTTTTTGGCTAAAGGTTTGATGTTTGGATACCACATGGTAGAACTGGCGTCCATTCCGTGAAGTAAAACCAGATCTTTTCCGTTTTTGGGACCAGCGATAATCACGTGTGCGGTTCCGTAAGTGGTTTTGATATTTTCTTCGGAATATGGAATGTCCCAAAGTTTTAGGGCTTTATCGTACGAACTTATATAAGCTTGTTTTTCGCTTTTGGTTTTAAAAACGTAATCATCAAATTTCGCTTTTTTGGTCGAAGCACAACTTGTGATTAAAAGCAGCAATACTGCTAACCTGAAGTATAATTTAGGCATAGTAAATTTAATTTTGAGACTTAAAGTTACGATTATAGTACATCAACTATGTATCAAAATTTTCTTTTAAAGTATCATAATTTTAAGATTGTGCCTTTTTTGATGTTAAATAATACACTTGTACCAAAGCTAAAATCGCGTTTGGAATGATTACAGGTAAAAGCCATTGGTTAAGATCCCGGTAATCATTTAAAAAAATACCATAGATTACAAAGCAAATACAACCAAACATATTAATGAACCGGATTGCTCTAAGGTTTTTTAACAAAAAACCTCCAACAATAAAAAAGGATGCGAGATAACCAATATATTCTGCCATAGTTTATTAATTTATTTTGTAGTAAATTTACTAAAAACAAATAATAAAACTCAATGTTTTGTATTTAAGGTCAGTATTTTAAAACTTCCAATCTTTTTTTTGGCTTTCGCTTAAAAAAGTCCAGGCTACAATACGGCTTGTTTTTTGGCCTTGAGCCATATCGATTGTTTTTATCGAAGAGGCATTTACTTTGTTTAGGGTTTTATAAATGCTCGAAAGATTTTCTCTTTTTGAAACCAAGGTGGTAAACCACAAAGTTTGCATGGCAAATTTTGCACTTTCGTAAATCATTTGGGTAATAAAACCAATTTCTCCACCATCACACCATAATTCGGCATTGTGACCTCCGAAGTTTAAAACAGGATTTGTTTTTTTTCTTTCTTTGGTTAAATTGGAAACTTTACGCACAGTGCTTTGATTCGCATCTTCGGCAGAAGAATGAAAAGGCGGATTACACATCGTGAAGGTAAAACGGTCTTCGGGCGTGATAATATTTTTGAAAATAAAACGAGATTCTGTTTGTTGCTGTAAGCTTATCGCATCAATTAATTTTGGATTGGCCTCGATGATTTTACTGCAATTTTCGATTGCTTTTTCCTCGATATCAGTGCCTACGAAACTCCAGTCGTAAATGGCATTTCCTAAAATAGGGTAGATGCAATTGGCGCCTGTTCCTATATCTAAACCTAAAACTGAAGATCCTTGCGGAATGATTCCGTTATTGGTTTCGGCTAATAAATCAGCCAGATAGTGGATATAATCTGTTCTTCCGGGAATGGGAGGACAAAGGTAATTTTTAGGAATATCCCAGTTTTGTATGTCGTAGTAGGTTTGTAATAAGGCTTTATTAAGCAATTTTACCGAAACAGGATTACTGAAATCAATAGTTTCGATTCCGTGAACGTTTATGGCCACCTGTGGTTTTAGTTCAGGACAATTTGCAATAAGAAGTTCGAAATCATAACGGGAACGGTGTAGGTTTCGAGGATGTAAATTGTTTTTTTCGGAATTGTCTGTTGCTTTCATTTTCTAAATTTCCGTGCAAAGATAGGCATTCTTTTTCCGGGAAATGATAATTATGAAAACGATTGCCCTAGCCCTGATGGGAGCGGCATCCTTTTTCTGGCTCCTTTAGCCAGGAAAAGATATAGTGGACAGCAGCAAATAGCTCCTAATCCATGCATTCCATTAACAATAAATCGCCATCGGTATGGGTAATGCTGACCAAACCGTCCTGAAGAACAGAATTGCTGCTTCCGGTTCGATAACCAATTGTTAAGGTGTCGTTTTTTAGAGGATAGAGTAAATTGGTGGAATTAATTCCGTTTACCACTCCAATTGGAATCAATGAAATCGGGGTTTTTGCCGTATACCATTTCTCGAATTTTGTTGGTAACAGGAATATTTTAGAATGGTCGTCGAGAATAACAATTTTAAGCAAATTGCGATAACGAACAATATTGGTAAGGTTTGTAATGGTATGATCGGCACGTTTTCCGGTGGCCCAAACAACGTTTACGGCAGGGATTTTTCTGTCGATTAAATAATCAAAAGCTTTCTCCAGATCGGTTTTATCCTGATCCGGGGTATGGACAATTTCGATAGGATATTGTGATGTTTTGTAAATTTCAGGATCAAATCCATGATCAAAATCGCCTAAAAGTACATCGACTTTTATGCCTAAATCAATCACTCTTTCGATGGCAGAATCGAGCACGATAACAAGAGGCGACCATTCGAGCAATTGTCCTAATAATTCAGGATTGCATGCTGCTCCGTTGGCAATAATTAAAGCGGGTTCCTGGTCGTCGCGTACGATATGGTGTGAAGACATTTAGTTTTTGATTTGAAATGTGCCGTAAATGTACGAAAGGATACGATTTTTGAGGTTAGATTTTAGATTTTAGATTTTTTTTACCAAAAGTTGGGGTTTATGTTTTTGTTTTAACATTAAGATATTAAGAAAATTAAGTTTTTTTGCTTAATGAGACTTAATGTCTTAATGGTTAGATTTTTTTTGCCACAGATTATTAAGATTAAAAGGATTTTTAAATGGTTTGGGTTTGATATCCAAACTTAACTTCCTTAATATCTTAATGGTGAAAAACTATTTTGATGCTTTAAAAGCTGTAGCGTCAACTTCGATTAGCATTCCGTCGATGGCTAGTTTGGAAACGGGAATTAATGTGCTTGCGGGAAAAGGTTTGTTTTTCCAGACTTTTCTAATTTCTTCGTTCCATATTTTTAGTTTTTCTGGCGAATGGTCTACGATTAGAATCGTGATTTTCATAATGTTTTCGGGTTTTAGATTGTAGGTGTCTAAAACGGTTACGATGTTTTGTAATACTACTTTGGTTTGTTCTCTAAAACTGTTGCTTAAAGTATGTTCTTTTCCTAAAGCGCCGCTTTGTCCGGAAATGTAAACCAGTTCTCCAGGGCCGGAAACCGATGATGCGTGGCTAAAACCGTATGGTGTGGGATCGAATAACGATTCGGGATTTTTAAAGGTTTGCGCTTTTGTGGTAAAGGCAAAAAGTGAAAATAGGGTAAAAAGTACATGTTTCATGTTTTCGAAATATTGAATTAATGATGCAAAGTTTGCACAATTCTAATTTCTAAACCTTTACATATGTTGAGGGTTTTTTTAGTCTCAGTTTTCAGTCTCAGTCTCAGTTTTCATTCAAAGTTTAGAATTTCCAAATTGTGAATGAAAACTGAAAACTGCGAATGCAAACTTAAAATAACCTTCTGTGGTAATTGATTTGTCCTAAATGATAGGCGAGATGTGTGGAGAGATGAACGAGAAAGAAACCTGTTGTCATTTCTTTTTCGAAAACAATTTGCGGGTAAATGGTTTCCAGATCGGCTTGGGTTAGGTTATCAAGGGCTTTGTTTACAACTAGAATTGTTTCTTCAATTTTATTGATTAGTTCTGATTTGGGAATATCTTTTAATGAAAATTCTAACGGACGATTTCTGATGTAGTCTGTTTTGCCAATTTCCGCTCCAATGTAGGTATTAATGTTGCCTATTAAATGCAAACACAAATTTCCTCCTGAATTGGAGATGTTTTTGTCAATTACCCAAAGCTGACTTTCGTTTTGATATGATTCTATTTCGACTTTTAATTGATTGAGATCTCTATTGAAAAGCGATTTCAGGGTTTCGATCAACATAATGCTAAGCTTTAAGGGTTATCGGAATCCAGATTTCTTCTTCAGAATCAGGATCTTCTTTTTTGTATTGTTCTCCCATTACAGCAAAATGTGGTCTTTCGTCTACTGTATATTCGGAGTTAGGAAGCCATTCTACGAAAATAGAATGATAGGTTTTATGGCCTTCGCTTTGCGGACCTTTATGCACAAAAACAGCGTATAATCCGGTTGGGATTATTAGAGTTTCAAATTCTGAAGGAATTGTATCAAAATCAGCAACTTCGACTGCGGCCCATTTTTGAAAGCTATTATTAGGATCGAAATTATCAAAATGCTTTTCAGGAAAAACTTCAAGGGAATATAAATTGGAATCGATTACGTTTTTAATTTCTTTCCGTTTTGGCATGAAGGAACTCCATAGTTGAAACGTTTTATTTTCGATAAACGACATATCTATGTGTTTCCCAATTAGTTTTTTTTCTGGTAAAATTTCAATTCTGGCTTCCATACTTCTGATTATTGTATTTTGAATTTTTTTGTGTCGATTTCGCTTAACGAAAAGTAACCTAACGGATAATTGGCTTTGTCGGTAGTATTGATAATGTTTCCTTTTACGGTTGCAGGTGGCGATTGAAAAGGTCCGCCAGCATTACTGCCGGCAATACTTACCATAATGCTCATGTAGTTATAGTATTGTTTTGAAATTCCGTAATGTGTGATCTCGATTTCATTACCAATTTTTAAATCATCGTCGTCTGATTTACTGAAATATTCATTACCCTGAAAAAACTTGTCTTCGCTAACATAGTAGGTTGAGGTAACTTTATTTGAATATACATATTTGTACAGATAAAAATTATCTGCATCAGCAGGATCGTTATAAAAAGCGCGTACTTCGATTTCATCTCCTGTAATACCTCCTTCATTGTTTTGTTCAATTCGGGTAATGGGCGCGACTGATTTCATTGTTTCGGTTGCCGTATAGGTATTTCCGTTACTAATTACGGTTAAAGTGTAATTCTCGTCGATTACGGGAATAAAGTTGGAACATACATATCGCCCGGTTTTTTGAACTTCTAAAAAAAAGAATTGCTGGTTTTTACTGTTTGTTACATATACGCTTGCTCCGGAAACTGTTGGAATTACGTTTTCGAAATATCCCGTTGTGGTAGATAATTTTATAGTTTGTTGTTTTCCTGCGGTTCCTTTTTGCCAGTTTATAGCGGCTTCGATTACTAATTTTGGCGGCGCAGTATCGAGATCGACGTCTACAACTTCTTCGCAACTTGCAAAGAAAGCCGAGATAAAAAGGACGATGAATAAGGTTACTTTTTTCATGATATATCTTTTGTTTTCTTTTTACAGAAAGTTGCTTAAAATTTAAAATTATAACTCACCGCAGGAACAATTCCAAAAATAGAGGTTTGAACGGCTTCATTTGCTCCGGTATCAACATTTTGACGAAAGTTAATTGAAGCAGCATTATGACGATTGTACAGATTGTAAATACTGAAAACCCATTCGCCTTTCCAGTTTCTGTCTTTGTTTTTTCTTGGTGTTAAAGTTGCCGAAATATCCAGATGATGATAAGCAGGCAAACGATTTTCATTTCTTTGTCCGTAATTAGGAACCGTAATGCCTAAATACTCGTACTGACCGTTTGGATACGTAACGGGCTGACCGGATTGCAACGCAAAGTTAGCACCAAAAGACCATTTTTCGTTTAATGTATATGCAGAAGTAACAGCTAAATTATGTGTTTTGTCGTAAGCAGAACTATACCATTGTCCGTTATTGATTCCGGTTTCTTCAGGAGTTCTTCCCGGGGTTTGTTGTTGGGATTTTGATAGCGTGTAGGAAATCCATCCGTTCAGTTTTCCTTCGTTTTTCTTTACCATAAATTCTACGCCATAAGAGCGCATACGGCCGTTTAGGATAACTTGCTCAATAGCATCATTGGCAATTAAATCGGCGCCATCGATATAATCCAATCTGTTTTTAATTTTCTTGTAATAAGTTTCAACTTCTAAAGAATAGGCTCCATCATTAATATTTCTAAAATAACCCAATGCTACCTGATCTGCAATTTGTGGTTTGATATAATTATCACTTGGCATCCAGACATCAAGCGGCGTAGGCGATGATGTATTCGAAATCAATTGAAGGTATTGTGCCATTCTGTTGTAACTCGCTTTTATGGCTTGGTCATCATTTAATTGATAAGAAGCAGAGAATCGCGGTTCTAAATTGTTATAACTTTGAATCTCTTTGTTTTTACCAAAATATTTGGTTGAAGTTGGCGTCGCTTTTTCGTAAATCTGCATATCAGTATTGAAGATAACAGGTTCATTATTATCGTAATAATTGATTGTCGAAGCGCCTAAGCGATAAAATAAACTATAGCGTAATCCGTAAGAAATTGTGATTTTTTTCGAAAGCTGATTTTCTGCTTCAATATAAACAGACGGTTCAAAAGCGTATTTTTTATCTAATTGATCAGGATTAATTCCTGATTTATCATTGCTGGGTTTGATGGTTCCGGGATTGAATTCATAGTAAATTCCGTTTAAACCATAGTTAAGTTTGAATTTATCTGAGATGTAATTCTTGAAATCGTATTTGATATTGTAATTTTTGATTCCCGAATCCCATTTAAAACCTACGAAATCAAGATCTAAACCATAATAGTAATCGCTGTAAATCAAAGATAAATTGGCAAATAATTTATCAGAATACAAATGATTCCAACGCAGGTTTAATGTCGCATTTCCGTAGATATTGGTAAAACTTTTATTCAGGCTAAATACGTCGCGGCCAAAATAACCGGACAAATACAAACTGTTATTATCGTTTATTTTATAACTTAATTTTGTGTTTAAATCATAAAAATAAGCCGAGTTGTCTTTTTGATCTTCAGATAATTTCAGGAATAAATGGGCATAAGAAGCTCTTCCGCCAATTAAGAACGATCCTTTGTCTTTTACCAAAGGACCTTCGGCAAGAAGTCGGCTTGAAATTAAGCCAATTCCTCCGTTTACATGAAATTCTTTACTGTTTCCGTCTTTTTGATAAATATCCAGAACAGACGAAGCTCTTCCGCCATAACGAGCAGGAATTCCGCCTTTGTATAATTTAAGATCTTTGATCGCATCGGGATTAAAAACAGAGAAAAAACCAAATACGTGAGAGGAGTTAAAAATTGTAGCTTCGTCTAATAAAATCAAGTTTTGATCGGCTCCGCCACCACGCACATTAAATCCTGAAGCTCCTTCGCCGGCATTGGTAACGCCGGGTAGTAATAAAATAGATTTAAGAACATCGACTTCGCCCATAACAACGGGCATTTTTTTTATGGTGGCAATAGAGAGCTTATTGACACTCATTTCTGGCGATTTGATGTTTATTTTTCCTCGATTGTCTTTAATTACAACTTCCTGAAGTTCTTCGCCGCTTTCGTTTATAGCAAAATTATTTTTGGTATTTTGGTTTAAAACTACTGTTTTTTGAATGGTTTGATAGCCAACGTAACTAATTTCGATTTCATACTGACCTTTAGGAACGGTAAGCGAATAGAAACCGTATTCATTGGTGGTTGTTCCTATTTTTAAGGAAGGAATGTAAAGATTTACACCAATTAGGGTTTCATTGTTTTTAAAGTCAGTGATCGTTCCGCTTAAAGTAAATTTTTCCTGAGAAAATGAAGATATAGTGGTGATAAGGAGGATAAAAATAAGGCCAATTTTTTTTGTAATCATTGTCTTGTATTTGAAGTACATAGTTAATAATTCTTACTAAATATTGTTGCAGAACATTTGTTAAACATTAGTTAAGAATATTAGGATTTTGTTACAGGCTTTCAATGCTTTACTTGCTTTTTAGCCTGAAAATTTCTTCAACTGCTTTTTTGTATCCGCCGGCTTCAATAAATGAATTACTTATTTTGGCAATATTCTCTGCATAGCTTGATTCTGTATTTACTTTTTCGACTGTATTTTTAATACTTTCAGAGGTTAAAGTGTTGACGTCAAGAACAATTGTTGCGCCTAATTCTTCGGCTCTGTTTGCCAGGAAAAACTGATCTGCTCCTAACGGAATAGAAACAAAAGGAACTTTATTATAGACTAAATCACCCATACTATTCATTCCGGCATGAGTTATCGCAACGTTTGTATGTTTTAGAATTTCCAGTTGAGGAACATAATCTCTGATAATGAAGTTCGCCGGTATTTTATACTGATCCAGATTTACTTTGTGCGCAGCCATAACTACCACATAATCTGTGTTTGCAAAGGCATCGAAAAACAAATTGTTTAAGTCTTTTGAATGGTTACTAAAAATGGTTCCCAGAGAAATATAGACAACCTTTTTACCTTCAATTTTATCAAAAGGAAAATCGACATTGTATTTCTTATTATAGATAGGAGGGCCGATAAAAAGGAAACTTTCGTCGTAATTGTTAATGTTTTTGATGAAGTATTTAGACGTGTAAACAATGTTTAAATCGCCTTTGTTGAAGAATAAATCCATCATGTTTTCAGGCAGTTTTATTTTATACTTTTCGATTAAATTTTCTCTAACTGTTTGAAATTCCTTCATAATTTCCGGACTTAATCCAAAAGGGCCTTTTTTGGGAGGTTCATTTCCGGGACTTGCTTTTTTATTAAAAAGATCCTCTTTGGTGGCAAAAACGGCATAAGAGGAAACAGAAGGAATTTGTAATATTTGAGAAATTAATTTTGCGTAAGGATATGCCGCTGAGAAAACAATATAATCGAATTGTAAACCTTGAATTTCTTCTAAAATAGCATCAATGAACACTTCAGGATGCAACAGAGCGCTTGCAAGTCCTGTTAAGGATTTCTTTTTTGAAGCATCTTCGACTGGTTTTTCTTCTTTTTTCTGAAAAATATTTAGATCTTCTTTGTAACATTTAAATTCGGCGCCCAGTTCTTGGATTGGTTTTTTGAATTCTTCAGAACTGAAAAAGAGAACTTCTTCACCTTGATTTACTAATTCATTGGCTAAACCCATCATCGGGTTCATATGTCCGTGAGACGGAATACTTAGAAATAATACTTTTGACATGATTTTTAAATTTTTAGTTAGTACAATATTAAAATACAACAAGCGTATTAAATAGCTACTTTTGTTTTAAAAATAGTCGTAAACGGTATTTTATAATTGAATATGAGCTTAATTCAAAAACTAGCAGAATTTACAAAAAGCAAGTCAGATGACGGATTGTTTATCTTGCCTGAAACTTATGGCGAAGGATATATCAAGTCTTTTAATTTTGGAACTCAACTCAACATGATGATCAGTCAATGTGAGTTTAAAGAAGAAATGATCATAAAAAGGGCAGGAGGAAATTCCAGAAAAGATGAAATTACCTTTAGTTTTAGAAATTTATTTCAGCAGGATAAAACACAAAATCCTGAAGGTTTAGCTCTTAAACGAAGTATTGCAATGCCTTCTGTACAAGTGTCTGCAGGCGATATAGATATTGAGGTTATTATTCCGGAGAAAACAAAAATTAATACCATTGTGATTACCATTCACATGGATTTATTAAAAAGCTGGATTAGTGATAAAGCCGAAAATAAGTTTTTGAATACTATTACTTTAAGCGATAAACCTTATTTGTACGATCAGATTATTTCGAATGAAATCGAACAAGTGGCGAGTAAAATAGCTTTAGTAAATAACGAAGAAGAATTGAGCCATTTTTATTTGAAATTGAAAACCGAAGAAATGATTTATCTTTTTTTATCCGAATTATCAAAACGAGAAACGATTACCAATTATCCGCTTAATGTTGCCGACGTAAAAGCAATGTATGCGATAAAAGAGACTTTGTGTTCTGATCTTAGTAATCCGCCTGATTTAACTCATCTTGCTTTTATTTCGAACATGAGCGAAAGCAAAATGAATAAATTATTCAAACAAATTTTCGGAAATAGTATCTACAATTACTACCAGGCGTTACGAATGAACGAAGCTGCTTATTTAATACGGGAAGAAAAACTATCCGTTTCTGAAACCGGTTATCGTTTGGGATTTTCGAATTTGAGTCATTTTTCCAGAATATTTGAAAAACATATTGGTCTTAAACCTAAAAAATATTCTGCCGTTTCTACTTCTTAAAACAAAAAAAAGACAACCGTTTAAAGTTATCTTTTTTATAAAGGTTCTGAGGTTTTAAAACTCAAAGATTCAAAGGTTTCTCTTTAGACACGCACAGTTAGTGCGTATTTATTTGAGTCCTTATCAAATTCTATATTATTTTATTTCAGCAATAATTGCATTAAATGTTGCACTTGGGCGCATTGCTTTGCTTAATAACTCAGGAGTTGGTTGGTAGTAACCACCAAGAGTCTGAGGTTTTCCTTGTGCACCAATTAATTCAGCATCGATTTTAGCTTCGTTAGCTTCAAATTGAGCAGCAATTGGAGTAAAGATTGCTTTTAATTCTGCGTCTTTATTTTGAGCAGCTAATGCTTGTGCCCAATAGAAAGCAAGGTAAAAATGAGAACCACGGTTATCAATCTGACCAACTTTACGAGCTGGAGATTTATCGTTAGCAAGGAATTTATCGTTAGCCTCGTCTAGAGTTTCAGATAAAACAATTGCTTTAGAGTTGTCTAAAGTTTGTCCTAAATGCTCTAAAGATGCACCAAGAGCTAAAAATTCTCCTAATGAATCCCAACGTAAATATCCTTCTTCAGTAAATTGCTCAACGTGTTTAGGAGCAGAACCTCCGGCACCAGTTTCAAACAATCCACCACCATTCATTAACGGAACGATAGATAACATTTTAGCTGAAGTTCCTAATTCTAAAATTGGGAATAAATCAGTTAAATAATCACGTAAAACGTTTCCTGTTACAGAGATTGTATCTAAGCCTTTGATGATTCTGTCTAAAGTAAATTCAGTTGCAGCAATAGGGTTTAAAATAC
Source organism: Flavobacterium bizetiae (assembly GCF_902804475.1). Classification (GTDB taxonomy): domain Bacteria; phylum Bacteroidota; class Bacteroidia; order Flavobacteriales; family Flavobacteriaceae; genus Flavobacterium; species Flavobacterium bizetiae. The sequence continues at coordinate 51,796 of NZ_CADCSU010000107.1, forward strand.
GAATATCAAGATTCGTTGTATTGTGGTCTTTTAAATATTTTTGAACTTTTACGATCAATTCTCTGTCATGCGCTCTGTTTTCGTCTAACCAGAAAACAGCAGGAGTATCAGATAAACGAGCTCGGTTTACGGCTAATTTAACCCAGTCCTGAATAGGAGCGTCTTTTGCCTGACACATTCTGAAAATGTCGTTTGCTTCAACGTTTTGCTCCATTAAAACTGTTCCTTTGTTGTCTACAACACGAACAACTCCATCAGCTTTCATCTGGAAAGTTTTGTCGTGAGATCCGTATTCTTCTGCTTTTTGAGCCATCAAACCTACGTTAGGAACACTTCCCATTGTTTTAGGATCAAAAGCACCGTGTTTTTTACAGAAATCGATAGTTGCAGTATAAATTCCAGCGTAAGAACGATCCGGAATAACAGCCAGAGTATCTTGTTGTTTTCCTTCTTTATTGTACATCTGTCCAGAAGTACGAATCATTGCCGGCATAGAAGCATCAACAATAACATCAGACGGAACGTGTAAGTTTGTAATTCCTTTGTCAGAATTTACCATTGCAAGAGCTGGTCCGTTTTCGATAGCTTTCGTAATGTCAGCTTCAACTTCAGCTTGTTCAGGTCTTCCGGCAATTTTTGCGTAGATATCACCTAAACCGTTTCTTGTATCAATGTTTAATTCAGTAAATAAAGTTGCATATTTTTTGAAAAGATCAGCAAAATATACTTCAACGATAGCGCCAAAGATAATTGGATCTGAAACTTTCATCATTGTAGCTTTTAAGTGCACAGAAAGTAAAACACCTTCTTTTTTAGCATCAGCGATTGCATCAGCAACAAAGCTTTTTAATGCTTTTAAGTGCAATACAGAACTGTCTATTATTTCACCAGCTTTAAGCGGAGTACTTGCTTTAAGAACAGTCGTTGTACCATCTTTTGCTATGAATTCGATTTTTACATCATTAGCTTCTGCAACTGTAAGTGATTTTTCACTTCCATAGAAGTCACCATTTGGCATAGAAGCTACTTTAGTTTTAGAATCAGCAGACCATGGACCCATTGAGTGTGGATTTGCTTTTGCGAAGTTCTTAACTGCTCTTGGTGCTCTACGGTCAGAGTTACCTTCACGTAAAACCGGGTTTACAGCAGAACCTAAAACTTTAGCATATTTAGCTTTAGTTTCTTTTTCAGCATCGTTTTGAGGATCTTCCGGAAAATCAGGGATTTTGTAACCGTGAGATTGTAATTCAGCAATAGCTGCCTTTAATTGAGGTACTGATGCAGAAATGTTTGGTAATTTGATAATGTTAGCTTCAGGCTGTGTAGCTAATTGACCCAGTTCAGCCAAAGCATCTCCTGTTTTTTGAGCATCTGTTAAGACTTCAGGAAAATTTGATAAAATTCTACCTGCCAAAGAGATGTCTCTAGTTTCAATTGCAATACCAGCAGTAGCAGTAAATGCCTGAACAATAGGTAAAAAAGAATAAGTCGCTAATAATGGCGCCTCATCAGTTAAGGTGTAATAGATTTTTGAATTCTGTGTCATTTTTTTTTTTTTTTTATAATCGTATCGCCAGGATGCAGCGATGTAAAAGGTATAGTCGGCTCAGAATGAGCGGAGCAAATATAATAAAAACAGTCCGAAAACGGTGTAGTTTTCCTGAGAAATGCCGAAATTATCAGATTGTTATTTCGAGGTCTTTAAATTATCAAATCGATGATTTTGGTATTAAAAAATTACAGTTTTGATGAATCAGAAGTAAAAGCAGAACATTTCGAAAAACTATTGAAAAAATAGAACACCAATTTTTCATTAAAATACAAACCGATGCTTTATGAATGTCGGTTTTTTATTTTGGGCGTATTCCTCCGGGTCGGGCTATCCGTCTTTCCACTTCTATCCCTCACGCAAACGGTATAACAATATTTTTTGGGTTATTAAGCATAATTATCTCGCAATCTTGTCATTTCGAACGAGAACTCTTCGTAAGAAACTCATCAAAGATTGACGATTTTGATTGCGTTCCGAAGCTGGAAAGTAATCCGTAGAGTTTGTTATTTAGAGGAGCGAGAAATCACACGCGGGATTCGGCAAAGATTGGCGGTTTTGATTGCGGATTTTCTAGTGTGATTTCTCCCATCGGTCGAAATGACAAGATTGCGAATTCAAGATTGCGAATATTAGATAACCTAAACCCTTGTCAAAGTTTTAAATTTTGACAAGGGTATCTACAGTTGTATTTGACAGAACAAGAAAGCCAAAAGTAAACTAAAAGCTCTTATGAAAACGATTGTCCTAGCCACGATAGAAGTGGAAATCTAGCTTCTGAAAATTTTAAAAACAGGCATAAAAAAAACTCGTTTCATATCAATTGAAACGAGTTTTTTATAACATTTAGATAAATGATTATCTTCTTTTATCTTTAATCTTAGCTTTTTTACCAGTAAGTTCTCTGAAGTAGAAAATTCTAGCTCTACGTACAGCTCCTTTTTTGTTGATTTCAATTTTCTGTAAAGCTGGTAAGTTTACTGGGAAGATACGCTCAACTCCAATTGCACCTGACATTTTACGGATAGTAAAAGTTTCTGTGTTACCAGAACCTCTTCTTTGAATAACAACTCCTTTGAAAAACTGAGTTCTTGTTTTTTCACCCTCTTTAATTTCGTAGTAAACTGTGATAGTATCTCCAGCTCCGAAAACAGGGAAATCTTTTTTAGCAACTAATTCGGTTTGAACGAATTTTAATAAATCTGCCATGATATCTTGTAATTATGTTTTTTATATAGAGCAACATTCACGGATCTCGCCAGAGGTTAGTCTAATTCGGGTGCAAATGTAATTAAAATAAATTAAATTCCAATAAATTAAAATCAAATTCTAATGAGAATAAATTCCAAATTCCAATTGTGTAACTGGTTGATACGTTGTGATTTGGAATTTGTAGAATTTGGAATTTGTTTTACTTATCTCGGTTGCTGCTGCGTAACGCAATGAATCATTCCTCCATTGGCATATAAATTACGAACATCAATACCAATTACTTTTCTGGATGGATATAAACTCTGAATCAGATTATTAGCAACGATATCATTTGGATCATTATAGTTAGGCACCAAAACAACTGTATTGCCTATATAAAAATTAACATACGAGCCTTTATAACCCAATTTTTTGCCGTAAGTGGTTACTACATTGTTTTTAGATAAAGGCAGTTTTAGAAAAGTATAATTTTTTCCGTTTTTGTCTTTTGAATTATATAAAGTAGTAATATCATTTTGCGGAACTTCCCAATACAACAAATCATTTTCGTTCATGGTTACAATAGTATTTGTGTTGCCAAAACGTGCAAAACCATCAATATGCATATCGGTGATTTCTCTTCCTGCTTTTCCTTCAAGCCAAATAAAATTTGTTGTTCCTAAATACTTTTTAAAATACGCTTGGGCTTGCTGTTGCGTCATTCCGGGATTGCGATTCGAATTTAATATCGAACTTTTTGTCGCCATCAAAGTACCGTTTCCGTCTATTTCTACAGCGCCGCCTTCATTAATCATAGTGGTATTTAAATCTAAAACCTTGATTTTTTGATCTTTTGCAATTTGCATAGGTATTGTATTACAATTTAAAAAATCAGCTTTTTTACCCCAGCCATTAAATCCCCAATCCTGAATCACTAATTGATTGTTTTTGTCTTTGACATAAATAGGTCCGTTGTCTCGTACCCAGACATCATCGGTTTTATATATTTTAAATTCTATAGAAGATAAAGAAATTCCCGATTCTTGTAATAAGGTTTTAATTCTGTTTTTTTCAACGGCGTCGTAAGTAATAATGAATACTTTTTCGCCTTGTATTAAGGATTTAGTCATGGCAATCCATGTAGCATCTAAATCGTTTCTATGATCAATTCCGTATTGATATTGGTGCGGCCATTGCAACCACGTTCCTTCATGCGGAGCAGATTCTTCGGGCATTGTATACATAACTTCGGTAGTTTTTAATTCGTCTGTAATCGCGTTTATTTCATCTCCCTGACAAGAGGAAAGAAGAGGAAGGAATAATAATGTTAGAAATAGATTTTTCATCTTAGTTGATTTAATTGTAAATGTTTAGCGTCATTTTGTATCGATAACTTGACGGTACAAATGTATTTCTAAAGCATAATTGCGTAGTTGTCCAAAATGGACAAATTAAATAAGAGAAATAAAATCGCCGTAAGATAATCGGCTGATGTACTACAATTTGAATCGTTTTTTATATACTGCTCAATAACGGGCAAATGCGATATTTCGATATCATTATTAAGAAACCATGCGCCAAAGATTTGCTGGTAAGTATCTTCTAACGTTTCATAACTTCCGTAATGAAGAAATCGAGCGTATTTACCGCCAAAAAGCTTTTTTGAAGGAAGATTTTTAATTACAGTTTCGGTAACAATGCAAGCTTCATAAGTACATTTCGATTTTTCGGTAATCACGAGATCATCTGTAATAATGCCAAAAAAGTCCGAAATAGTGGTTATTTCATTCTCTAACAATGCATCCCAAAGATCTTCGATTTCAGGATTGATATACGAAGTTTTACAGCTCGAATAATAAGCTGTTATTTCGGGAATAAAAAGAATTTCAGGTTTGAGATTGCTGGAAATAGTTTCCTGCGGATGAATGTCATTAAGTAAAGCTTCTTTTTGATTTCGCGCAACAGAAGGCGAACAATTGAAATGTTTCTTGAAAGTTTTCGAGAAAGATTGTACATCTGCAAATCCCACTTCAAGCGCAATATCTGAAATTTGTGCATTAGAATACAAAAGTTTCTTGTATCCGTTTTCGACTTTCAGTCGGGTTTGGTAAGCGCCAATTGTTTCTTTAAATAAAGAATAAAAAACGCGCTGTAGGTTTCTGTAGGAATAGCTGGAAATATCTTCAAGAGAATTTATTGAGATGATTTGATTGTAATTCATCTCAATGAAATTCCGTGTATTATAAATACGTTTTAGATTAAAATCACTCATTATTTTATCTAGTATTCAGTCCCAGTTTAGAATCACACTTTTCAGAACGTTGAGACTGAAAACTGAGACTGAATACTGAAAACTTTCTTAATGTCCTTCAAGCAAATCTGGGCGTCTGTTTTTGGTATGTTCATACGCCATATCTTCGCGCCATTTGTCGATTTTTGCAAAATGGCCGCTGGTTAAAACTTCAGGAACTTTCCATCCTTTATAATCTGCTGGTCTTGTATATATAGGTCCTGAAAGTAAATTATCCTGAAAACTATCTGTTAGTGCTGAAGTTTCATCACTTAAAACACCAGGGATAAGTCTGATTAAAGCATCAGATAAAACTAAAGCTCCCAGTTCTCCTCCGGATAAAACATAGTCACCAATCGAAATTTCTTTGGTAATAAAATGATCACGAACTCGCTGATCTACACCTTTATAATGTCCGCATAAAATGATGATATTTTCATACATCGACATGGTATTGGCCATTTTTTGATTTAGCGTTTCTCCATCAGGCGACATATAAATGATTTCGTCGTATTCGCGTTCACTTTTCAAATGTGTTATACACGCATCGATAGGCTGAACAGTCATTACCATTCCGGCGCCACCTCCAAAAGGATAATCGTCTACGCTTTTTTGTTTGTTTGTAGTATAGTCACGTAAATTATGAAAGTGTACTTCGACCAAGCCTTTGTCTATGGCACGTTTCATAATCGAAGCCTCAAAAGGGCTTCTTAATAATTCAGGCAAAATCGTTATAATGTCAATTCGCATTTTTTTTCTTCAAATAGTTCTAAGCGGCAAAGATACAAAGTTAATTTTTGAGAAATTTAAAGTTTTAGAAAATGAAGAATCTTGACGAATAATTAATATAAAAGCCATTTTTTAATAATATACTAAATCTTGACCTAACAATTTGTTAAACAATTAAATATATGGGAACTATGTAATGAGTTACTATTTTTATGTAATTTTATTCGGCCCTTTATCGTCTAATATTATACTGTAAATTATTTACCTTAAAATTATTATCATGATAAAAAAAATACTTTTCTTACTTACAATTTTCGTTTTGCATTCCTGTTCTTCTTCTAAGAGCTCAAGTGATAAATGGATTGGTCAATCTAAAAAAAATCTGATAAAGAGTTGGGGAACGCCAATTCGGAGTATAGATAATGCAGAGCAGGGAGAAGTTCTTATTTATGGCGAACAAGTTTACGCGAACGTTAATAACGAAGAAGGTTCAAGAATCGCGGGTCCAAATTATTGGGACTATACCTATGTATATGTAAATAAAGAAGGTAAAATTTATTCTTATAAAAAGGATAAACAACAGCACACGCCTCAGGAAATAGCTGTAAAATAGTTATTTATAAATCGATATTATGAATAGAGATTGCAATTTTGTTATTGCAATCTCTATTTTTTATATATTTAAATCATTATAAGTTGATTTATAGAGATTTAAAAATAAGTTATGAAAAAAATAATAATCCTTATTGTAGTTTTTTTAGTTATTTCCTGCAATAATCAAAACCAATCAAAACCTATGGATACTTCAAGAAATGAAAAGTTAGTCAAACAATATTTTGAGTATTTTAATAAACATGACTGGAAAAAAATGTCGGAAATGTATATCGAGACGGCAGATTTTAAGGATCCTTCTTTAGGGCCGGGAATTGTAAAGCAGTCGCGCCAGGAAATCGAAAAAAAATACGCTGAATTAAACCAAATTTTTCCTGATTTGCATGATAAGGTCGTTCAGATTTATCCTTCGGGAGAAAAGCATATTATTGTAGAATTTATCTCGAGCGGAACCGCGCCGGACAATTCTAAATTCGAACTGCCTATCTGTACTATTTTTACTTTCGAGAATGGATTGATTACTAAAGACTTTACCTATTTTGATAATTTTGAGGAAGGTGAAGGAGAGGAATAAAGATTTGGTTTTTAGTTATGTATAATTTTCTCGTAATACTTTCTTCCAAATAAAAATGTTGAAAAACATTTGGTGATAAAAATTAAAATAGAAATTACGAATAATTGTTTTTTTGAATATATTTAACAAAAAGTATATGAAAAAAATAGTCTTCTTATTTCTTATCCTACTTTGTTCCTGCGACAAAGAAAAACCTAAAGAAACTCTAAAAGGGATTCCAAAAGAAATTCCTCAAGAAGCATCCTATTTTAAGCAAATAAAAGCGAATGACGTTAAGATGCCTGAGGTTGTTTATGGCGATTGGCTGTATTCCCGCAAAGAAAAAGGACAAACTTTCGACCAGTATTTTAGATCTAAACATATCGTTCCAACAAACGATGCCAATATTATTTACATACGACCTATCGGGAATTTTAATTCTCTGCAAAAGAGACAAATTGAGCTCACCAATGAATATTTAGAAATTTACTTTCAATTAAAAACAAAAACTTTAGATCCTATTGCTAATGATGTAGTTCCAAATTCGGCCAGAAGAATGATTGCAGAAGGTCATGAACAATTATTGGCGGGTTATCTTTTAAATGATATTTTGAAAGAAGAAAAACCCGTAAACAGAATTGCTTTAATGGGACTTTCAGAACTGGATTTGTATCCTAAACCAGAATGGAATTATGTTTTTGGTTTGGCTTCTTACCGTGATAAAGTAGGCGTGAGTTCAATTTACAGATTACAGGATGGCAAATTAACTTCAGAAAATTTTAATTTATGTTTATCACGATTACTCAAAATAAGCTCTCATGAAATTGGGCATATGTTTGGTCTGCATCATTGTACAAATGCAAATTGTGTGATGAATGGCACCAATAGCATGGATGAAACCGACAGGCATTCAATAAGATTATGTTCTGTTTGCCAAAGAAAACTGAATTCCTGTATACCCTACGATAATAAAAAACGATTAACCGATTTAGAAAAATATTTTAAAAGGAATAACTTAACTGATGGATTTGATTTGATGAAAAAAGACCTTGGAGTTATTCAATAAATAAGAATGAAAAAGACAAAGATATTTGCCATATCAGGCAGTACAAGAGGTAATTCAAGTAATTACAGGATTTTAAAATTTATCTCAGAACAAATTTCAGATTGGTTTGAGCTTGAAATATTTGAAGAATTAGATCAATTACCTCATTTTAATCCGGATTTGGATAACGAAAATCCTCCCGAAAAAGTGGCTGCCTTTAGAACTAAAATAGAAAATGCCGATGGAGTTCTAATTTGTACTCCCGAATATGTTTTTAGTTTGCCGGGAAGTTTAAAAAATGCATTAGAATGGTGTGTTTCGACTACTATTTTTTCAGATAAAAAGGTCGGATTAATCACCGCTTCTGCTTCTGGCGAAATGGCGCACGAACAATTAATTTTGATTATGAAAACGCTACAGGCCCAACTTGACGAAAACACACAACTTTTGATGCAGGGTATTCGCGGAAAAATTAATGAAGAGGGAAAAATTATAAACGGCGAAACCAATATTGCTCTTCAAGAGTTTATATCTAATTTCGAAAATCTATTTTTAGTTTACTAATTCGCTCGCTTTAAAATATATGATCACAAGAAGAAACTTTATCATCAACACCAGTCTGGCTACAACAGCAGTTTTAGCCTTGCCATCATTAGCTTTTACTATGGATAAAAAAGAAATAGGATTACAATTGTATACTTTACGGGATGAAATTGCCAAAGATGTAAAATCGACTTTAGAAAAAGTAGCCGCCGCTGGTTTTACGACTGTTGAAACATATGGTTTTTCGATTAAAGATCAGTTTTGGGGGCTTTCGCCGCTGGATCTTAAAAAGATATTGGACGCCAATAAATTAAAAGCAGTTAGCGGACATTATAACCTAGGAAGCTTTTTATACGATGGAAATACTTCGGAACTGATTGCTGCAATTGATGCTGCTAAAATTTTAAAAAGCGAATTTTTAACCATTCCGTGGGTTGATGAACCGTTTAGAAAAAACATTCAGGATTATAAAAAGATTGCTGCCCGATTAAATGAAGCTGCAAAGTTGTGTGCAAATTCGGGTTTAAAACTGGCATATCATAATCACGATTTTGAGTTTCAAAAACATGACGGAATTACAGGCTACGAAATCTTATTAAAGGAAACAGATAAAAATTTAGTTTGTTTTGAACTGGATTTGTATTGGGTGGTTCGATCAGGAAATGATCCGCTACAATTATTCAAAGAAAATCCCGGGCGTTTTAAAATGTGGCACGTTAAGGATATGGATAAGATTGATCAGGCTTTAAATACAGAAATTGGTTCCGGATCTATAGATTTTAAAACCATTTTTAAGGAAGCAAAAAAATCCGGAATGAAACATTTTTTTCTAGAGCAGGAAAATAATTTTGCAGGCGACTCATTTCAGTCAATTAAAACAAGCTGTAGTTTTATTTTAAAAGAATTGCTTTAGGCTGAAATAATTTAAAAGTTTAATTTTGTAAGAATAAAATCAGAAAGAGATGCAAAGTTTTGGAACAAGCAAAGAATTTATAAAAGGAGATGAAATAGAGTGGGAAGTTGTAGGTGAAGGTATCAAACGTAAAATCCTTGCCTATGATGACAGAGTAATGCTGGTAAATGTTCATTTCGAAAAAGGCGGAGTGGGAACTTTACACGAACATTATCATACACAAGTAACCTATGTTTCGAGTGGGAAATTTGATGTAACGATTAATGGCGTGACACAAACCTTAAAAGAGGGTGACAGTTTTTATATTCCGCCTCACGCAATTCATGGAGTGGTTTGTCTGGAAAGCGGACTTTTGACAGACGTATTTAGCCCAATTCGGGAAGATTTTATGCAACCATAAAGATTTTAAAATCAAGGAAATCTGTCGAATAATCATTTTATTAATAGTCATGTTTTAAAAATTTATACATTTTTTAAAGTTTTGATAAAGATTAGATTGGTATTTTTGCAAAATGAATTTATCCAAAACGAATGTCTTATTTATGGCAGCTTGCACTGGACTTATAGTTGCAAATCTGTATTACTGCCAACCCTTAATTGTATTAATTGCCAACGAATTTAAAATTCCTGAAGCCAGCGCGGGAACAATAACGTACTTAACTCAGGCCGGTTACGCTATCGGATTGTTTTTTATGGTTCCGTTGGGTGATAAACTGGAACGAAAAAAGCAAATACTGATTACTACTTTTGCATCAGTAATTGCTTTGATTCTTGCTGCTACGGCAAAAAGTTTCTTTCTTTTACAAATTGCGTCTTTATTAATCGGAATCACTTCGATCGTACCACAACTTATTTTGCCTTTGGCAGCGTCATTAAGTGCGCCGGAACAACGAGGAAAAGTCGTAGGAACGATAATGAGCGGTTTACTTGTTGGTATTTTATTATCAAGAACTTTAAGCGGATTTATAGGTCAGGTTCTGGGCTGGAGATCGATGTTTTATATCGCATCCGGAATTTGTCTTTTGATCTTTTTTGTAATTCAGAATAAATTCCCGGTCAATAAACCTCAGTTTCAGGGAACATACGGGCAGCTTATAAAATCTCTTTTTACCCTTATAAAAACGCAGCCAATTCTACGCGAAGCAACTCTTATAAACGTATTTAGTTTTGCGCAGTTTGGAGCATTCTGGACTACAATGGTTTTGTTGCTTTCAGGAGAACCATTCAATTACAATAGTGCCACAATTGGTTTATTCGGGATTGTAGGTGCTTCAGGAGCTTTAGCAGCGCCATTAGTGGGAAAAATGGGAGATAAAGGAGGTTCAAGAGTAGCGGTAGGTTATGGTTGTTTATTGATACTGATTAGCTTTTTAGTTTTTTATTTCTCAATAGAAAGTGTTATCGGAATTGCAATCGGAATTGTTTTTATCGACATAGGAATTCAGGGAGTTCACATCTCTAATCAAACCCGCGTATACTCATTGCTTCCGGAAGCCAGAAACAGGTTAAATACGGTATTTATGTCGTTTAGCTTTTTAGGAACAGCAGCCGGATCAGCTTACGGTTTATTATTATGGAAACTGGGAGGATGGCACGCTGTAACGATTGGTTGTATTGGATTGTCAGCATTAGCATTTACAGTTTATGCGCTTACTTATAAATCAAAATCTAAAAAATAGAAAGCACAAATTGATATAAAATTAATTTGTAAATTTGCATTTAAATTAAAAATAACAACAATGGAAAACGGAATATACGCTAAATTCAATACCAGTAAAGGGTCGATTTTAGTAAAACTAACTCACGATTTAACGCCGGGAACTGTAGGGAATTTTGTAGCTCTTGCAGAAGGAAATATGGAAAATAAAGTAAAACCTCAAGGACAAAAATTCTATGATGGTTTAACTTTTCACAGAGTAATTCCTGATTTTATGATTCAGGGTGGATGCCCAAAAGGAACTGGAACTGGAGATCCTGGATATAAATTTGATGATGAATTTCACCCAAGTTTAAAACACGATCGTCCGGGAGTTTTAGCAATGGCAAATTCAGGACCTGCAAGTAACGGTTCTCAGTTTTACATTACTCACGTTCCAACTTCTTGGTTAGACGGAAAACATACTGTTTTTGGTCATGTGATCGAAGGACAAGATGTTGTTGATGCTGTTGCTCAGGGTGATGGTTTACAAAGTGTTGAAATCATTAGAGTTGGAGAAGAAGCAGAGAAATTTAATGCTATCGAAGCTTTTGTAGGTTTAAAAGGTGCTCGTCTTAAAAGAGATGCAGCTTTAAAAGCAGAATCTGAAGCAAAAATGGAACAATTAGCTGCTGGTTTTGATAAAACAGAAAGTGGTTTACGTTATAAAATGATTAATAAAGGTGATGGTAAAAAAGCTGAAGCAGGAAAAACTGTTGCAGTTCATTACGAAGGATCTTTAGAAAACGGAAAAGTTTTTGATTCATCTTATCCACGTAAAAAACCAATCGAATTTAGATTAGGTCAGGGACAAGTTATCGAAGGATGGGACGAAGGTATCGCTTTATTACAAGTTGGTGACAAAGCTCGTTTCGTAATTCCGTCTGACTTAGCTTATGGTGCTTCAGGTGCAGGAGGAGTTATTCCTCCACACGCAACTTTGATTTTCGATGTTGAATTAATGGAAGTAAAATAATATAATTACATACTTATTTAATTTTGTTTTAAATAATAATCCCGTACGTTATGCGTATGGGATTTTTTTATATTTACTTTAAAAATATAGAAAAACAATGAAATCAAAAAACTTAATTCTAGCTGCTGTCGTGCTGCTTGTAGTTTCATGCGGAACTCAAAAGACAGCTTCGGTTGCAACGACAGAGCCTGTGCCAGTATACGAAACTACAAAAGCGGTAGCATTAACACCTGAATTGGCAGAAGGTAAAAATTTGTACGAAAACAGTTGTGCAAGATGTCATAAATTGTATGAGGCCAATAAATTTACTCAGGAAGAGTGGAAGCCTATCTTGACAAGGATGCAGAAAAAAGCGAAGTTAGATGATACTCAGATGGTTTCGATCTCAAATTATATAAATTCTCAGTTGTAAGACTTTATTCTTGCAGAAGTATAAAAAACTATTCAGTAATTATTGGATAGTTTTTTTTGTTTAAAATAGAACATAAAAAAACACCTTCACAAGTGAGGTGTTTGATAAAATTAAGCGCTTTCTTCCGCTATATTATTAACAAAAACAATTTTTAGAGTTTTTATTCCAGCCGGTAATTCCCAGTCAACTTCGTCATTCTCTTTAAATCCTATAATAGCGACACTTAAAGGTGCGAGTATTGAAATTTTACTTTGTTTTAAATCTGCAAATGAAGGTAGAACGATCTGGATTTTCATTTGTTTTTTTGCCTTTACATCTTCGATTGTTACATAAGAATTGATTCTTATAACTGAATTGTCCAGTTCGCTTTCTTTGCTAATTACAGCGCGGTCTAATTCTTGCGAAAGCTGATTGGCTTCTTTTGCATTTGTTGAGTTTTTACTTTTTGATATCAATTCTCTCAGGAAATGATAATCTGTTTTACAGAAAGTGGGTGTTGGTTTCATAACTGTGTTTTTATTTTATTATTAATTTATTTGAATGTCTGATAACTTTAATTTCTTTTACAGGCTTATAAATGCATAATTTTTATTCTGAAATGCGAAATGCAAATCGGAATTTTAAAAAGATGTATGTTTTTGAAAATTTTTGATTGACAAAACCAAGAAATTATCTGAGAGAGTATTACTCTTTCAAATAACATAAATGATTAAATCGTGGTATAAATCCTCCGCCTGAAAGAAGAAATTTGAAATAGACGGAGGCCTAATTGATAAAGGCCTTACTATGACTAATAAATACAGCGCTAAGCGGCTTTCTCGTAAGAGAAAACTGCAAGGTAAAGTCTGTAAATATATTTATAGTGCTCACAATGAGAATAATTAATTTGATCTGCAAAGATAGGTAAACTTTTTGAAATAGCGATAATTGTTTATTTCCATTTGATATTGCAGCCCAAACTTGGTTTCTGCGGTTCTTTTAAGCTTCTGTTATAAATGAGTGCATCAATAGCGCTTCGAAGATCAGTTCCGCTTAACGGAATTCCGTTTCCGGGTCTTGAATCATCAAGTTGACCGCGATAAAACAACCTGTCCTGATCATCAAATAAATAAAAATCAGGCGTACAAGCCGCATCATAAGCTTTGGCAACTTCCTGACTTTCATCGTACAAATAAGGGAAATCTATTTTGTTTTCAAAAGCAAATTCAGTCATTAATTCCGGAGAATCCTGCGGATATTTTTCCACATCATTACTCGAAATGGCTATAACGCCAATTCCCTGAACACGATAATCATTGGCAATCATGACAACTTCTTTAATAACATGCAGTACAAAAGGGCAGTGATTGCATATAAACATCACTAATGTTCCTTTTGATCCTTTCAAATCTTCAAATGAATAATCATTATTAGAATTGGTATCTTTTAGTTTAAAGCCTGGAGCAATTGTACCAAGAGGTAACATATTTGAAGGAGTTCGTGCCATTTTTATACAAAGATTAGTAATTCAAAAATAGCCTTAATATTCTGTAAAAGAAAGTCTATAGGGATAAAAAATATCCCGGGAAAGTTTTACAAAAAAATTCCCGGGATATTTTTAACTATATAGCGAAGATTTACGAATTTAAAAAGTTCAGTAAATCATTGTTTAATTTTTCTTTATCAGTGTAAAATAATCCGTGTGGAGCTCCTTCGTAAACAATATAAGTATTTTCGCGAATCGCTTTGGCGGCTTTTTTTGATGTAAGTTCGATAGGAACAATTTTATCATCATCGCCGTGGATAATTAAAGTTGGAACTTTTATAAAATCCAGCTCTTCTCTAAAATCCGTGTACGAAAAAGATTCGGCACATTTTAAAGTAGCACGGGGAGAAGCAAAAGAACATAACGTTCTGTAATATTCCAGTAAAGGCGTACTTAATGGTTTATTGATGATATTGATTCCGAAGAAAGTTTTTCCAAAATTATCTACGAACCCAATTCTGTCTTCTTTGATTGCGCTTGCTGTAGTTTCGCTTTTTTCTTTTGGATGACCATCAGGATTATCATTTGTTTGTAATAAAAAGGGAACAACCGAAGAAATTAAAGCTGCTTTTGTAACTCCTTTTCCGCCATATCGACTAAAGTAACGAACCACTTCACCACCGCCCATCGAGAAACCTATAAGAGTAGCATTTTCTAATTGAAGCTGCTCGATAATTTCTTTCAAATCATCAGTTAGAGTATCATAATCATAACCATCATAAGGCTGGGATGATTTACCAAATCCCCTACGATCGTAAGCTATAACCCTGTAATTGTTCTGAACTAAAAAATCGATCTGATATTCCCACATTTCATTAGAAAGAGGCCAACCATGAATTAAAATTACCGGTTTTCCTTTTCCATAATCCTTTACATATAAACGGACATTTTTTGCTGTTTCGATGTATTTGTCTGTATTTAGTTCCTGAATATCAAATTCAAAATCTCTTAGAGATTGGTCGGCGTTAAGGAGTGTTTTTTCCATCTTATATTTCTTTTTAGTGTGAGCTTTTTTACTTGTTGAGTAAAATTAGCTGTAGAACTAAAAAAAACGGTTATAGAATTAGTGGGAATAATTACAAAATTAATAGGTTTGTATTTGAACAATATTCAAAAATGCAATGGATTTAACCTGGAATGAATTTGAAAGAACCGATATGCGTGTCGGAACCATTATAGAAGTAAATGATTTTCCCGAAGCCAGAAAACCGGCTTATCAGCTCACAATTGACTTTGGTGCAGCAATCGGCATCCGAAAATCATCGGCACAAATTACCAAACGCTATCAAAAAGAAGATCTGGTAAATAGACAAATTGTAGCGGTTGTAAATTTCCCAAGAAAACAAATCGGAAAGTTTATGAGCGAATGTCTGGTTCTCGGTGCAGTAGGCGAGGAGGGAGATGTTATTTTATTAGCTCCTGATTTTAAAATAGAAAATGGACTTAGGATTGGGTAGTTTTTTAGTTTTCAGTCTCAGTCTCAGTTTTCAGTCTCAGATTGGAAGGAGATTAACCGTGAAGTTCGCAAAGATTTTACGCTAGGTTGGCAAAGTTTATACAAAGCTTTGCGAACTTTTTTTTCTAAGATGCTATACAATAAAAAACTTTGCGAACTTCACGGTTAAATTTTTTCCACGAATTTCACACACAGACTGAAAACTGAGACTGAATACCGTGACTGAATACCGTGACTGAACACTAAGAAATTTTTGATAACAATTGCTGTAATATCAATTGTCCTTCTTCCCAGTATTTTAAGTCCGAATCAGAGTTGATGTGACCTTGTTGACCTACGTTTACAAAATCACTTCCCCATTGTTGGGCAAAATATTGTTTTCTTTCAAATGAGGCATAAGGATCATTTTCGCTTGCCACCACTATCGAGGGAAATGGCAAGGTATAAATTGGCATAGGCGCAAAATTTCTGATAATATCCGGAGTATGCTCAGGTGAATCAACATCGGCAGGAGCGACTAATAATGCGCCTACAATGTTTTTGTTGTTATTTGTTTTAGCCCAGTGCAAAACCAAAGAAACGGCTAAACTATGTGCTACGAGAATCGTTGGTGTATTAAGTTTTGCTACTTCTTCATTTAATCTTTCGAGCCATTCTTCGCGAACAGGTTCATCCCAATTGTCCTGAACGATTCTAATTGAGTTTTCGAATTTTTTATGCCAAAAGGTTTGCCAGTGTTTTTCTCCTGAATTTCCAAGTCCGGGTAATATTAGTAGTTTCGTTTCCATTGCCGTGGATTTTATTTTAAGGATTATTTTTTCTTTTCTTTCACGATGCGGTTAACTTCATTTACAAGCAAAGGAAATGCAGGTTCCGTCATTCCATGGCCGTAACCGTCTAATTCGTATAATTTTGTTTGTGTATGTCCAACCAGCTTCATCATTCTGGCCATATAGGCGTTTTCTTCATAGCGGCCTAACATTTCTAATTCGCGATCTCCTGTAATCAATAAAAGTGGCGGAGCATCGGCGCGAACGTGGTATAAAGGCGCAAAAGTATCAATTACAGGCTGTTTTTCTGGAATTCCGTTTTCTCGTCTAATTTCGAAATGCGTAATACATTGTCCGCTAAACGGAATTAATCCCGCAATTTTATTCGCATCAATTCCTTCTTTTTGAAGATATTTTTTATCTAAACCAATCATCATTCCTAAATATCCTCCTGCCGAATGTCCGGAAACAAATACCAAAGAAGGATCGCCTCCATAATTAGAAATATTATTAAAAACCCACGCAACAGCCGCAGCGGCATCGTCGATCGCTTTTGCTGCTTTTGCTTTTGGTGACAATCTGTAGTTTACGCCAATGATAGCAAAACCTTTATTTTTTAACGCTTCCGGAATCTCTTTGCTTCCGCCTGTTAGTCCGCCTCCGTGAAACCAGACAATCGTGGCGAAATTTTTAGTGTTTTTAGGATAGTAAATATCCAAAACGCATCTTTCGTTAATATAACTGTCAGATTTGTTTGTTGCAGTATTGTAATATTGAATATTTGTCTTGGTTTCGTATTCTAGTTTTTGGGCAAAAGAAGAAGCTCCAATAAATAGGAAAGTAAGTAAGAGGATTAATTTTTTCATTTAAAATAGTTGAATTGAGTGTAGCTATCTGACAAAATCTAAAATCAACAGTCTAAAATCTAAAATAGATCTTCGACTAAATTTATAGAATTTAAATATATAAAAAAAGTCCAAAATGCAGAACATTTGGACTTGTACTTTTTCAAGTTATTTTCGACTAAATATCGTCAAAATCAATATCGGTAAAACTGGTTCTTTGTGTTTCAGGTTTATCAGAACCATATTCTTTTTTAAAGTCTTTTTGGTGTCTCTCAGAAATTACTTCTTCGCCTTTGTGGTTCAAGACATATGAAGTCATTTCTTCTAGTATTTCAGCGAAAGCACTAAAATCTTCTTTGTACAAGTAAATTTTGTGTTTTTTAAAATGAAAAGAACCGTCTTCTTCGGTAAATTTTTTGCTTTCGGTAATAGTGATATAATAATCATCAGCTTTAGTAGCTCTCACATCAAAGAAATAAGTTCTTCTTCCTGCTCGTAATACTTTAGAAAAAATCTCTTCTTTTTCTAACATGTCATTTTCTCTCATAATACGTTCTATCATTTTTGGAATTAATAGTACTCAAAAATCATAAAAAATTATCTATTACGCAACATTTAAAGTAATTCTTTTTCCGAAAGTTGTTTTAAATATAACGACGCATAATATCCTTCCTGATTTATTAATTGATTATGAGAGCCTTGTTGAATGATCCTGCCGTCTTCTAAAATAATTATATTATCAGCGTTCTTTGCAGAGGATACACGATGGCTTACAATTATTGTAGTTTTATCTTTACAGATTTCGAATAAATTATTCAAAATTGTTTCTTCAGTTTCTGTGTCTACTGCCGATAAACAATCGTCAAAAAGCAGTATGGCCGGGTTTTTAATAATCGCACGCGCAATAGATACACGCTGCTTTTGTCCGCCCGAAAGTGTAATACCTCTTTCTCCTAAAATAGTATCGTATTGTTTGTTAAAAGCAGCAATATTATCATGAACAACAGCATTTTTGGCAGCTTCAATTACTTGTTTATCTGTAGCGTTTTGATTACCAAATTTAATGTTGTTTTTTATTGTGTCTGAGAATAAAAAAGCATCCTGAGGTACAATTCCAATATTATTTCTAAGATCATTTAAGTTTAAAGTGCTGATTTCGTTTCCATCAATCGTGATTCTTCCTTCAGTCACATCATACAAACGTGAAATCAAAGACAAGATGGTTGATTTTCCCGAACCGGTTTTTCCTAAAATAGCCAGCGTTTCTCCTTTTTTTACTGTAAAAGTTACATTTTTTAAAGCTTCAATATTAGTATCTTCATAAGTGTAGCTTACATTCTCGAAAGCAATAGATCCCTGAATGTCAGATGAATTTTCGTTTTTGTTCTTGATTTCAGGCTCTAATTTTAAAAACTCATTCAAACGTTTCTGAGAAGCTTCTGCCTCCTGAACCATCGATGAAACCCATCCTAACGAAGCTACAGGCCACGTTAGCATATTTACATATAAAATAAACTCAGCAATAGTACCAATATTAGGGATGGTTCCGTTAATGTACATAACACCTCCAAAATAAATTACCACCAAATTACTGATTCCTATTAAGGCAATCATTAATGGACCAAATAGCGATTGTACTTTGGCTAAGTCTAAGCTTTTCTTTTTGCTTTCATCGGCAAGAGCCACCATATTATTCTGATGTTGGTTTTCTAGCGAATTTGCTTTGATTACTCTAATTCCGGAAAAAATCTCCTGAGAGAAGCTTGATACTTTCGATAAATATTGCTGAAATGTGGTGCTTCGTTTATTGATTTCAGAACTTAATTTAAAAATACAATACGAAAGAATCGGCAAAGGCAAAATAGTATATAAGGTCAATAATGGCGAAACATTATACATATATATAATAACGATAGCAAAACGTATAAAAGTATTGATCGTATACATTACCGCCGGACCAACATACATACGCACTTTTGAAACGTCTTCGCTAATACGATTCATTAAATCTCCGGTACGGTTTTGTTTGTAGAAATTCTGTGAAAGATTTTCGTATTGTTTAAAAACCTCATTTTTTAAATCAAACTCGATATGACGCGACATTACAATTAAAGTCTGGCGCATTAAAAACGTTAAAAACCCAGCAACAATCGTAGTGGCTATGATTAACAGTACGTTATGAATTAATCCGTCGCGATAACTATCTATAACTACTTGCGATGTTTGTTCTGCTTTTGGCAGCTTATCAAACTTCTCGATAGCGTTTAGGGACTTACTGATAAGCTTAGGAGTAAATAAAGAGAATATTTGTGCGATTATGGTGATTAAAATTCCTAAAGAGAAACTATATTTATATTTTATGAAATATTTGTTTAAATAGCTTAATTCTTTCATTTTTTTAAGAGATTCAATGTTGAATTGTGTTGATATTGTAAATTTTTATGAATTAAAATTAACGGAAAGTATAATTTAATCAAAACAAAACGATTGTTATATTGTTATTTTAAAGATAAAAAATTAGCACAAGTGTATTTTTTATATAAATTTGAGAAGTCTTTTTGACAAATTCATAATTTTAACTAATAAATACTAGCGCTATGGATGCAACTTTCGCAACTGGAAAGGAACTTCAAAAAATGGATCCTGTTTTTGGTCAACTGTCTTTTGATGATCACGAACAAATTGTTTTTTGCAATGACAAAGATACGGGTTTAAAAGCAATTATTGGTATTCATAATTCAGTTATGGGGCCAGCTTTAGGAGGGACCAGAATGTGGAACTATAATACTGAATGGGAAGCATTAAACGATGTTTTGCGTCTTTCCAGAGGTATGACATATAAATCTGCCATCACAGGATTAAACATTGGTGGAGGTAAAGCAGTAATTATTGGTGATGCTAAAACGCAAAAAACGCCAGAATTAATGCGCAAGTTTGGAGAGTTTGTTCACTCTTTGGGCGGAAGATATATTACAGCAGAAGATGTTGGAATGGAAACTAAAGATATGGACACTGTAAGAGACGTAACTCCTTATGTTACGGGTATCTCTGAAGAAAGAGGTGGTTCAGGAAATCCTTCTCCAATTACTGCTTACGGAGTTTATTTAGGAATGAAAGCTGCTGCTAAAAGTCAGTTTGGTACTGATGTTTTAGATGGTAAAAAAGTTTTGGTTCAGGGAATTGGTCACGTTGGTGAAGCTTTAGTAGAATATTTGACTAAAGAAGGAGCAATCGTTACAATTACAGATATCAACGAAGAAAAATTATTTCAGGTAGCTTCAAAATACAACGCTACAGTTTATACTGGTGAAGATTTGTATACTGCAGATGTTGATATTTATGCGCCATGTGCAATGGGAGCAATCATTAATGACGATACAGTAAACAAAATTAAAGCTAAAGTTATTGCTGGTGCGGCAAACAATCAATTAGCTGATGAAAATGTTCACGGAGCAAGATTACAGGAAAGAGGTATTTTATATGCACCGGATTTCTTGATTAACGCTGGTGGAATCATCAATGTTTATGCTGAATTAGAGCACTACGGTAAAGCTGAAATCATGGCGAAAACCGAAAACATCTATAACACTACATTAGAAATTATCGATTATGCTGTGAAAAACGGTATGACAACACATAAAGCGGCACTTACAATTGCTCAAAATCGTATCGATTTGAGAAAAATTGAAAACGCTGCTAAAAAGTAATTTTTAGTTTACAGTTGACAGTCTCAGTCTCGGTTTTCAGTTGAAAATTGAGACTGAGACTTTTTTTATGCCCGCTATTGAATACTGAGACTGAAAACTGAGACTAAAAACTGAGACTTTTTCAGCCACTTTCTGCAGTATTGCAAACCGTGACTGATAACTGTGACTAAAAATTGCGAATAAATTTTATTATAAGGATTGAAATTGCTAATTTTGCAGACTAATTTTTAAATGTTCTTACAAGGTGGTAAATAGAAGACACATACGCGTTAAAGTAATGCAATCCATTTATGCAATGCATCAAAGCGGTTCTGATAATCTGGAAAAAGAAGAGAAGTTTCTTTTTTACAGTATCGATAATATTCAGGATTTATATCTTATAATGCTTTCTTCATTGATTGAAATCTGCAAAAAAGAATCAGTTTTCTTGCATTTATCAAGCAAAAAACATCTTGCAACTGCTGCAGAACGTAATCCGAACGAAAAGTTCATCAATAACAAAATTTTTCAACTTCTTGCCGAAAGTAATTCTTTAAGCATTGCTTTAGAAAATCGTAAAATCAACAACTGGTCTTTAAACGATGATTATATCATTTTACTTTTAAATGATATTAAATCAAGTGATGTGTATGCAAAATACATGAGCACTACAACAAATACTTTCGAAGAAGACAGACAATTTGTGATCGATTTATTTGCTGATGTAATTGTTCCTAACGAAAAATTATATGAGTATTTAGAAGATGATAAATTAACATGGGTTGATGACATTCCGGTTGTAAATACACATATCGTTAAACAATTAAAAGCAATTAAAACTCAGGATCCTGATGATTTTAGAGTACCAAAATTGTACAAAGATGTTGAGGATAAAGATTTTGCTAAAGATTTGTTTAGAAGAACAGTTTTGAACGAAACTATTTTTGCAAAAGAATACGACGATAAAACACCAAATTGGGACAGTGAAAGAATTGCCGAAATTGATACTATTATTTTGAAAATGGCAATTTGCGAATTTTTAAAATTCCCTTCAATTCCAGTAAAAGTAACTCTTAACGAATATTTAGAAATTGCAAAAGAGTATTCTACACCAAAAAGTAGTATTTTTATCAACGGAATTTTAGATAACCTTGTTAAAGAACTAACGGCTAATAAAAAGATGGTTAAAGTTGGACGTGGTTTAATGTAAATTTTTGATAAATCTCAATATTTTTAAATTCCAAATTCCAATTATTGATGTCGCTTTAAGCGAGGTCGAAGAGCCAAAAACATAAATATTAATAACAAAAATAAAAACTGAATACTATGCAAGATTTAATGAAATTTGCTCCTTATTTACTAATGTTTGTAGTGTTATATTTCTTCATGATCAGACCACAACAAAAAAGAGCGAAAAACGAAAAAGAATTTGAAAATAGCCTAAAAGTAGGTGACAAAATAATTACAAAAAGTGGTTTTCACGGTAAAGTGGTTGAGCTTGCAGAAACAAGTGCAGTTATCGAAACAATGTCAGGAAAATTAAAAATTGAGCGTTCAGCTATTTCTATGGAAATGAGTGCTGCTTTGAATAAAAAAGCTTAATTTTTTAAATTACAATATTTGAAATCCCAAATTCCAAAACTGGAGTTTGGGATTTTTTTTGTGTTTGATTTAAAAGCATTGTGAGTCTTTGCGAGGAACGAAGCAATCTCATTATGTGAATATAGGCGTGTCAGACTGAGCGAAGTCGAGTTCCGCAAAGAGTAATCACAATCCAGGCAATAGCATGGCACGCGGATTATACGGATTCGCTTCGCGAAAGCGCGGATTTTACACGGATATTGTTATTTTTTTTTTGTCTACAATCATTCCAAATTATTCGTATTGTTAATTGTAGAGACGCACAGCAGTGCGTCTACGCAAAGAGATTCAATTCCAAGGTAGATAAAGTTGTATATAGACAAAAGTCTATATACAACGTAACCATAAAGTATGTCTTCCCGAGGAACGAGGGATCTCCGTAAGAGGTTCGACAAAGATTGTGGTGACAATTTGTGATAATTCTGCATACTGTTGCTTCGTTCCTCGCAATGACATTACGACAAAAAAACCTTTGTCAAAGTTTAAAACTTTGACAAAGGTCTATAATAGGTATAATTGGAATTTGGAATTTTTTCCCTTTCCCAATCTTCAAAATTGGAATTTATTTTTCCTTTTATCTTTTTCTTTTAGGCTTTTCAGCTACATCAAAAGCACCCGGAATAGCAGTTAATTCAGCAATTTTTACAATGACGTCAGTTGCTTTTTGGATGCTTTCTGCAGGAACATATTCGTATTTTCCGTGAAAGTTATGACCACCAGCAAATATATTCGGACAAGGTAATCCCATAAATGATAATTGAGATCCGTCGGTTCCGCCACGAATAGGTTTAATGACAGGTTTAATGTTTAGTTCTCTCATTGCTTTTTCGGCAATATCAACGATGTATTTTACCGGAAGTACTTTTTCTTTCATATTGTAATACTGATCTTTTACTTCAGCAATTACGATATCTTCACCAAATTGCTTAGCGAATTTTTTATTGATCTTTTTAGCAATTTTACCAATTAAATCTTTTCTTTTTTCGAATTTCAGTTTGTTATGATCACGAATAATCAATTCTAAAACCGTTTCTTCGATATTTCCTGTTATGTGGTGCACGTGAAAAAATCCTTCGTAACCTTTAGTTTCCTGCGGAGTTTCTCCTTTTGGAAGTTCGTTGATAAAATCATTAGCAATCAACATCGAATTGATCATTTTTCCTTTAGCATAACCAGGATGAACGCTTTTTCCTTTAAAAGTAATTTTAGCTCCGGCGGCATTAAAATTTTCATATTCCAATTCACCAATTTGGCTTCCGTCCATGGTGTAGGCCCATTGCGCACCAAATTTCTCTACATCAAAATGATGAGCTCCACGACCAATTTCTTCATCGGGAGTAAAACCAATTCTAATTTTTCCGTGTTTGATTTCAGGATGCTGAATCAAATATTCCATTGCCGAAACAATTTCAGTAATTCCTGCTTTATCATCTGCACCTAACAAAGTAGTTCCGTCAGTTGTGATGATTGTTTGTCCTTTATATTGTAGTAAATCCTTAAAATAATTTGGAGATAAAACGATGTTTTTCTCTGCATTTAAGATGATGTCTTTACCGTCGTAATTCTCGATGATCTGAGGTTTTACATTTGCTCCGCTAAAATCCGGAGAAGTATCAAAATGCGAAACAAAACCAATTGTTGGTACTTGGTGATCTACATTACTTGGCAAAGTCGCCATGATATAAGCTTTGTCGTCTATTGTAACATCAGAAAGACCAATTGTTTTTAGTTCTTCGACTAATTTATTGGCAAGATTCCATTGTTTTTCTGTACTTGGAGTGGTATTTGAATTTGGGTCTGACTCAGTATCAATAGTAACGTAACTGATAAAACGATCTATAATATGTTGCATTTGTTTAATTTTTAGCAAATATAAGCAAATAATTAGGCGTTGTGAAGCTCTAAATTATGAAAAATAGAAAAAACGGGTAAAAAAGGTTTGCCATGAATTTCACGAATTTCGCGAATTTATTTGTGTTATAAAAAAAATCCAATTTCACGAATTGAAATTCATGAAATTGGATTTACAGGCTATCTAAAATATATTTTAATTTGTGCTAATTCGTGTAATTTGTGTCGAACAAAATAGCGATAAAAAATTATTGCACACATCTAAAACCAATATGGTTTGCGGGTGATTTATAATCTCCTTTTCCTCTTGTTCCTACCATGTAGCGTGTACAATATTGATCTGTACATAAAAAGGATCCTCCGCGCTGTACTTTTTTAGGTAAATTAGGTTCTCCTGGATCATAAGAAGATTCAGGACCTTGCGGATTTCTGGCAACGTGACCTTTTTCGCTTATTACAGCATAATAATCTGCGGTATACCAATCATTTGTCCATTCCCATACATTTCCTCCAATATCATAAAGTCCGTAAGAATTGGGTTCGAATTGTGCTGTTGGCGCAATACCAATATAGCCATCTTCTCCGGTATCTCCTTTTTCTACAGGAAAGTGACCCTGATATATGTTAGCCTGAAATTTTCCTTTAGGTTTTAAAGTATTTCCCCAAGCATATAATTGTCCTGATTTTCCGCCACGTGCAGCAAATTCCCATTCGGCTTCAGTTGGTAATCTTTTGCCCGCCCATTTAGCGTAAGCTGCCGCATCATCGTACGAAATTTGAACCACAGGATAATTGCCTCTTCCTTTTATAGAACTTCCGGCTCCTTCCGGATGTCTCCAGTCTGCACCCTGAACATACGTCCACCATTGCATATAGTTATTTAAATTTACAGTCGCAGGAGTAGGGGTAAAAACAGCTGATCCGGCAACTAAATTTTCTATTGGTGCATCAGGATATTCTTCGTGAGTTGGTTTTATTTCGGCTAACGTTACATAACCTGTAGCTTTTACAAAAGCTTCAAATTGGTCATTGGTCACTTCGGTTTGATCCATATAAAAACCATCTACATATACGCGATGTATAGGTGCTGCATCTTTTGTAACACCTTTTATGCTACATAAACTTTCATCTTCGACATTGCTTCCCATAGAGAATTCTCCGCCCGGAATCCAGACCATGCCTTTAGGTGCTTTATTTAAAGGAGGTTTGTTTTTGTTTTCAATTGTTGGTTTAAATAACGAAGCTTCAGCAGTATTTGGGGTTTCGGCACAATCCATTGCTGCTAACTTTTGTTTTGGCGCAATAATTTTAGTGTAGCCATAAGCAATCGAAATGATCGAGATAGTTAGGATTGCTAAGATCCAATAGGTTTTGTTTTTCATTATGGTCGGGTTTTGTGGTATTTAAATAGGGTATAAAGTTAAAAAATAACTTTTAATTATAGTTATCCTATAGAATTAATTACTTATCTTCTTCAACAAGAACAACTTCGTATTTGCTTTTGCCATCAACCTGAACGGGCTGATAATAAGTTTCGCCAAATTTCACATATTTTACATCGCCAATCGTTACTTCTTCACCACCTTCCGGCAAATTATCAACAACAGTTCCGGCAGTAGGTGGAACGACTTTATAAGAGCTTCCATCTTTTTCATAATAAGTTCCTCCGTAATAATAGTTATTGACGGTGCCGGTATTGACGGTTTCTGCTCCACTCGGAATATTATTGACGGTTCCTCCAACAGGTGCGGGCACTGCTGTATAGCCTCCATTAGAAGGTGCGTACCAAACGCCCTGATCATAATGATATTGAGTGCTTTCTACACTAATTACAATGGCTGTAACGGCCAGAGTTGCTACGAAAAATCCCCATGGATGCCAAACTGGCCCGTAATAAAACGGATGATAAGGATGAAAATAATAAGGGTGAAAAGTGTTGTAGCGATAACCTCCATATCTATAAGGCGGACGATTGTAAACCACAACAGTATTTCGTCGTACAACGGTATTTCTATTGTTGTAGATATTAATGTTAGTGTTACGACTTCTGTCAATATTTACATTATTTCTGTTTCGGTTTACTGTGTTTCCGCTAATGTTGGTATTTCTGTTTCCGGAATTTCTGGTAGTATTATTATTGATATTCGCTTTTCTGTTATTAATATTTGTGTTTGAAGTGTTCGAAGGTCTGTTTATTTTAGTACCAGAGCCATTAGATCCCGGTCTTGTTGTTGATCTGTTTACTGCTGGTCGGGATTGATTTGCTGGTCTGTTTACTGCGGGTCTTGATTTTGCTCCGCCACGAATACCATTACCACCATTGTGACCACGCTGCGCAATACTATCAAATGAAATCAAGAAAAATGATCCCATTAAACAGATAAGTGCTATTTTTCTAAGGTTTCTTTTTATGTTTTTCATTTTCAGTATTTTAAGCTCATTAAAATTATAAAAAAAATAAGAATAATAGTAAAAAAGTACCATTGTTTTAGTTTGCAAGTTGTGGTTTAAAGATGCGCTTTCGTTTTCTCAATATTTATTTTCCTCCAAAGTTTTTTGCGATTCCTAATCCAATTCCCCAACTGTCGTAGGCATTCCATTTAAAATCGTAACTAAACGTTCCGAAAATTTCCCATCCTTTTGGTAATTCGTAACCGTATTCGACTCCAATACGTGTTAAAAAATAATCTTCTTCCTTGGCAAATTCGCCTCCCATTCCTAACAGAAAACTCCAATGTTCATTTGGTTTGTAAATTCCCATAAGGGCAGGAGCAATGGGATAACTTCTCTCCACAGTTTCTTTGTCGTCGCCACTTGCCAGATTTTTTTCTACTTTAAATTTTTCAATTACAAAATCAGTATGCAGTCCAATGGCCCATTTTTACTGATATGATACGTATAATCAAGTCCCCAAGCCGGTAAAGTCAAAACTTCCCTGTTTCCTTCATCGTCTCTTCCTTCAAAAACATGAACGTGATTTATAGATATTCCAATTTGATGATGAGGTTTAAAAACTTCTTTGTCCTGACTTTCCTGAGCCAGTAATGATGCGCTAAACAATATTATTACTGTCTCTTATACACATCTGACGCTGCCGACGATAAGGCTCGTGTAGATCTCGGTGGTCGCCGTATCATTAAAAAAAAAAACGATGAGTGGGGGAGGGGGCGAGGGGGGGTGT
>NZ_CADCSU010000108.1 GCF_902804475.1 Flavobacterium bizetiae
ACCAAATACTTGATTGATTCTAAAATATTATTCAACACTTTTACTTGACATGCTCTAATGGATTGACTGCTTAATCTCCTCTCTTCAGATAATTGTAAAATATTGAAATCAGTTGTTATAGTATCAAATCTTTTTAAAGAAACTTTTGTTGTCGTGGATTCTGAATGACCTCTATAGTAATAAACACTATCACAAAAAGCAATCTTATTACAATTTAACAAAAGTAACCTTGTAGTATATTCATCGCCGTTCATTCCGTTTTCATTATAGCGATGTCTTTTTAGTAATTCCGTTTTGCATAACGCAATGCCAGAAATACTCCAAGATAAACTGGCTACAAAAGCTTCTTCAGCTGAAAGAATAATGTCTATATCCCCATTATAGCCTACCCATTTTTTTAAAACATTATTTACTTCGCCCTTAAAATATATTAAATTTGGAATTACAAAATCTGCTTGTGTCGATAAAGCTGTCTGATAGGTTTTTTCCAAAGAATCTTTACTTAAAATATCATCGCTGTCAAGAGGATGTATATATTCTCCCCTAGCATAATTTAAAGCAACATTTCTAGCGATAGAAGCATTCCCAGAATTTTCTTGATTAATTACAATTATTCGTTTATCAAGGGCTTCATATTTTCTTAGAATTTCAAGACTACCATCTGTTGAACCATCATTCACACATATTAATTCCCAACTGGCAAATGATTGATTAATTATAGATTCTATTGCTTCACTTAAATACTTTTCGGTATTATATACCGGCATTAAAACCGTAATTATAGGATTATCTAACATCGATTAATTTACTTTTTTTATATACTTATAAATCAACGATTTAATATCCAATCTCTGATTTAAACTTTTAAATGAGCTAAAGCTCAAGTAACATAATAATATTATTGATAGGATATAAGAAAACAAATTTCTTTCTAGAAATCGTAATAAACCAAATACCGCTATAGAAATAATTAAACTCAATAAAATAATTTTCACTGTTTCTCTATAAAGTGCAAAACCATATTTTTTATTAGCGTAGTAATAACTCAAAACAAATCCTAAGCAATATAAAATAAACTCTGCTATACCTATTCCTTCCAGCCCCATTAAATAATACATGCCAATGTACCCTCCTAATAAAAAGGCATTTGTAATATTATCAATTTTAAAAGATGTCGAATAATCCGCTCTTGCTAAATAGAGAAAACCTACTGCCCACACTACACCCTTTATGATAATTGAAAGCAAAAACCACTCTAGCATAGGAATTATGCTCAAAAAATCAACTGTATATAATAATTTTACTACTATAGGCAATGCAATAGTTAACGAAACACATATTGGTGCGATAATTAATACTGACATTTCAATTTGTTGATTAATTATCTCGATACTGTCTTTATTATTATTTGTACCTGCTAACCTTGGAAAATAATCTGTAGCCATGGCTGTAAAAACTATACCTACATATCCTGTTATAAGTCCAAAACCAGCCTGATACAAACCTACTTGATCAACTCCTCCTTCTCTGCTTATATATGCCGAAATTAAATACCTTATCGCAGTTCCTATCAAACCGCTAAGAGTTAGAAAGATTCCGAGCTTTACCATATCCAAACCGTTCTTATACGATTCTTTATAAGTTATCTCAACCTTTTCTAATTTTATTTTTCTAGAATAGTACCAAGAAAGA
The DNA here is from genome assembly GCF_902804475.1 of Flavobacterium bizetiae. Classification (GTDB taxonomy): domain Bacteria; phylum Bacteroidota; class Bacteroidia; order Flavobacteriales; family Flavobacteriaceae; genus Flavobacterium; species Flavobacterium bizetiae. The sequence goes on from NZ_CADCSU010000108.1 coordinate 1,693, forward strand.
ATTAATGATGAGAAAGCTGTAATTATAATTGAAGGTACAATTCCTTCTAATCCATAAAAGTAATAAAGGGGCAAAGAAGTAAAGAGGCCTAATACTACTCCAATAATTTTAGATTGGCCCATTTCTTTTAGACGCCTTGTTCCCTGTAAAAGGGCACTCTGACCATTGCTTATATCAGTTAAAAGAAGAGTACCTGATAAAAAAACAAACGACCATACATAATCTGTATTAGAAAAAGACCAATAACTTAAATAAGGTGAGAGTATGATAGTAATAATCATGCCTAGCAGCCCCGTAAACCAAACCCATCTCCTGAAGGTTTTAATTATTTTTGCTAATGCGGAATTATCCCCATTCGCTGAAGCTTGAGAAATTTCTCTAATAGCACTAACAGAGAGACCAAAACCAGTTAATGTTGTTATAATTCCTAAAGGAGCATTTAATAAGCTCATTACTCCAACACCAGCAGATCCTAACCAAATAGCAACGAATTTAGACCGAATAATTGAAATAATTATAGTAATTACCTGAACCCCACCAAAAAGACTAGTTGCCTTAAATATTTGACGATATGATGATTTTACAACTTCTTCCTTTGATTTCATCAAAATTGATTTATAAAACTTACCACAGTTTCAACTTCGTCCATATTTAAAACTGGACTTATCGGTAAACTCAAAACTTCATTATGAATTTCTTCAGTGATAGGCAAACTTAATTCTTCAAAAGCTCTATAACATTCCTGCTTATGTGGAGGAATTGGATAATGAATCAATGTTTCAATACCTTTTTCTTGTAAAAATTCTTTTAGTTTATCTCTATATTTTGTACGAATGACAAATAAATGCCACACATGCTCTTCTGCTTGTGGTGCAGTCGGTAAAACAATTTTATCATTTTTAATAGATTCTAGATAATAATTAGCAATTTTCTTGCGATAGTCGTTTTCTTGATCTATGTGATTTAATTTAACTGTTAAAAAGGCAGCTTGAATTTCATCCAGACGACTGTTCAGTCCCTGAAATTGATTCACATATTTTTTTGAGGAACCATAATTTGCTAAAGACCTTATAATTCCAGCTAACTCATTATCATTAGTGGTAACAGCTCCAGCATCTCCTAAAGCTCCCAGATTTTTTCCAGGATAAAAACTAAACCCAGCGGCATCGCCAAGATTACCAGTCTTGATTCCTTTCCATGATGCCCCTATCGCCTGCGCATTATCTTCAATAACTTTAAGATTGTATTTTGTTGTAATTCCCTTAAGATTTTCATTCCAACAAACTTGTCCATAAAGATGAACAATCATAATAGCTTTAGTATTAACTGTTATTCTTGATTCCAAATCTTTAATATCAATATTAAATGTCAAGGGATCCGGTTCAACAAAGATTGGCTTTAATCTATTGTCAGTTATAGCAAGGATTGAAGCAATATAGGTATTTGCAGGAACAATTATTTCATCTCCCTCTTTCATAATACCTAACTCAATATATCCTCTAATTATTAGTCGCAATGCATCCAAACCATTCGCAACACCAATAGCATGTGCAGCTCCCGTATATGATGCCAGTTCATTTTCAAAATTATTCAATTTTTTCCCCATTAAAAACCATCCCGAATCAATTACATCCGAGGCTGCTTTTTTCAGTTCATCATTATATTTTGCATTAATCTTTTGAAGATCTAAAAATTTAATCATTTTGCAACTATTTTATCTATTTCAAATTGTGTTAATTTTCTAATAAGTTTTGCTGGAGTACCTCCTATAATGGAATAACTAGGAAATCGTTTATTTACAAAACTATTTGCAGCAACAATACAAAAATCTCCCAAATGAACATTAGGCATTATAATACTGCTTGCTCCAATCCAGCAATCATTTCCAATCACAATTTCTCCTTTGACAATAGGAAAAATTATTTGTAAAGCCTCAGATGCGTTTGGGCCTGATCCTGACATTAAATTTACATTTTGAGCAAAACTAACATTCTTTCCTATTGTAACTTTAGCATTAAATCCCTCCAGAATAGTATTTGCCCCAACATAACAACCCTCTCCTACTACTAAGATATTTTCCGCAGAACCAAAAATTTTTACATTTCCCGCTATCTTAGAATTATTTCCTATTCGCACATTATTTATATGAGCACTAGTCTCTATATTTACGTTTTCGCCTAAAAAAATATTATTAACTATCATATTTAAAATTAAGAATTGAACTAAATATATAATCAATATCAAACTTACTCATGTTCTGATGGCATGGAATAAAAAAAGCATCCTCACCATAAAAAATACTCGATTGAATTCCGTGATTGGTTAAATGCAATTTTAATGCATGTAAATCTTTTATTATAAAATTATTTTTTAAAATTAAAGATGATGGAACTGTATTTTTGCCTCTTTCAAATCTTTCCTGAAATCCTTCTTTTGAATATAAGGAAAGCGCATAATCAAAATTTTCAGTACGCTTTTTAATTAATTCCTCTTCATCTCTTAAATTATAAGAAATCACTTTTTCTATATAATTAATTGATAAATCATCGATCTCCGAATTCTTCAATCTATCATTGTTTTTATTTGACACTAGCAGACCACCTATTTGAATAGGAAAAAATTTTGGAAAACTATACAATGAAAAATCGCCATAACTTCCAACTTTTAAATCTTGATCTTGAGAAAAAAAAGTTGTACAGCAATCTTCAATTATTGGCAAACCAAGTTCTGTAATTTTTGTTAAATCAGGATAAGGATACCCAAATTCGTGGTTAATAAAAATAATTTTAGTTTGAGGTGATAATTCTCTGTTCCATTTACAGATCTTTTCAATTTCTTTAGTTACACAAGAACTTATATAGAAGTTTTCTGATGTGGTTAGAATTGTCACCAAATCATTTTTATCTAAGTCGTAGCTTTGTAGCGCTAATTTTATTGATTCCCTACCATTAATAGTATACTGCCAATTATCTTTCCCAAATCTTTTATTAAAATAATGAAAGGTATAATTATCCTCTTTCAGGTTATGATTTATGCCTATATAATCAGTCTTAAATGGACTTATACGATAGGAAGGCAGTAAAAAGGAATCAGGATTAGTGATGAACATTATGATTTATCTTTAAATATGTCGATTTTAAACTCAAATCACATCCAATACTTTCTTTAAATTCACACAAGCCATAATTTGGAATAGAATTTTCAGTTGATGGACCAATATCAATAATCTCAATATTGTTTTCTTTATAATATTTAAATATCTGAAACGAAAGGAAGTTCATTGTCTTGCATTCTGAAAATTGTGGTAAATCTCCCCAATAAATAACTTGAACAATCTTACTGGCAACATGAAATACAATTGCTGAAGCAATAATTTGATCGTCTTTTAATACAACAAAAAAGTCGGCCGGTATTACTGACGTTGTCTCTTTTACTTGCTCCCATGTCATTCTAAGCGGAAATCCTCTTGAACTACGATTTTGGGCAATGATATCATAAGCTATTTGACCCTCACTACTTTCAAGCTTTCTAAACTCAAGATTTGAATTATTGCTTTTCTTTAAATTTTTTCTAGCGTTATACCAAATTTTCGAAGAATATTGTTCATCAAGTTTATCAGTTAAAAATTGATAGTTGACATCTTTATTAATTTCTGTATAACCAAATCTATACAAACTATTGGTTAACTTTACTAAAAAATTCCTATTGTAGAACAAAGGAGGTAAGACGATTTTTATTTCTCTTATCAATTTTGAAGTAGACCATTCCTCTAAGGATTTTAAGCCTGCGTCGATCTGATCTATTCCAATATCACTATTAAGATATTGAAACCCACCAAAAGGAGCCGAGAAAGGGGAATAAGCAATACCTGCTCTAACTCCTAATATAATTCCCATTCGAATTTTGCTATCTTTAAAAAGTAAATAGTATACTTTTTCTGCCTTATAACTGTTAATGCTGTTAAAAACTCCTGCATTAAAAATATGATAAGGATTAGCAAACGCTTCATCATAATATGATGATTCTACTTCAATAACTTCCATTGTAAATATTTATCATAATCTCTAATGTAATCTTTTTCACTATATTCTTGCGAGGCAAGCACTAGACATATAGAACCACTCGAAAAATTAATTATTTCTCTCCAAATACCTGGTTTTATATATAATGCTTCTGATGGATTATTCAAAAAAAAATATTTTTTATCTTTTCCATCATCTAGAACTATTGTAAAAGATCCACTTGCGGCAACTATAAATTGTTCCAACTGATAATGACCATGTCCACCACGCTCAGATCCCATAGGAACATCATACAAGTAATAAACTCGTTTAACTTGAAATGGAATACTCTTGTTGTTTTCTAAAACCGTAATATTGCCTGCTTGATTATGAATTTTAGTCAAGTTTATTATGTTACAATCCTTAACGCTATACATTTTTCAATTGTTTAAAATCATCAAAATCTCTTACGTAATCGCTTTCATCATACTCTCTATCAGAAACAATTAAAGCTAAAGAATTTGTTGAAAAATTCTCCATTCTTCTCCAAAACATATTAGGCACATACAATCCATAATAAGAACGATTCAAAGAAAACTTGATTTCTTTGCTGCCATCAAATAAAAAAAGATCAAAGCTTCCTGACAAAGCAACAATAAATTCATTTTGCGTTTTAAATGCATGTCCACCGCGAACTTCACCACCTGGAACATCATAAATCCAATAAGTACGTTTTATTTCAAAAGGCAACTGACTTGGATATTCAAAAAAAGAAAGGCTACCTCGTGGATCTTGAATTTTAGGCAATTCTATTATTTTTGGCATCATTTTCTATAATTTACTTATTATTCTTTTTGAAACCAAAAGAGCTACAGTTAAGAAACCAGCCAAAAAACCACCAATAATTATTCCTTTAATTTTTCTAAATTTTTCTTTTGGCAATGGTAAAATAGGTTTGTCAATAACTTGAATTAAAGGGGTTTCTTTTCTAAGTGTAACTTTAGCTAATTCGCATTGTTTGACTAATTCAGTAAGTATGGCTGTATTTGCTTGTACGTCAACTTGTCTCTTCACTGAAGGTGCTCTGCGAACATTAAGAGCAGGATTTAAATTAAATGTATTATCATTTGCAACAGCTACACCAGTAATGGCGCTATTTAATTCTACACGTACAGAATCCACCTGATGCTCTAAAATTTCCATATTTTCTCGAGCCTTTTTACTTTTTGTATTTACATAAAACTCACCTACTTCTTTCGCTAAAGCTTCACAAAAATACAACGAAAACAATTCGTTATTTGATACAACATCCATAGAAATAACTGCAATTTTTTTATCTCTCTGGCCTACAGATAAAGAAGTACGAGATAAATTTTGATAAATTACACCTAAAATACTATCCTGATCTCTGCTAAAATGATTTCGATTATTTTGAGACAAAAACTGTATATTTTTAAACTTTGGATTAGTATTCCATGTTGTCCGCCATTTGTTGTCCTGAATATACATTTCTGCTAGAGAAATAATTTTGCCATTAACTTTAACTGGAGTAAGTAACGTTTGCTCAACCATTCTGCGGGACTTAAACAATTCAGTTAAATTAGAACCAGAAAAAATACTTCCTCCTCCACCTCCCAAATCAACTCCAAATGAGCTTGCTAAGCCAAGAGCACCTCCTAATCCACCGCTAGATTTTTCATCTTCTAAAGCAAATGTTAATGTAGCTGTGTAACTTGCTTTTTGAGTAAATGAATATGCAAATCCAAGGGATGACCCAATTATACCTGCTACGAAAATAATTTTCCACTTCGATATTAAATAATTATACCATTCTTTCAGTTTATGAATTAATTCTTTTAACGAAATTTCTTCGTTTTCAAGGGGCTGTTTTTCCATTATCTTTTTATTTAAAAGCCGTAACAATTAGCAATGCCAAACTAGCAAAAGCTGTACCTAAACCAGCCCATTCACCAGCACTCATTTTTTTCCTTTCAGGTTTTTCCGGAACTACAATCTGTGAATCTGGTTCAACCTTAGGGTAAGATCTAAAAAACAAAAATGAAGTTGTTACATCAGCTTTCCCATTAGGATAAATTATATAAGCTTTTCTCTTCCATCCTTTACTATCCGCTCCCCCAACTGAGTTAATGTAATATTTAAATCCTTTTCCGCTTCGATATGGAATTTCAGAAGTCAACAATACATTTCCAGTTACTTTAACACCTTCATTATAAATTGCCACTTCTATCTCATCTCCAGGAAATAATGTCACATTGGAATAATGATTTTTATCTTTTACAATTTTTTCCCAATTTACAGGAATTGTAACATATTTTAAATCGTCTTTTAACTTTTTACTCAATTTCTCCTTAAGTGTATCATTTTTAGATAGATTCAGGTCTATACGCTCCAACTGATCAATTTGTTCTTGTTTAATTGGTCTTTTAATTTTCATACCATCTAAATTGGCAATCGAAGTTAATCCTCCTGCTCTCATTACAACGTTATAAACTGTCTCTTTTTTATTCGCTAAAACATACTTACCCGGATAACTTACCGCACCTAATACTGACACCATCTCCGGTTTCTCATAGACAGCCATTCTTCTAATATTAATAACATCAAAAGGTTTTAAAACAAAGTTTTTGATCTGTTCGTTATTGCCTGCTGTTATTTCAAGTTCAACTAATTCGATACGTTTTGGATCAGCATCATCAATTACATCAGACTTAATCATTCTTGCAATTTCGACTCTTTTAGAAGCAGAACCTGTTAATCCTCCAACCTGAACTACTAAATCATTTAAAGTTAAATTTTCGAAATATTCATATTCACCAGGATTTTTAACTTCTCCATCTATAGTAACTTTATATTCTTCTCTGAAATCCAAAATAGAATACACTGTAACAACATCTTCTCTTTTTAATTCTAGATCAGCCCCAAAGTCTCCTGACAAAGCAGCACTTAAATCAACATTTACAATTTCTGTAGTTAAATCTGTTTTTAAACGAATAATTCTTGCTCTTTTGGTATAAGCATCTTCTTTAAGTCCTTCTGCTCTTGTAATAAGATCTGAAATTCTCATTCCTTCATTATAAGAATAATAATCCGGTCTAAAAACAGCACCCTCAATTTTAATACGATTTTCGAATCGGTTCAAAATTTTAGTAATTCTAAACACATCACCAGATTGTGGTAAATACGAATTATATTCACTTTCATTTATATCATGTACTTTAAACTCTTTTCCTGTTTTTTGCATTACATTCACAGATGCTGTGTAAGCAAATTCATTAAAACCTGATGCGAAATTTAATAAATCTGAAAACTTTTCTCCTTTTTTCATTTCAAAAATCCCAGGACGCTTTACTTCACCTTCAACCGTAACCCTTTGGCTATATGCCGGAATTCGAATAACATCGTTATCTTTCAAACTCACATTATCAGATTGATCACCCTTAACTAAAAACTTATAGATGTCTACATTTTTGTAAACTTTATTATTTCTAATTAATTCTATATTTCTATAACTTCCATTTTTCCCAGGCCCTCCAGCCAAATGCAACGCATTATATACTGTTGCTAAGGAAGAAATAGAATAATTACCCGGCTGTTTTCCTCCCACAATAGTGATTTTAATAGTACGAATTCGACTTAAACTTACACTAACTTGAGATTGTCCAGAACTTACTGTACTATAAACTCTTGCTATCGCTGCTTTAATTTTTTGAGTAGCGGCTTCAATTGAAGTTCCCGCCACTGAAATTTGTCCAACATAATCTATACTTACCTTTCCTTCTACACTGACAGGTATACTAGCATTATATTCCTGAACTCCATATACGCTTACCTGCAATTCATCACCAGGCCCAAGAATATAATTTGTAGGTGTGGCCAATTTCAAATCTGGTTCAAAATTTAAAGTGGGATTATCAAATAATTCAGAACCAAAAATTAAGGCATTTACAGAATCTTTTACTTTATCATTTTTAATTTTTTCCTGTTTTCTTCCAAACTCCGATTCCTTATCTACTATTTTTGGCTTACTATTTTTATCATTTGCATCTGCTTTAGCATTTTTCTTGTCAAATTCATTAAGTTTAATTCTCAATTTATTAAATTCAGTTTGACTCATCCCTTTTGATAAAGCCATTGACTCTACACTATCAATTGTTGCATTGTTACTTTTTAACTGAGCACTAATTTTAGCTAAATCATCATCAGACAAATAATCGACTTTAACAGTGCTTAAATCCTTTGATTTAAGTATATCCTGAGCATTTGCATTAAATGCTAATAATAAAATAAAAAGCAGCGTAAGAACGTATGTTATTTTTTTCATGTGAAATTATAATTTAACCTACAGTTTAGTTTAAATAAAATTACTTAAAGTTTATGAATATTGTTTTTGATAATAATCTTTATACGAACCAGAAGTAACATTTTGTAACCACTCTTCGTTATTGAGATACCAATTGATAGTTTTTTCTAAGCCTTCTTCAAAAGTAACAGAAGGTTTCCAACCCAATTCCTTATTTATTTTAGAAGCATCAATGGCATAACGCAAATCATGCCCTGGGCGGTCTTTAACATAAGTAATCAGTTCTTGAGAAGTTCCTTGAGATCTCCCTAATTTCTCATCCATAATTTGACATAGTAATTTTACCAGATCAATATTTTTCCATTCATTGAAGCCTCCAATATTATAGGTCTCATGATTTTTCCCTTCGTGGAAAACTAAATCTATAGCAATAGCATGATCTTCAACAAAAAGCCAGTCACGCGTATAATTTCCATCTCCGTAAACAGGTAATGGTTTATTATTGATGATATTATTTATAAAAAGAGGAATCAACTTTTCAGGAAAATGATACGATCCGTAATTATTAGAACAATTTGTTAAAACATAAGGCAAACCATAAGTTTCACCATAAGCTCTTACAAAGTGGTCAGAGCTTGCTTTAGAAGCTGAATAGGGAGAATTCGGATCATAAGAAGTAGTTTCTGTAAAAAGCCCCTCTGCTCCTAGTGAACCATAAACTTCATCAGTGCTAATATGATAAAACCGTTTTGCTTCAAAATTATTTTTCCATTGATTTTTGGCTGCATTCAATAAATTCATCGTTCCAATAACATTTGTTTTTACGAATGCTAAAGGATCTTCGATAGAACGGTCGACATGAGATTCTGCTGCCAAATGTAAAATACCATCAAAATTATGCAATGAAAAAAGTTCATTTATAAAACTTTCGTCTACTATATTTCCTTTTACAAAAGTATAATTAGACTGATTTTCAATATCTTTAATATTTTCCAGATTACCTGCATAAGTTAATGCATCTAAATTGAAGATTTGGTATTCAGGATATTTATTTACAAAACGTCTTACCACGTGCGAACCAATAAAACCTGCCCCTCCGGTTATAAGAATTTTTTTCATTTTAAATTTCAATTAATTTAATAGATCTGAATTTATTTTTTCTAACTCACTATAGACATCCTTAACATCCTGTGAATTTTCTTTTTGTAAAATTAAATTTGCTGTGTCGGTATATACAAAAATAGTATTTTTTAATCCTAGAAAAGTAGTGTGCTTGCCAGAACCAATTACCATATTTCCATTTTTATCAACAGGGTGATTTTTGGAAACCAAATAATCATAGACTGATTCAAATGATCCTAAATCAGACCATGAAAATGATGCAGGTACGACTTTTATTTTTTTACTACGCTCCATAACAGCATAATCAATACTTATTGATGGAATTTCTAATGACAAATTGAAATCTAAAAATCCGTTTTCGCTTGCTTCCCAAACAGTCTTAGATTTTTCATATACATCTGGTTGAAATTGTTTTAATTCCTCTAAAAGAACGCTCGCTTTAAAACAAAACATTCCGCTATTCCATAAGAAGTTTCCTTTAGCAATAAATTCTTTAGCTGTAGTTTGATTTGGTTTTTCACGAAATGAAATTACATTATCTCCTTTTGACTCGATGTAACCATATCCTGTTTCCGGCTTCGTAGGAATAATTCCAAAAGTTACAATAAAGCCATCTTGAGCTTTTGAAATAGCTTCATTAATTGCTTTATTATAATCTTCTATTTTATCAATAATATGATCTGATGGGGTTACAATTAAGATATCATCCGGATTTGACGCAAATGCCGCAAAAGCAATGGCAGCAGCAGTATTCCTAGGTGTTGCCTCCACTATATTCACATAAGAAGTTTTGGTTTTATCCATAACTTTTCCGCTTAAGTGATGATTATCTACATTCCCTACCACCATTACTTTATCTGCTAAATGACTGTTACGATCGACGGTTATTTCAAATAAAGATTTATTTTCAAATATCTCTAAATATTGTTTAGGTTGACTTTTTCGGGAAAGAGGCCACAACCTACTTCCAACTCCCCCTGTTAAAATCACATGTATGATTGAATTTTTTGTTTCCATTTTTTTTAAATAAAAAAAAAGAATTTTTAAATACTATAACCTATTATCAGCTATACTACCTAAAACTCCTTTTACATCGTATAATAAACTATTTTCTTTTTGCAACTCTGAAAAATTTAATTCCAAAAATTCCTGGTGAGAAACTCCAAGAACAATTGCGTCAAATTTATTATCAGGAGTAGAGTTTATTGTTACTAAATTATATTCTTTTTTTACATCATTCGCATTAGCTAATGGGTCAAATATGGTTACTAAAATTCCGTATTCCTTTAATGCTTTTACAACATCAACAATTTTTGTATTACGAACATCCGGACAATTTTCTTTAAAAGTAATTCCAAGCATCAAAAGACTTGCGCCATTAACAGAAATTCCTTTTTTGATCATCAATTTTACTATTTGCGAAGCAACGTATTCTCCCATGCTGTCATTCAAACGTCGTCCTGCCAAAATTATTTCGGGATGGTAGCCAAATTCCTGCGCTCTTTGTGCCAAATAATAAGGATCAACACCAATACAATGCCCTCCAACCAATCCTGGTTTGAAAGGTAAAAAGTTCCATTTTGTTGATGCGGCTGCTAACACTTCCTGCGTATCAATATTCATTAAATTGAATATTTTAGCCAATTCATTTACAAAAGCTATATTAATATCACGCTGTGAGTTTTCAATAACTTTTGCAGCTTCTGCAACTTTTATACTTGGTGCTAAATGTGTTCCGGCAGTAATTACCGATTTATATAAGGCGTCAACTCTTAATCCAATTTCAGGTGTTGAACCTGAAGTCACTTTTAAAATTTTTTCGACTGTATGTTCTTTATCTCCCGGGTTTATTCTTTCAGGAGAATATCCTGCAAAGAAATCTTCATTAAATTTTAATCCTGAAACTTTTTCTAAAACAGGAACACACTGTTCTTCAGTAACACCTGGATAAACCGTGGACTCGTAGATAACAATATCTCCTTTTTTTAATATTTTACCTACTGACTCACTTGATTTGTATAAAGGAGTCAAGTCAGGACGATTATTTTTATCTACCGGAGTAGGAACTGTAACTATAAAATAATTACAATCTGCTATATCATTTAAAGAACTTGTACAATATAATCCAACTTCAGCATTCGAATTATCTACTAAAACAGCTTGTAAAGTAGCGTCATCAACTTCTAATGTTGTGTCTGTACCTGACTTTAAAGAAGCTATTCTTGATTCATTTATATCAAAACCTATAACTGAATATTTAGTAGCAAATAATCTGGCCAAAGGTAGCCCAACGTAACCTAAACCTATAATGGCTATTTTTACATTTTCGCTCAATTTGTAATCTTTTTTATCTATTTCAGTCATAACAATTCACGGCTTCGCCTCTCTGAGTCACAAAGATTTGACACAGATATTCTAAAATCATTTTCGGCAAATATAACATATTAAGTCAATTTATTCAATACGGTTTCCCGTAATACAGAAAAAACAAACAAATAAACATTAATACTAAGCACCAATACTCTATCAATCAGTATGTAAAAATTTACCTTATAAAAAAAACAGAAAATAAAATCTCTATTTGGAGAAATTTTACCTTCTGTTTATTACCAATAGTTACACAATATAACTACATTATTTATATTTTATTTTAAGGACACACCCTAAAGATTCTAAAACTAACGTATAATAAGTATTCGATATTTCCTGAACTATTGCATCCTGATTACTAAAAGCTCCGGATTCTAATTTTATACGATCACCAACCTGAATAGAAGTCACTGAAACATCGCTTAAATTAGGAGCTGCCAGACTCGTTTTTATGATGTTAATTTCTTCATTGCGAACAATCGCAGGCTTGCCTAACCAAAACAAATATCGAACTACACCCGAAATCTGAAAAACTGAATTTCGATCAGTATCTTCTAACTGAACAAAAACATAGGAGTTAAAAAGCGGCACTTCAACCTTTTTCTTTCTATCTGTCCATTGTTTAATTTGAATTATTAATGGACAATAACACTCAATTCCAATTTCATTAAGTTTTTCCGCAACTTTTTTCTCCCACTTGGGTTTTGTATACACTACATACCAATTCTTCATTTTTCTTTTTATTGAAATAAACTTTAAACCAATCTTCCCTTATTCATTTCATATTAAATTTCACTTCAATACTTTTTGCAATTAAGAACCTATTCCTTTATAAATGAAACCTATTGATTCTAATTCTTTTGCATTCAGAATATTTCTTCCATCAAAAAGAAATGCTGGTTTGTGCATCGAATCGTAAATTTTTTGCCAATCATAAGTAGTAAACTCATCCCATTCTGTTAGAATAGCAATAGCATGAGATCCTTTACAGGCTTCATAAGCGTTATCAAATATTGACAAGGCTTTACTATTTGCTTCCACTGTTCTGGTTTCTAGATAATCTAAATCACTTAGCATTTTATTTCTGGAAACTTTAGGGTCATAAACAGAAATTTTAGCCTGTTCGTTAATCAGATCGTCAGCTACATATATTGCAGCAGATTCTCTGGTATCGTTTGTATCTTTTTTGAAAGCCCATCCTAAAAATGTAATTTTCTTATCAGCAACCGTATTATAAAGGGTCTGAACTATTTTATTCGAAAATCTTCTTTTTTGATGATCATTCATTATAATTACCTGCTCCCAATAATCGGCTACTTCATTTAATCCGTATGATTTTGCAATGTAAACTAAATTAAGAATGTCTTTTTGAAAACAAGAACCTCCGAAACCAACAGATGCTTTTAGAAATTTAGGTCCAATCCTGCTATCCATTCCAATAGCTTTTGCAACTTCATTAACATCCGCTCCCGTTTTTTCGCATAATTCAGACATAGCATTGATAGACGAAATACGTTGTGCCAAAAATGCATTTGCAGTTAATTTAGAAAGCTCAGAAGACCAAACATTTGTGGTTAGAATTTTATCTTTACTAACCCAATTCGCATAAACATCAACTAAAGCATTAATTGCTTCTTCTCCTTCCGGAGTTGTATCTCCTCCAATTAAAATTCTATCCGGATTTAATAAATCAGTTACAGCAGTACCTTCAGCTAAAAATTCAGGATTAGATAAAATCTGAAACTGAACTCCATTTCCTGTATTATCTAAAATGCTCTTTATAGCTTCAGCCGTACGAACAGGCAAGGTCGATTTCTCTACAACAATTTTATTTTGCTTTGCTACTTTAGCAATTTGTCTTGCGCAAAGTTCTATATATTTTAAATCAGCAGCCATACCTTTTCCTTTTCCGTAAGTCTTAGTTGGCGTGTTTACTGATATAAAAATTACCTGCGCTTCATCAATAGCTTTTTCTACTTCAGTAGAAAAGAAAAGATTTCTTCCTCTTGCTTCGGCAACTATTTCTGAAAGTCCTGGTTCGTAAATCGGAATATTATCTGTATTTGGATCGTTCCAATCTTTAATTCTTTGTTCGTTCAAATCAACAACAGTGACTTGAATATGTGGGCATTTTTGAGCAATTACTGCCATTGTCGGACCTCCAACATAACCTGCACCAATGCAACAAATTTTTGTAATTTTCATTTAATTTACTATTATCTTGAACCTTATTTTATTTTAAATTTTTCCAATACCAGCTTACCGCTTCTTTTAATCCATCTTGTAATGAATATTTAGGATCGTATCCTAAAATTGTTTTTGCTTTCTCTATACTGGCTAAAGAATGCGGAATATCACCTGCTCTGTTTGCACCATAAACAATCTCTACATCTGCTATTTTAGCATCAAATTCAGAGAGATATTCTTTTAAATACCCTACCAGATCGTTTAATGTATTGCGATCGCCAAATGCGGTATTGTAAACTGTATTTATAGCTTCTGGATTTTGACTCGTTATTGCCAATTCGTTCATCTGAATTACATTGTCTATATAAGTAAAATCACGAGAATAATTTCCATCTCCATTAATTACCGGACTTTCATAATTCATTAGCTGAGTAACAAATTTTGGAATTACTGCCGCATACGCACCATTTGGATCTTGCTTTCTTCCAAAAACATTGAAGTATCGTAAACCAATCGTCTCTAAGCCATAAGTTCTACTGAAAATTTCAGCATATAACTCGTTTACATATTTTGTAATTGCGTATGGCGATAATGGTTTACCAATAACATCTTCTACTTTTGGCAATCCCTGAGAATCTCCATAAGTTGAAGAACTTGCTGCGTATACAAAACGTTTTACCCTTGCATCGCGAGCAGCCACTAACATATTTAGAAAACCGGAAACATTAACATCATTTGTCGTAATAGGATCATTAATAGATCTGGGAACAGAACCTAAAGCGGCTTGATGCAAAACATAATCAACTCCATCTACCGCTAAATTACAATCAACAATATTTCGAATATCACCTTCGATTAATTTATAATTAGAATTACCTACAAAATCTTTCAAATTATGGCGATGCCCTGTAGAAAAATTATCAAGACAAACTACTTTATGCCCTAATCCTAAAAAATACTCAGACAAATTCGAACCAATAAAGCCCGCTCCGCCTGTTATTAAAATTGTATTTTGAGTTGATATTTTCATTATTCCGAATTATTTTTTCTTGAATTTATTCAAAATTTCTTTCCAGAAACTTAATTTATCTCCTTCATCATGATAACCGTTTGAATAAGCTCCATAACCGTACCCATATCCATAAGCCGTGCCATATTTCGCTTTATTCTCATAACCATTTAAAATAATACTCGCGTTTGCAAGTTCACCTCGTTGCACTCTGGTATTTAGCAACGTGATCATGTCTTTTTTAGTATAATTTTGTCTTACTATATAAAGTGTAACATCAGCATATTGTGCCAATTCCAATGCATCAGATACTAATCCGACTGGAGGTGTATCCAGAATAATATAATCATAATGTTGTTTTAGCTCTGTAATCAATTCTCCCATTGCATCACTCAAAATTAATTCTGACGGATTTGGAGGTATTGGCCCTGAAAGAATAACATCAAGATTAGGAATTTGAGTCGTGTTTATAATTTCAGCTAAACTATTTTGTTTAATTAAATAATTCACCACTCCTATTTGATTTTTCAATCCAAACTCGTCTGCCAATCTTGGCTTTCTTAGGTCTAAACCAATAATTACGGTTTTCTTTTCGCTTAAAGCAAAAACGGTAGCGATATTTATCGAACAAAATGTTTTTCCTTCACCACTTATAGACGATGTGATCATCAATGTTTTTGAACCACTTACTTGCTGTTTTTTATACAGAAACTGCAACGAAGAACGAATCGTTCTAAAAGCTTCTGAAAGTGCTGACTTGGGCTTATCAAAAACAGCTAAATTCAGAGAATCTTTATTAACTCCAACGACACCAATTAATGGTATTTGAGTTAATTTATTAATATCTTCAGTATTTTGAATTGAATTATTGACAAAGAAAATTCCGAAAATAAATAATAAAGGCACTAAGGTTCCTAAGAATAAAGCCAGAATATAATTTACAGAAGTTTTGGGACCAATTAAGCCTCCACCAATATCCTTTGCTGGATCAATAAAATGGAGATCGGATAAATTTGACGCTTTTACAATCTCGGCCTCATTTCTTTTCTTTAAAAATTCAGTATAAATGTTATCACTTAAATCATATTTTCTCTGAATCTTCAACAATTCCTGCTGCTCTTCCGGAAGTCTTTTTACAGTGCTTTCGGCCTGACCAATTTTAGCGTTTACCATTGCTAAATCTGTCATTAAAGATCCTTTTGCAGAAGCTATATTTTCAAGCAGAACATTTTTTACTGCCTGCATTTGGTTATCAAAATCTTTAAAGATTTTATCACTTTTTACTGCATAAGCCATTTCTGACCTTTGTGTAGAAAGCGCAATAAGTTTTGAAACATTAACAACAACATTCGGATCTTCTATTCCTGCCACAGAAGGTGCGGGTAATCTTGAGTAATCGACGCTATTGTTTAAATATGATTTTAAAGAATTGTAATAGGCAATTTTTCTTGTAACCTGATCTCTTTCGACATCAAAATCCATTATTTTATCTGAAACCTTTTCTCCGCCGCCTTCAATTTCATAAATATTTTTATCTTTTCTAAAGGTTTTGAGCTCACTTCCCGTTTCTTTCAATTGCGACTCCATTGCAACCAGTGTACTATCGATAAACCGTATGGTATTGTTTGCAAATTGTTTTTTTCCGTCAAGCTGAAGTTTGATTAACATTTTTACGGTTGCATTCAAATACTCCACCATTCTGGCTTTGTTTGTTCCTTGCATCGATAATGTTAATATTGACCCGCCTTTATCATCAGAACTAACATTGACTCCTCTGTAACCTGATACAGTGCCATCAAAATCATTAAATTTTATAAAATATTCATTCCCTGTATACATACCGGGATTGTCATTTATTTGTATCTTCAAATTTAAAAAAGGCAAAGAAACCTGTTCTCCTACTTTATATTTCTTTACAAATTCTGTTGGCTGAACAGCGGTATTGCTATAAGTATTATTAGAATAGGTAATTAATGAAACAGAATTATTTTCGAAAGGAATTCGAATTTCATACTCGTTAGCGCTTAAAAATTTAATGCTAATCAAAGTATTAGCCAATTGACCTTTTGATTTATCAATTACGACATAAAAAGGAACAGCACCGTAAGAGTCTACTAAATTGTATTTTCCTTGTGTAAGATAATCGATGTAAAACTGTAATTTATCAACTACCAATTCATTGTGAGATCTTGATTGTATTATTGTCGAAATTCCGTTTACCTGATCTGAAACTCCTCCCCAATTAAAAACCAAACTGGTATTTGATGTAAAAAACGGATTTCTTTCTTCTTTGATAGAAACCATCGTTTGCATAGCGTAAATTTTTTCTTTTCGAATATTTACCTGATATGCAATTGTAAAAGCAATGATTAAACTAGCTAAAAACCATTTCCAATAACTTAGAATCTTTAACAAGAATCCTTTAAAATCAAAATTTGAATGATTCTCAAAAATGGAAAAATCTTTTATATCTAACATTCTTTGAATTTAGTTTTAGTTTTTAAGCAATAGGAAGACTGTTGTAGCAAACGACAAAACAGTAATAATGGTAGTAATAGATTCTATACCTGTTTTTCCTGTTCCCCAGGTTTTTTGTTTAAGTGGTTTTACATAAACATAATCATTGGGCTGCAAATAAAAATAAGGTGATTTTATTACATTAACATCTGTTAAATCGATATCATGCATTTGTACACCTGTTGGGGTTTGACGAATTATTGTTACCTCTTTTCTATTTCCTGTAATTGTTATATCGCCGGCATTTGCGATGGCCTCCATAATATTTACATGCTCCTGAAACAATGTTTTAGTTCCTGTACTTCCTACCTCACCATTTATTGTATATCTAAAACCTGCTAATTTTACAGTAACAAAAATATTAGCCTCTTTTTTAAAATATTCTTCCAGTAATTTTTTTTCAATTGTAACACGAACTTCTTCAAGAGTATATCCTATAACATTAATCTCTCCTAAAATTGGCATTCTGATATTACCATGATCATCAACAGTAAATCCGTTAAAATATAATGTTGACTCAGATTTTCCTGCTCCTGCTTCTGTTGTATTAAAGATTGAAACTAATTTAGGATCAATAGCTTTTATATCGACACTTAAAATATCATTTACCTGTAATCTGTAAGGTTTAGATTCTACTGCAGCAATATTATTTTGTTCTGTTGAACTGTTTTTATCCTGCAAATAGGTTAAGTCCTTTACTGGAATACAGGATGTAAACAACACACTAATTAACAGTAATATATAAAAGCCGTTTTTTGTCATTATTAAAATTTTATCGCAAATATAGCTTTTCCTTTAATCTTCAGAAAATCTAACCTTTATTTGGGTTTATTTAATTGTTTTTGAAAGTTTTTTCGAACGGAACGCGATGTAAAATACTTCTTCCGAGTGTAATTTCGTCTGCATATTCTAATTCATCACCCACAGATATACCTCTTGCAATGGTTGAAATTATAATTTCTGATTCTGCAATTTGTTTATAAATGTAAAAATTAGTTGTATCTCCTTCCATTGTAGAGCTTAATGCAAAAATAATCTCGATTACCTTTCCTGCCTTTACTTTTTCGACCAAAGTCGAAATGTTTAACTGACTTGGACCAACGCCTTCTATCGGGGAAATTTTACCACCCAGAACATGATAAATTCCTTTGTACTGACCTGTGTTTTCAATCGCCATTACGTCTCGAATATCCTCGACTACACAAATGGTCTGATGGTTTCGCGCTAAATTTGCACAAATCTCACAAACTTTTGTATCAGAAATATTATGGCAACTTTCGCAAAATTTAATATCCTCACGCATATTTAATAATGCCTGAGATAAAAAGCCTGTTTGTTCTTTTGGCTGTTTTAATAAATGCAACACCAATCGCAATGCCGTACGTTTACCAATTCCTGGTAATTGCGACATTTCATTGACTGCTTTTTCTATTAATTTTGATGAAAATTCCATGACGACAAAAGTAATATTTTTAATGGTTTAGTAGACTTGGAGACAACTAAATTCAATATGATCGAGAATACTTATTATAGATACAAAAGGGTCTTTCTAGCCCAGATGGTAACGGCATCCTTTTGTGGTGGGGTTCACCACAAAAGATATAGTGGACAGCTGGAAATAGCTCCTAAAAAAATTAATATTGATTTGTAGCCAATAGTACCAAAGTACAAGCAACTTCTGCCTTAATATTATTCAATTCTAATAATTGATACAATTCCGGATTTTCGGTTCCAGGATTAAAAACCACACGTTTTGGTTGTGCTTCGATTATATAATTGTAATAATCTCGCTGACGTGCAGGATTTAAATATAAAGTTACTGTATCTATGTTTTTTACCGGAATTGCTTTGGTATGAATTTTTACACCTGCAACTTCTCCTGTATTTTGACCAATTGCTAAAACTGTATGTCCTTTTTCGACTAACATATTTATGGCTCTATAAGCGTAACGATCTGGTTTTGTGGTTGCACCCAGAACTAAAGTTTTTTTATTTTTCATTATTTTTAAATATTTCACAAAAGTAATCAAAAAGTACGAGCTTATTTTAGCTTATTGATTTAGTTACAAGAACAATTAAAATAATATCCTAACAAGAATTTGCTTTCATATCTTAAAAAATAACTATTTTTACTTCATTAACTAAAATTACATGGATTTATTCATTTATCTATTTGCTGCTCTTTTTTCGGTATTAAATCCAATTGGTACAGTGCCCATTTTTGTTGGACTTACGCAACATGATTCTCAGGAAGAGCGTGCCAGAATTTCGCTTTGGACAGCCATAAACGTTTTTATCATTTTACTCGTTTCTTTTTTTATTGGTCAATATGTTCTGAGTTTTTTCGGAATCAGTATTGATGCGCTTCGAATTGCAGGCGGAATTGTAATTGTCAATTCTGGCTTTTCGTTACTTTCCGGTAAAATCAATAAAAAACGAGGAATCAATAAAAAGGTCGAAACAGATGCGCAACAACGTAATGACATTGCATTGACTCCGTTAGCAATACCAATGCTGGCGGGACCGGGATCAATTTCGCTACTTATTGCTTTTTATCAGGAACATCACGGAATAGAAGAAATCATTATATCTTCTCTAGCTATTCTAGCTATTGCAGTTGCTATTTTTGCTATTTTAAAAAGTGCACATTATTTAGCGCGAATACTTGGAGCTTCAGGAATTGTGGCGATTTCCAGAATTGTTGGCTTTATAGTAATTTCTATCGGAATTCAATATATTGTAAGTTCGATTATTAATATAGTTAAAGGAAATTTGATGTAAATCATTCAAAATACTTAAATAAAAAAAATCCAAATTCCAAAAACTGAATATCTCAGTCTGGAATTTGGATTTTTTTTATTTGAATTTTTAAAACTTAACTTCTTGGCAAGAATATTTCAGCCATCATACATCTTGCGCTTCCGCCTCCACAGGCTTCAATCGTATCAAGGCTTGAACTTAAAATTTCGGCATGATTTTCTAATTGAGCAATTTGTTTTGGAGTTAGACTTTGATGTGCCGATGCACTCATAACGATATATTTCTTATCGTTTGTTCCTCTAACTTCTAACATATTGCCTGCAAAATTATTTACCTGAGCTTCGGTAATCAGAATAACTTCTTTTTTATCCGCTTTTAGATTTTCAAGAACCATTTTGCGTTCTTTTTTGTCATCTATAGAATCGGCACAGATAACAGCAAAAGTTTCGCCTAAACACATCATAACATTAGTATGATAGATTAGTTTACGTTCTCCATCGACAGTTTGAAAAGCTTCAAAAATAACAGGAGCATAATCAAAGTCTTCACAGAATTCGATAAATAGTTCTTCATCAGCACGTGGAGATAATGCGCAATAGGCTTTTGCATTAGCACGGTCTAAAAGTAAACTACCGGTTCCTTCAAGGAAAAAACCATCTTCTTCTGCCGATGTGTAATCCATTATATTATTAATCTCAAAACCTTTATCTTCAAGAGTGTCTAAAATATCTTCACGACGTTCGTGGCGACGATTTTCTGCAAACATTGGATAAAGGGCCACATCTCCATTTTCATGAAAGGAAACCCAGTTGTTTGGAAAAATACTATCCGGTGTATCTGTTTCTAATGTATCATCTATCACCGTAACATCAACTCCAACAGCTCTTAATTTTTCAACGAAAGTATCAAATTCCTGCTGTGCTTTTGCATTTACAGTACTTGGCAAAAGTCCGTCTAATACTTTTTGGTAATAATTATTTACAGCAGTTTGCTCATTCATTCTAAAAGCAACTGGCCGAATCATTACTATTGCATTTGTCGTTTGTTTCATCTTTTTTTAGTTTTTCACCATATAAGCTATATAAGTTCATTTAAAAACAAGCCTCTTATCAGCAAAGCTTATATTTTCTTATTTAATTTATATGGTTTAATATATTTTTTTTAATCCCTAATTAATGGCAAAGTTGAACATCTCAATAAACCTTCCTGCTTTGCAATTTCGGCATAAGGAATTTCTTCAACAATAAAACCGTTTGCACGTAGCCAATTGTTTAATCTGGTAAAGTTTTTTTCTGAAACGACAACATTTTCGTCTATAGAAAATACATTAGAAAACATATTATACATTTCGTTTCTTTCGATATGAAATAAGTTTTCTTTCCCAAAAAGATTAACTAAATACATATAATCAGCTTCTTCACGGAAACCTCTTTTATAAATAATTCCCTTATCTTTTCCAACGGGCTGAAAACAACAGTCAAGGTGCAATGCATTATCACGGGCTTCGATTTTAGATTTAACCAAATCGAATTCTTTTACAATTTTATTCGGAAACAATTCTTTAATAAAATTAACACCGTACATATTTGTACGCGCTGTAATATAATCTTTATAGTCACTTCCTTTATAAGTTCCGATAAAAACATGATCGTTCCAAAGCATAACATCACCACCTTCAATATGAACTTCTTCCGGAGGACGAACTACTTTTAAAGGATCTATCTGATCGATTATATATTGAATGGCATCTAACTCGCGCTCTCTATCAGGAAGAATATTTGATTTTACAAATGTATCATCTATAACGAAACCTATATCTCTCGCGAAAATTTGATTGTAATTCTCAATCATTTCAGGACGATATACTTTTACATCATATTTTTGAAATACAGCATTAAAAGCATCCATTTCAGCAACCATATCTTTTTCGACAGGATAAGTTCCCGCTTTAATATGTTCCAAAGATTTAGGATCATAGGCTTCATCTAAAGATGGAGTCGGCCCATTATGAACAGCAGAACCCAAAACTACAGCACGCAGTCTTGACGTTTCGTTCTTTATATTTAATTGCAACATAACTTTATTATATTTTGGCCAAAGATAAAAAAAGCTTCACAGTTAAGTGAAGCTTTAAAATATTTTTATTTGTTCGACTTAAAGTCTCTCAACGGGTGTCCAGTATAAATTTGTCTTGGTCGACCAATTGGTTCTTTATTCTCACGCATTTCTTTCCATTGAGCAATCCATCCTGGTAATCTACCAATAGCAAACATTACTGTAAACATATCTGTAGGAATACCTAAAGCTCTGTATATAATTCCAGAATAGAAATCTACGTTTGGATATAAGTTTCTTGATTTGAAGTAATCATCTTCTAAAGCTGCTGTTTCTAATTTTTTAGCGATCTCTAAAATAGGATCTTCAACTCCTAGAGTTTCCAAAACTTCTTTAGCTGCTTTTTTGATTATTTTAGCTCTTGGATCAAAGTTTTTGTAAACTCTGTGGCCAAATCCCATTAAACGGAATGGATCATTTTTATCTTTCGCTTTCGCTAAAAATTTATCAGTATCCCCACCGTCTTTATTGATTTCTTCTAACATTTCAAGTACTGCTTGATTTGCACCTCCGTGAAGAGGACCCCAAAGTGCAGAAACACCTGCAGAGATAGAAGCAAATAAACCAGCATGAGATGAACCCACCATTCTTACTGTAGATGTAGAACAGTTTTGCTCGTGATCTGCATGAAGAATAAATAATTTATCTAATGCAGCAACAATAACCGGATTAGCTGAGTAAGGTCCTGTAGGCAATTTAAACATTAATTGCATAAAGTTTTCTACGTAACCTTGTGTATTGTCATAGTAGTTTAACGGATAACCCATAGTTTTTCTATAAGTCCAGGTTGCAATTACAAGAAATTTACCCATTGTTTTACAAATGGCTTCGTACATTTCTTTTTCATTTTCAACGTTTACCGCTTTTGGATTAAATGCTGTTAAAGCACTTGTTAAAGCAGAAAGAACTCCCATTGGGTGAGCCGTTTTTGGGAAACCATCAATGATATTTTTCATCTCTTCGTTTACCAAAGTATGTTTTTTAATACCATTTTCAAACTGCTCTAATTGTTGAGCTGTTGGCAATTCACCAAAAATTAAAAGATAAGATACTTCTAAAAAATTAGCTTTTTCAGCTAAATCTTCGATTGAATATCCTCTGTAACGTAAAATTCCTAATTCTCCGTCTAAGAATGTGATTTCACTTTTACAAGAACCAGAATTTTTATATCCAGGATCAAGAGTAATAATACCAGTTAAATCACGTAATTTGTTAATATCGATAGCTGATTCATTTTCGCTTCCTGTAATTACCGGAAGTTCAATTTTTTGACCATCTACTTCTAATGTAGCTATTTTTGACATAATATATCGGAAATAAATCTTTAAAATAATAATTTATCAAATCTAAGGAATTTAAGACTAATTAAAAAAAGAATACTGCTATGAATTTGTTAAAACTCCAAAAAAAAACCATTCGCGTAAACGAATGGTTTAATTTTAATATATAACTCTTACAATTATTTAATCTTGAAAGCGTTTAATCCAGGGAAATAAGCAGTACTTCCTAACTCTTCTTCGATTCTTAATAATTGATTGTATTTTGCCATACGATCAGAACGAGAAGCAGAACCTGTCTTAATTTGACCACAGTTTAAAGCTACTGCTAAATCAGCAATTGTATTATCTTCAGTTTCTCCAGAACGGTGAGACATTACAGATGTATACCCTGCATTTTTAGCCATATTTACAGCTGCAATAGTTTCTGTTAAAGTACCAATTTGGTTTACTTTTACAAGGATTGAATTTGCAATTCCTTTTTCGATTCCAGTTGATAAACGCTCAACATTAGTAACGAACAAATCATCACCTACTAATTGAACTTTGTGTCCAATTTTTTCAGTTAAATATTTCCATCCATTCCAGTCGTCTTCGTACATACCGTCTTCGATAGAGATAATTGGATATTTAGCAGCAAGTTCAGCTAAATAATCAGCTTGCTCTTCTGAAGTTCTGATTTTTCCAGTTTCTCCTTCAAATTTTGTATAATCGTATTTACCGTTTACATAAAATTCAGAAGCAGCACAGTCAAGAGCAATTACAATTTCGTCACCAAAAGTGTATCCTGCTTTTTCAACAGCTAATTTAATAGTATCTAAAGCATCTTCAGTACCACCAGCCAAGTTTGGAGCAAAACCACCCTCGTCACCAACAGCAGTACTTAAACCTCTGTCATGTAATACTTTTTTCAAACTGTGAAAAATTTCAGTTCCCATTTGCATAGCGTGTGAAAATGAAGTCGCTTTTACAGGGAAAATCATAAACTCTTGAAATGCAATAGGAGCATCAGAGTGAGAACCTCCGTTGATGATATTCATCATTGGCACAGGTAATGTATTAGCAGAAACACCACCAACATATCTGTATAAAGGTAATCCAAGTTCGTTTGCAGCAGCTTTTGCAGCAGCCAAAGAAACTCCTAAGATAGCATTAGCTCCTAATTTAGATTTATTAGGCGTACCATCTAAATCAATCATTAATTGATCAATTGTGTTTTGTTCGAAAACAGAAGTTCCAACTAATTCTTCAGCAATAACAGTATTTACATTGTTCACTGCATTCAAAACTCCTTTTCCTAAGAAAGCTTTTCCTCCGTCACGTAATTCAACAGCCTCATGTTCTCCAGTTGATGCTCCAGAAGGAACAGCAGCTCTACCTAAAACTCCATTCTCAGTAATTACATCAACTTCAATAGTAGGATTACCTCTCGAATCAAAAATTTGTCTTGCGTGAACTTTTATTATAATACTCATTATTTTTGTTTTTTATTAATAAATTATAAATATTTTTCGAAATTATAAAAATATTCAATATTAAATACCACATTTAACAATTAAATATCTTTATTTTATTAACTACATCGTTTTAGCAGAAGCCGCTTTTATATTCTCAACAAACTGATCGAATAAATAAGAAGAATCATGCGGTCCAGGACTAGCTTCCGGATGGTATTGTACAGAAAAACAATTCTTATTTTTCATACGCATACCTGCAACAGTTTCGTCATTTAAATGCAAATGTGTAATCTCTAAATCAGGATGATTATCCAACGCTTCTTTATTTACAGCAAAACCATGATTTTGAGAAGTAATCTCACCTTTTCCTGTAATAAGGTTTTTCACTGGGTGATTTATACCCCTGTGACCATTAAACATTTTATAAGTCTGAACACCATTTGCCAAGGCAATTACCTGGTGTCCTAAACAAATTCCGAACAAAGGATTATCATTCGCTAAAATTTCTTTTGCTACTTCAATTGCTCCAAAAAGTGGATCCGGATCTCCAGGACCATTTGACAAAAAGTACCCATCCGGATTAAACTCTGCCAAATCTTTATAAGTTGAATCATAAGGGAAGACTTTAATGTAACAATCTCTCTTTGCAAGGTTTCTTAAGATATTCTTTTTGATACCAAGATCTAAAGCCGAAATTTTGTAAGTCGCATTTTCATCTCCAAAAAAATAAGGCTCAGTAGTAGAAACTTTTGATGCCAACTCTAAACCTTCCATGTTTGGCACATTAGCCAATTCTTTTTTCAAATCTTCAATCGAAGTACCATCTGTACAAATAACAGCATTCATCGCACCATTATCACGAATATAGCTTACTAGCGCTCTGGTATCTACATCAGAAATACAGATTAGATTTTGTTTAATAAAATAATCCTCTAAACTTCCTGAAGAATCTTCTCTCGAATAATTAAAACTAAAGTTTTTACAAACTAATCCTGAAATTTTGATGCTATCTGATTCTATTTCCAAATCGTTAACACCATAATTTCCAATATGAGGATTAGTAGCCACCATAATTTGACCAAAATAAGAAGGATCTGTAAAAATCTCCTGGTATCCTGTCATTCCAGTATTAAAACAAACTTCACCGAAAGTTTTACCGCTGATTCCGATAGATTTTCCGTGAAAAATAGTTCCATCACTTAGTAATAAAATGGCGCTTTGTCGTGTAGTGTATTTCATTATTTAATTTGTATTGTTTCTTTTTTAATTGTTTCATGAAACCTGCGTTGCTGATTTCATTTGTAATTAGATATTTTGCAAATTTACTTCTTTAAAAGAGTGCTTCCAAGATTTTTTAAAAATTTCATTCATAAAATTAAAACCTACGTTTTAAAATAAGTTACATTTTAAACTATTTTAAAAAAATCCAAAAAAAAAGGATAAACTAAAAATTAGCTTATCCTTGATTTCTATAGAATCATTACTTTCATAATTATTCAGAAGCTTCAGTAGTCGATTCTGATTCAGCAGCTGGAGCTTCAGAAGTAGTCTCCTCAGCTTTTTTTGCTTTACCACCACGACGGCTTTTAGCTTTTTTAACTTCTTTTTTACCTCCATTGTAAAGTTCATTGAAATCTACAAGTTCGATCATTGCCATATCAGCATTATCTCCCAAACGATTTCCAACTTTAATGATACGAGTGTATCCACCTGGACGGTCTCCAACTTTAGCAGCTACGTCTCTGAATAAATCAGTTACCGCATATTTACTACGTAAGTAAGCAAAAACAATACGACGATTGTGAGTCGTATCTTCTTTTGATTTTGTGATTAAAGGCTCAACGAATTGTTTAAGCGCTTTAGCTTTAGCAACAGTAGTGTTAATACGTTTGTGCTCAATAAGAGAACAAGCCATATTAGCTAGCATAGCTTTTCTATGTCCAGTCTGTCTGCTTAAGTGATTGAATTTTTTTCCGTGTCTCATTGCTATTTTAAATTTAATCCCGCAAGCGGGATTGAATTATTCTTTATCTAATTTGTATTTAGCTAAGTCCATTCCGAAAGTTAAATTCTTAACAGCTACAAGTTCATCTAGCTCAGTTAAAGATTTTTTACCAAAATTACGGAATTTCATTAGGTCATTTTTATTGAACGATACTAAATCACCAAGTGTATCAACTTCAGCCGCTTTCAAGCAATTTAATGCTCTCACAGATAAATCCATATCAACAAGCTTAGTTTTAAGCAATTGTCTCATATGCAATGACTCTTCATCATACGATTCTGTTTGTGCAATTTCGTCAGCCTCGAGTGTAATTCTTTCGTCAGAAAATAACATGAAGTGGTGAATTAAAACTTTAGCAGCTTCAGTAAGAGCATCTTTTGGATTAATAGATCCATCAGTTTTGATTTCAAAAACTAATTTTTCGTAATCTGTTTTTTGCTCAACACGAAAGTTTTCAATTGCGTATTTTACATTTTTTACCGGAGTAAAAATAGAGTCTGTAAAAATAGTACCAATTGCAGCGTTCTGTTTTTTGTTCTCCTCAGCAGGAACATATCCTCTACCTTTTTCGATTGTTAAATCGAAGTTCAATTTGATTTTAGAATCTAAATTACAGATAACAAGGTCTGGGTTCAGAACTTGGAAACCTGAAATAAATTTTTGAAAATCACCTGCTGTTAATTGATCTTTACCAGAAACAGAAATTGTAACTGCTTCATTATCGATATCTTCAATTTGACGTTTAAAACGTACTTGTTTTAGATTAAGAATAATTTCGGTAACATCTTCAACAACACCTGAAATAGTAGAAAACTCATGATCTACACCTTCGATACGAACAGATGTAATTGCATAACCTTCTAATGCTGAAAGCAAAACTCTTCTAAGTGCATTACCAACTGTCAATCCATAACCAGGTTCTAAAGGTCTAAATTCGAATTTACCTTCAAAATCGGTTGAATCGATCATGATAACTTTATCGGGCTTTTGAAAATTAAATATTGCCATAAATTTCGACTAAGTCAATTATTATTTGTTGTACAACTCTACGATTAATTGTTCTTTAATGTTTTCTGGAATTTGAAGTCTTGCAGGTACAGAAACGAAAGTTCCTTCTTTAAGATCATTGTTCCAAGTAATCCATTCATAAACATGACTTGAATTTGATAAAGAACGTTCGATAGCTTCTAAAGATTTAGATTTTTCACGAACTGCAACTTTATCACCAGGCTTAAGGTGGTAAGAAGCGATATTTACAACTTCACCATTTACAGTAACGTGTCTGTGAGAAACTAATTGTCTAGCACCTCTTCTAGAAGGAGCGATACCCATTCTAAAAACAACGTTATCTAATCTTGCTTCACATAATTGTAAAAGAACTTCACCAGTAACACCTTTAGTAGCTGATGCTTTTTTGAATAAATTTCTGAATTGTTTTTCTAAAATTCCGTAAGAATATTTAGCTTTTTGCTTTTCCATTAACTGAACAGCGTACTCAGATTTTTTTCCTCTTTTTTTAGCCATCCCGTGTTGTCCAGGTGGGTAATTTCTTTTTTCGAAAGATTTATCATCTCCGAAGATTGCTTCGCCAAATTTACGAGCAATTCTAGTTTTTGGACCAGTATATCTTGCCATTTCTAAAAAATTAAATTTAAGGTAGAGATTATGAATTCAGGTCAAATCCTTCGATAATCTATATTCTACCTTGTTTATACTATAAATAAATAAAATTAAACTCTACGTCTTTTTGGAGGACGACATCCGTTGTGAGGCATTGGAGTAACATCGATAATCTCTGTAACTTCAATTCCACCGTTATGAATAGAACGGATAGCAGACTCACGTCCGTTTCCTGGTCCTTTTACATAAACTTTCACTTTTTTAAGTCCAGCCTCAAGAGCTACTTTACTACAATCTTCTGCTGCCATTTGGGCTGCGTATGGAGTATTCTTTTTAGAACCTCTGAAACCCATTTTACCAGCTGAAGACCAAGAAATAACTTCACCTTTTTTGTTTGTCAAAGAAATGATGATGTTATTGAAGGTAGCAGAAATATGAGCTTCTCCCGTTGATTCAACGATAACTTTACGTTTTTTTGCAGTTGCTTTAGCCATATTACTTATTATTTAGTTGCTTTTTTCTTGTTAGCAACAGTTTTTCTTTTACCTTTTCTTGTTCTAGAGTTGTTTTTAGTTCTTTGTCCTCTTAACGGAAGACCAGATCTATGACGAATACCTCTGTAACAACCAATATCCATCAAACGTTTGATGTTTAAAGAAACTTCAGAACGTAATTCTCCTTCAATTTTGTAAAATGAAACAGCATCACGAATCGCTCCGATCTCATCATCATTCCAATCTTGAACTTTTTTGTCTTGGCTAACTTGAGCTTTTTCTAAAATCTCAATAGCTCTACTTCTTCCTAATCCAAAGATATAGGTAAGTGCTATAACACCTCTTTTATTTTTTGGGATATCTACCCCTGCTATTCTTGCCATAATTATCCTTGTCTTTGTTTAAATCTAGGATTCTTTTTGTTTATTACGTACAATCTCCCTTTTCTACGCACAATGATGCACTCGGGACTTCTCTTTTTTACTGATGCTCTAACTTTCATAGTGAATATCCTTTAATATCGATAAGTAATTCTTGCTTTTGACAAATCATAAGGACTCATTTCTAGTTTCACTTTATCACCAGGTAATAACTTGATGTAATGCATACGCATTTTACCAGAAATATGAGCAATTACAATATGTCCATTTTCTAACTCTACACGGAACATCGCATTTGACAATGCTTCGATGATTGATCCGTCTTGTTCTATTGCTGATTGTTTTGCCATATAAAAATTAAGCTACTGCTTTTCTATTTTTACCAGTCTTCATTAAACCATCATAATGTTTGTTTAACAAGTATGAGTTGATTTGTTGAATAGTATCTATTGCAACCCCAACCATAATTATTAACGAGGTACCTCCAAAAAACATTGCCCAAGATTGTTGTACATCCATAATACTTACAACAATAGCTGGGAACACAGCAATCAAAGCAAGGAATAAAGATCCTGGGAAAGTTATTAAAGACATCACTTTATCTAGAAATTCTGAAGTTTCAGCTCCTGGACGAACGCCCGGAATAAAACCACCACTTCTTTTTAAATCGTCAGCCATTTTGTTTGTAGGAACTGTAATCGCAGTATAGAAAAATGTAAATACAATAATTAAAGTTGCAAATACAAAGTTATACCAAAATCCGAACATATTACTAAATGCACCAACAATAGATTGCGATGTGTCTGATTTAGACAATCCAGCTACAGCTGCAGGTATAAACATAATTGCCTGAGCAAAGATGATAGGCATAACCCCAGAAGCATTAAGCTTAAGAGGAATCCATTGTCTATTACCACCTGCCAAATCTTGTTCGTAATCCCCGCTTGTAGTACGACGAGCGTATTGAACAGGAATTCTACGTACTGCCATTGTAAGCAATACACAAGAAATGATCACTAATAACCAAACAATAATTTCAATAACTAACAACATTGGACCACCATTGTTATTGGTAACTCTGGTTGTAAACTCTTGGATAAAAGCTTGCGGTAAACGCGCCAAAATACCAACCATAATCAATAATGAAATTCCATTTCCAATACCTTTATCTGTAATTTTTTCTCCAAGCCACATAGCAAAAATAGTACCAGTAACTAAGATAATAACAGAAGAGAACAAAAATTCAGGTGAATTAAAGCCTAGTAAGAATGCACTACCAGGTAACGTTCTGTATAAATTGTAGATATAAGTTGGACCTTGAACCAGTGTAATAGCTATAGTCAACCAACGAGTGATTTGATTAATCTTTTTTCTACCACTCTCTCCATCGTTTTGAAGTTTTTGCAAATAAGGAATCGCAATTCCCATTAACTGAACAACAATAGATGCAGAAATATAAGGCATAATTCCTAAAGCAAAAACTGAAGCTTTAGAGAAAGCACCTCCTGTAAACATGTCTAGGATAGATCCTAAACCATTTTTAGTTTGTCCCGCTAAACCTGTTAATTGAGTTGCATCAATTCCAGGTAGCGTTACGTGTGCACCAAAACGATATACTAAAAGCAATCCTAATGTAATTAAGATTCTGTTTTTCAGTTCTTCGATTTTCCAAACATTACTTATTGATTCAATAAATTTCTTCATCTTAGTAGATAAGTTATATAGTTACAGCTTCTCCACCAGCAGCTTCAATAGCAGCTTTTGCAGTAGCAGTAAATTTGTGGGCAGTTACTTTTAATTTTGCTTTCAATTCTCCTCTACCTAAAATCTTAACGATTTCATTTTTGGTAGCTAGACGATTTGCTACGAAATCTGTCATTGAAACAGAATCAGTAATCACACCATTGTCTACTAATAATTGAAGCGTATCTAAATTAACACCTTCGTATTCTTTACGATTGATGTTTGTGAAACCAAACTTAGGTACACGTCTTTGAAGTGGCATTTGCCCTCCCTCAAAACCAATCTTTTTAGAATAACCAGAACGAGATTTTGCTCCTTTGTGACCTCTTGCAGAAGTACCACCTTTTCCTGAACCTTCTCCTCTACCTAATCTTTTATTTTGATTGTGTGTTGACCCTTCAGCTGGTTGTAAGTTACTTAAATTCATAACAGTATTTGTTATTTAGCTTCTTCGACAGAAACTAAGTGTTTAACTTTGTTTATCATACCAAGGATAGCAGGATTTGAATCATGCTCTACAACTTGTCCCATTTTACGTAGACCTAAAGCTTCCAAACCTCTTTTTTGAGAAAGAGGACAGTTGATTTTGCTTCTTACTTGTTTTACTAATAATTTAGCCATAATTTCCTTGAATTAACCTTTAAAAACTTTTTCTAAAGAAACACCTCTTTGTTTTGCAACAGTATGAGCGCTTCTCATTTGTAATAAAGCATCAAAAGTTGCTTTCACTACGTTATGAGGATTTGATGATCCTTGAGATTTAGATAATACATCGTGAATACCTACTGATTCAAGAACTGAACGAACAGCTCCACCAGCAATAACTCCTGTACCATGAGAAGCAGGAATTAAGAATACACGTGCACCACCAAATTTACCTTTTTGTTCGTGAGGAACAGATTGTCCATTCAAAGGAATTTTTACTAAATTTTTCTTAGCATCTTCTACTGCTTTCGCAATTGCTTCAGAAACGTCTTTAGATTTTCCTAATCCGTGACCAACTACTCCGTTTTCATCACCTACAACTACAATAGCAGAAAAACCGAAAGCTCTACCACCTTTTGTAACTTTAGTAACACGATTAACACTTACCAGACGATCTTTAAGTTCAAGACCACTTGGTTTTACCAATTCTACATTTTTGTATTTAGACATAATATATTAGAATTTAAGTCCAGCCGCTCTTGCGCCTTCTGCTAATGATTTAATACGACCGTGATACAAATATCCACCTCTATCAAAAGTGATGGTTTCGATCCCAGCTTTTAACGCTTTTTCTGCAACTAATTTTCCAACAGCAGCAGCGATTTCAACGTTAGTACCTTTTCCTATTTCTTTTTCTCTTGAAGATGCAGCTAAAATAGTAACTCCATTTACATCATCAATAAGTTGAGCGTAAATTTCTTTGTTACTTCTAAATACAGATAGTCTTGGGTTAGCAGCAGTACCACTAATCGATTTTCTAATTCTGAATCTAATTCTCTGTCTTCTATCAGATTTTGTTAATGACATAATCTTATTTTTTAAGCTGATTTACCTGCTTTTCTTCTTAATACTTCACCCACAAATTTAACACCTTTTCCTTTGTACGGCTCAGGCTTACGGAAACCTCTGATTTTCGCAGCAACCTGTCCTAAAAGTTGTTTATCAAATGATGTTAATTTTACGATAGGGTTTTTTCCTTTTTCAGATATTGTTTCTAAAGCTACTTCTGGAGCAATTTCTAAAACAATATTGTGAGAATATCCAAGAGCTAAATCTAACTTTTGACCTTGGTTTGAAGCTCTATAACCAACTCCAACTAATTCAAGTTCTTTTGTAAAACCTTCAGATACACCAACAATCATGTTATTGATTAACGATCTGTATAATCCGTGTTTTGCTCTTTGGTCTTTATGATCAGACGATCTTTCTAATAAAACTTGATCGCCTTCAACTTTTACAGTAATGTCCGAAAACTCCTGAGTTAGTTGACCTTTTTTTCCTTTTACCGTAATGATACCGTCTTTAACTTCTACAGTTACTCCAGCAGCAATTACAATTGGGCTTTTACCTATTCTTGACATCTTATTTAGTCTTTAAAATTAGTATACGTAACAAATTACTTCACCACCTACATTTAATTGTTTCGCTTGTTTTCCAGTCATAAGACCTTTAGAAGTTGAAACAATTGCAATTCCTAATCCGTTAAGGATTCTTGGTAATTTGGCAGCACCTGCGTATTTACGTAAACCAGGTTTACTAATTCTTTGGATATCTTTAATTACAGGCTCTTTAGTATCTTTATCGTACTTCAAAGCAATTTTGATTGAACCCTGAACAGAGTTGTCCTCAAATTTGTAACTCAAGATATAACCTTGATCAAATAAGATCTTAGTTATTTCTTTTTTTAGATTAGAAGCTGGAATTTCAACAACTTTGTGGTTTGCAGCCACAGCGTTACGAACTCTAGTCAAATAATCTGCAATAGGATCTGTATACATATGTATTTGATTGCGATTATGGTTTTCGGGAGGCACCCGCCTCCCGAACCTTTAATCAATTAAAATTATTTTTTGGTTTGCAAAAGTAATAACTTATTGCGAGATTACCAAGACGCCTTTTTAACTCCAGGAATTAACCCATTATTAGCCATCTCACGGAAAGTTACACGTGAAATACCAAATTGACGGATATAACCTCTTGGTCTACCTGTTAATTTACAACGATTGTGTAAACGAACTGGTGAAGCATTTTTAGGTAATTTTTGTAAGCCTTCATAATCTCCAGCTTCTAATAAAGCTTTTCTTTTTTCAGCGTACTTAGCTACCGTTTTCTCTCTTTTCACCTCACGGGCTTTCATTGATTCTTTAGCCATGTCTTAATTCTTTTTAAAAGGTAATCCTAATTCAGCCAATAATGACTTTGCTTCCTTGTCTGTTTTTGCAGTAGTAACAAATGTAATATCCATTCCTGAAATTTTGTTTACTTTGTCAATATCAATTTCCGGGAAAATGATTTGCTCCAAAACTCCAAGGTTGTAATTACCTCTTCCGTCAAAACCAGTAGCTTTGATACCACTAAAATCTCTAACGCGTGGTAAAGCAGAAGTAATAAGTCTATCTAAAAACTCATACATTCTCTCTCCACGTAAAGTAACTTTTGCTCCAATAGGCATACCTTTTCTCAATTTGAATGACGCAACGTCTTTCTTTGAAATTGTAGATACTGCTTTTTGTCCAGTGATCTTTGTTAACTCATCAACTGCATAGTCAATAAGTTTTTTATCAGATACAGCTGCACCAACTCCACGGCTCAAAACGATTTTTTCAAGTTTTGGAACTTGCATCACGTTTGTATATCCGAATTCTTCTTTAAGAGCAGAGATTACTCTACTCTTATATTCTTCTTTTAGTCTAGGTGTATATGCCATTACTATAGTACTTGATTAGATTTTTTTGAAAATCTTACTTTCTTATCTCCTTCTACTCTAATACCAACTCTAGTTGTTTCCTTAGTTTTAGGATCAATTAGTGAAATGTTAGATATTTGTATAGAAGCTTCTTTCTTAACGATACCACCTTGAGGGTTTTTAGCACTTGGTTTTGTATGTTTCGAAACCATGTTTACACCTTCAACTATCGCTTTATTTTTCTCACGGTAAACACGTAAAACTTTACCTTCAGCACCTTTATGGTCTCCAGCAATAACTCTTACGATATCTCCTGATTTTATTTTTAGCTTTATCATCTTAAAACGAATTAAAGCACTTCTGGTGCTAATGATACAATTTTCATGAATTGTTTTTCACGAAGTTCTCTTGCTACCGGACCAAAAACACGAGTTCCTCTCATTTCCCCTGCAGCGTTCAAAAGAACACATGCATTATCATCGAAACGGATATAAGAACCATCAGCTCTTCTCACTTCTTTTTTGGTACGTACAACAACTGCAGTTGAAACAGCTCCTTTTTTAACGTTACCGTTAGGAGTTGCATCTTTAATAGATACTACAATCTTGTCACCAACAGAGGCATACCTTCTTTTGGTACCTCCTAAAACACGGATAGTTAAAACTTCTTTTGCTCCCGTGTTATCTGCTACTTTTAGTCTTGATTCCTGTTGTACCATAATTATTTAGCTCTTTCTAAGATTTCAACTAATCTCCAACATTTTGTTTTACTTAAAGGACGCGTTTCGCTAATTCTTACAGTATCTCCAATGTTACAGTCGTTTGTTTCGTCGTGTGCAACGTATTTCTTTGTTTTCAACACGAACTTACCGTATAATGGGTGTTTTACTTTTCTTACTTCAGCAATAACAATAGACTTATCCATTTTATTTGAAGTAACAACACCTATTCTTTCTTTTCTTAAATTTCTTTTTTCTTCCATCTTTCAGCAGAATACAATTATTGTAACTCTCTTTTAGTTAACTCTGTAGCCAATCTTGCAACTGTTCTTCTTACACTTCTAATTTGAAGTGGGTTCTCAATTGGAGAAATAGCGTGAGCCATTTTTAGGTCAGCATATATTTTCTTAGTTTGACTAAGTTTTTCTTGCAACTCCGCTGCAGAAAGATCTTTTATTTCTGATTGTTTCATAATATAAATTTAATTATGCTTCGAAATCTCTAGCAACGACGAATTTAGTTTTTACTGGAAGCTTTTGAGCTGCAAGACGTAACGCCTCTTTTGCAACTGATAAAGGAACTCCTCCAACTTCAAACATAATTCTTCCGGGTTTAACAACGGCAGCCCAATATTCAACGGCACCTTTACCTTTACCCATACGTACCTCAAGAGGCTTCTTAGTAATTGGTTTGTCTGGAAATATTTTGATCCATAATTGTCCTTCTCTCTTCATGAAACGAGTTGCAGCAATACGCGCAGCTTCGATTTGACGAGAAGTTAAGAACATTCCATCTTCATGTACAGATTTAATACCAAACATTCCATTAGAAAGTTCATGCCCTCTTTGAGAGTTACCTTTCATTTTACCCTTTTGTACCTTACGGTATTTTGTTCTTTTAGGCTGTAACATTTTTCTTTAGTTTAAAAATTTACTTTCTTTTACGAGCGTCTGGTTTTCCACCTTTATTAAAGTTAGATTTACCTCTAGGGGCATCTCCACCTTTACCACCACCAGTTCCAGATTGTTTTTTATCCATTCCTGCAAGTGGAGAAAGATCTCTCTTTCCATAAACTTCACCTTTCATGATCCATACTTTGATACCCATTCTACCGTAAGTAGTGTGAGCTTCAGCCAAAGCATAATCAATATCAGCTCTGAAAGTTGATAGAGGAATTCTACCTTCTTTGAAACCTTCTGAACGTGCCATTTCAGCACCATTCAAACGACCAGAAATCAAAACTTTAATACCTTCTGCATTCATACGCATAGAAGCTGCAATAGCCATCTTAATTGCACGTCTGTAAGAGATACGGCTTTCGATTTGACGAGCGATGCTTGTCGCCACAAGATAAGCATCTAACTCAGGTCTTTTAATTTCAAAGATATTGATTTGAACCTCTTTGTCAGTAACTTTCTTAAGTTCTTCTTTTAACTTGTCTACCTCTTGTCCACCTTTTCCGATAATGATACCAGGTCTAGCAGTAGTGATAGTAACGGTTACAAGTTTCAAAGTTCTCTCGATGATTACTTTAGATACACTAGCTTTTGATAAACGAGCGTGGATATACTTTCTGATTTTGTGATCTTCGGCAAGTTTATCACCGTAATCATTTCCACCATACCAGTTTGAGTCCCACCCTCTGATGATACCAAGTCTATTTCCAATTGGATTTGTCTTTTGTCCCATGCTGCTTAAGAATTGCTTTGTGTGTTATTGATAGCTCCAAGCACGATTGTTACGTGATTAGAACGTTTTCTTATTCTGTGTGCACGACCTTGTGGAGCTGGACGAAGTCTTTTTAACATCATTCCACCATCTACTCTGATCTCCTTAACAAATAATCCAGCTTCTTCTAAATTACCTTCACTATTTTTTTGCTCCCAGTTATTGATTGCAGATAATAATAGTTTCTCTAATTTTCTTGAAGCCTCTTTAGAACTAAATCTTAAGATGTTAAGTGCTCTTTCTACCTTCTGACCTCTTACCAAGTCCGCTACTAAGCGCATTTTTCTAGGTGAAGTAGGGCAGTTATTCAATTTTGCGAAAGCAATAGACTTATTAGCCTCTTTTCTCGCATCTGCTGTTTCTCTTTTACGAACTCCCATTGCTTCTTATTTTTTACCTTTATTTTTTGCTCCAGCATGACCTCTAAAAGATCTAGTTGGTGAAAATTCTCCTAATTTGTGACCTACCATGTTTTCTGTTACGTAAACTGGTACAAATTGACGACCGTTATGAACTGCGATAGTTTGTCCAACGAAATCTGGAGTAATCATAGAAGCTCTAGACCAAGTCTTTACTACACTATTTTTACCACTTTCTACGTTTTCCTGAACTTTCTTGTCTAACTTATAATGAACGAAAGGTCCTTTTTTTAATGAACGTGCCATATCTTATTATTTCTTTCTACGTTCTACGATATACTTGTTACTCGGGTTTTTCTTAGAACGAGTTCTATAACCTTTTGCTGGTATTCCATTTCTTGAACGTGGATGTCCACCAGAAGAACGTCCTTCTCCACCACCCATTGGGTGATCAACAGGGTTCATTGCAACAGGTCTTGTTCTAGGTCTTCTTCCTAACCATCTTGTTCTACCAGCTTTTCCTGATACAACTAATTGGTGGTCTGAATTAGAAACAGCTCCAATTGTAGCCGAACAAGTTAACAAGATTAATCTTGTTTCACCAGATGGCATTTTAATTGTAGCATATTTTCCATCTCTTGCCATTAATTGAGCAAATGTACCAGCTGAACGAGCAATTACTGCTCCCTGACCTGGACGTAACTCAATACAAGAGATTACAGTTCCTAAAGGAATTCTGCTTAAAGGCAATGTATTACCAATTTCAGGTTGAGATTCCGGACCAGAAACTAATTTCTGACCAACTTTCAATCCGTTTTGAGCAATTACATAAGTTTTCTCTCCATCAGCATAAGCTAATAAAGCGATAAATGCAGTACGATTTGGATCGTATTCGATTGATTTCACAGTAGCCGGAATTCCGTCTTTAGTTCTTTTGAAATCAATAATACGATATCTCTGCTTGTGACCACCACCCGTATAACGCATGGTCATCTTTCCTTGACTATTTCTACCTCCAGAGTTTTTTATCGGCGCTATCAAAGAGCGTTCCGGCTTATCAGTTGTAATGGCGTCATAACCATTCACAACTCTAAATCGCTGACCTGGGGTAATAGGTTTTAATTTTCTTACTGACATTTTTCTATCTTAGATATTGTTGTAAAAATCAATTGTTTCTCCTTCTTGTACTTGAACAATCGCTTTCTTAATTGCATTTGTCTTTCCACTGATCAAACCACTTTTAGTGTATTTTGTAGTTCTATCCGGTCTTACGTTCATCGTGTTAACTGAAACGATAGTTACTCCATAAGCAGCTTCAACAGCTTTCTTAATTTGAACTTTGTTTGCTTTTTTGTCAACAACGAATCCGAAGCGGTTTAAAACTTCACTTTCTTTGGTTACTTTTTCTGTTACTATAGGTCTAATTATGATGCTCATATTCCTATTATTTACTTAAATTTTCTTCAATTAACTCCAAAGAACCTTCTAAAAGCACTAAATTATTAGTGTTTAAAATAGCGTAAGTACTTAATTCTGAACTAGTTACGACATTTGAAGCCTTTAAATTGCGTGACGACAAATATACATTTTTATTCGACTCACCCAACACAAATAGAGATTTTTTATTATCTAACCCTAAAGCTTTCAAAACGTTAATGAAATTTTTAGTGTTTGGAGTTTCAAAATTAAAGTCCTCAAGAACGATAATATTTGACTCTTTTGCTTTGATTGAGAAAGCTGATTTTCTTGCCAATCTTTTCAAGCTTTTATTCAATTTAAATGAATAACTTCTTGGTCTTGGTCCGAAAATTGTTCCACCACCTTTAAACAATGGATTCTTAATACTTCCCGCACGAGCAGTACCTGTTCCTTTTTGTTTCTTAATCTTACGTGTACTTCCTGTCACTTCAGCTCTTTCTTTAGCCTTGTGAGTTCCTTGTCTTTGATTAGCAAGATATTGCTTAACATCAAGGTATACAGCGTGATTGTTTGGTTCAATTGCGAATACTGAATCAGAAAGTTGAACTTTTCTACCAGTATCTTTTCCGTTGAAATCTAATACTTTTACTTCCATTACTTCTGAATGATTACATAAGAGTTTTTATGTCCAGGAACACATCCTTTAATAACAAGCAGGTTCTTTTCAGCAACTACTTTTAAAACTCTAAGGTTTTGAACTTTTACATTGTCTCCTCCCATTCTTCCAGCCATACGCATTCCTTTGAATACTCTAGATGGATAAGAAGAAGCTCCCACAGAACCTGGCGCTCTTAAACGGTTGTGTTGACCGTGAGTTGCCTGTCCAACACCACCAAATCCGTGACGTTTAACAACTCCTTGAAAACCTTTACCTTTAGACACACCTTGCACATCTACAAATTCTCCTTCAGCAAAAATAGAAACATCAATAAGATCCCCTAATTTTTGTTCAGTTGCAAAATCTTGAAATTCAACGACTTTTTTCTTAGCAACAGTTCCAGCTTTTTTAAAGTGACCTAAAGCCGCTTTAGTGGAATGTTTCTCGTTTTTGTCATCGAAACCAAGTTGCAACGCTTCGTACCCGTCAACACCTTTGGTTCTGACTTGGGTAACAACACACGGCCCAGCCTCGATTACTGTACAAGGAATGTTTTTCCCGTTTTCGTCGAAAATACTAGTCATGCCGATTTTTTTACCAATTAACCCAGACATAAATATTAATTATTAATTACTAAAATTCCCTTCAATTTGAAAATAACAGAAATTTCCAAACAGGGAGTGCAAAAGTATACATTAAAATTGAATATACCAAACAGTTCTAAAAATTAAATAGCTCATTATCAAAATCAAAGAACCAATTCTACATGCATAAGCATTCTTTTTCTTCAAAAAAATAATTTTCCATCTTCATAACTTAGAAGAAACATTCTCTTGATATTTACATAATTTGATAAAGAAAAAATCCTGCAACAGCCTAAAACAAAGACATTTCAATCAAAACACAAACAATTAACCATAGTCAATATTTCAGAAAAAACAACAAGAAAAAATTTTTTCGCATAAAAAAAGCGAAACATTTCTGTCTCGCTTTTTTTTTATAAAATACAATAAAAAATTATACTTTTATCTCTACTTCAACTCCACTTGGCAATTCAAGTTTCATTAATGCATCAATAGTTTTAGATGAAGATGAATAAATATCAATCAATCTCTTGTATGACATTACTTCAAATTGCTCTCTCGCTTTTTTGTTAACGTGCGGAGAACGCAACACAGTGAAAAGTTTTTTGTGAGTTGGCAACGGAATTGGACCTGTTACAACTGCTCCAGTAGTTTTTACTGTTTTTACGATCTTTTCAGCAGACTTATCTACCAACATGTGATCGTAAGATTTTAGTTTTATTCTGATTTTTTGACTCATTTTCTTAAGAATTAAGCGTTACCTTTTGCTTTTTTAATTACCGCTTCTGAAATATTAGAAGGCGTTTCTGCATAGTGAGAAAACTCCATTGTTGAAGTAGCTCTACCAGAAGACAATGTTCTTAATGTTGTTACATATCCAAACATTTCTGATAATGGCACATCAGCTTTAATAGTTTTAGCACCATTTCTGTCACCCATGTCATTAACCTGACCTCTACGACGGTTGATATCACCTACGATATCTCCCATGTTTTCTTCAGGAGTAATAACTTCCATTTTCATGATAGGCTCAAGAATAACCGCTCCAGCAGCTTTAGCAACTTCTCTATAACCCATTCTAGCAGCTAACTCAAAAGAAAGAGCATCTGAATCGACAGGGTGGAAAGATCCGTCTGTTAAAGTTACTTTCAAACTATCAACTTGGTATCCTGCTAAAGGACCAGTTTTCATAGCTTCACGGAAACCTTTCTCTACAGATGGAATATATTCCTTAGGAACGTTACCACCTTTTACAGCATTAATAAATTGCAATCCTACAGGAACTTTACCATCAACTTCATCAGCTGGCTCAAGTGTAAATACGATATCACCGAATTTACCACGACCTCCTGATTGTTTTTTGTATGTTTCTCTGTGCGTAGCACTTCTTGTAAACGCTTCTTTATATTCAACTTGAGGCTCACCTTGGTTCACTTCAACTTTAAATTCACGCTTCATACGATCAATCAAGATATCCAAGTGAAGCTCACCCATACCTGAAATAATAGTTTGCCCAGAAGCCTCATCTGTTCTAACAGTAAACGTTGGATCCTCTTCAGCTAATTTAGCTAAAGCCATACCCATTTTATCTACGTCAGCCTTAGTTTTAGGCTCAATAGCAATACCAATTACCGGTGCAGGGAATTTCATTGACTCAAGAATAATTGGGTGCTTTTCATCACACATTGTATCTCCAGTCTTGATATCTTTAAATCCAACTGCCGCTCCAATATCTCCTGCCTCGATATACTCGATTGGGTTTTGCTTGTTAGCGTGCATTTGGTAGATACGAGAAATTCTTTCTTTGTTTCCAGAACGAGTGTTCAAAATATATGAACCAGCATCCAAACGACCTGAATAAGCACGGAAGAAAGCTAAACGACCAACATAAGGGTCAGTAGCAATTTTAAATGCTAAAGCAGCGAATGGCTCTTTTACATCTGGACGACGAAGAATTTTTGTTTGATCTTCTTCTAACAATTCAACATCATCAGGATGAATTCCTTCGATACCTTCTTTATCCATTGGAGACGGAAGATACTTACAAACAGCATCTAACATAAATTGAACTCCTTTGTTCTTGAAAGAAGAACCAGCAAGCATAGGAATGATTGCCATATCAATTGTAGCAGCTCTTAATGCTTTATTGATCTCATCTTCTGTAATAGAGTTTTCATCTTCCATGAATTTCTCTAAAAGATTCTCATCATAATCAGCAACCGCTTCAATAAGAATAGATCTATATTCTTTTACCTCTGCAAGCATATCCTCAGGGATAGGCACAATATCAAAAGTAGCCCCTTGCGTTTCATCATGCCAGATAATAGCTTGATTTTTCACTAAGTCAACTACACCTTTGAAATCATTCTCTTCACCAATTGGTAAAGTGATCGCAACTGCATTAGATTTCAACATATCTCTAACTTGTTGACATACATTCAAAAAGTTAGAACCTTGTCTATCCATTTTATTTACAAATCCCATACGAGGAACTCTATATTGATCAGCAAGTCTCCAGTTAGTTTCAGATTGTGGCTCAACACCATCAACTGCACTAAACAAGAAAACCAAACCATCAAGTACACGTAAAGAACGGTTTACCTCTACAGTAAAGTCAACGTGTCCAGGAGTATCAATAATATTAAAATGGTAAGGCAATGTCTCAGGCAAAACTTTACCTTGCTCAGTAGGAAAATTCCACTCACAAGTTGTTGCAGCAGAAGTAATTGTAATACCTCTTTCTGCCTCTTGCTCCATCCAGTCCATTGTAGAAGCACCATTATGTACTTCACCAATTTTATGAGTTTTACCAGTATAAAAAAGGATACGCTCAGTTGTTGTTGTTTTACCAGCATCAATATGAGCAGCAATTCCTATATTTCTTGTATATTTTAAATCTCTAGCCATTTCTTACGAATTAAAATCTAAAGTGAGAGAAAGCTTTATTAGCTTCTGCCATCTTGTGAGTATCCATTCTTTTCTTAACCGCAGCACCTTCTTCTTTAGCAGCAGCTAAACACTCTGATGCTAAACGTTGTGCCATAGATTTTTCATTTCTTCTTCTAGAATAAAGTATTAACCACTTCATTGCCATAGAAATTTTTCTGTCTGGTCTAATTTGCATTGGAATTTGAAATGTAGCTCCACCAACTCTACGGCTACGTACTTCTACGTGAGGCATAACGTTTGTTAAAGCATCTTTCCAAATTTCTAATGAAGATTTTTCTGAATCCTGCTTTTTAGACTCAATGATGTCAATTGCATCATAAAATACTTTGAAAGCTGTAGATTTCTTACCATCCCACATTAAGTTGTTCACAAAACGTGTTACCAATTGGTCGTTAAACCTCGGATCTGGTAAAAGTGGTCTTTTCTTTGCCGCTCTTTTTCTCATGTCTTTTTTTTAATAAAAAGTTATAGGTCATCCGTTAAATGTTATGTGTCATCCACTTTAGCTTACACCAAATTTCAAACCCTTAACTCCTAACCTCCAACTTTAACGTTTTAAATTACTTTTTTGCTTCTTTTGGGCGTTTAGCACCGTACTTAGATCTTCTTTGCGTTCTTCCTGCAACTCCTGACGTGTCAAGCGCTCCACGAACGATATGATATCTAACACCTGGTAAATCTTTTACCCTTCCACCTCTAACTAATACTATCGAGTGCTCTTGTAAATTGTGTCCTTCTCCAGGGATGTAAGCATTCACCTCATTACCATTTGTCAAACGTACACGCGCAACTTTACGCATTGCAGAGTTTGGTTTTTTTGGTGTAGTAGTGTAAACACGCGTACAAACCCCTCTTCTTTGAGGACAAGAATCTAAAGCAACCGATTTACTCTTCTTAGTTATCTGAGTTCTTCCTGTTCTTACTAATTGTTGAATTGTTGGCATAATTAATACTAAAAATTTATTATGTATATTAAATTCCCGCTTTTTACGGGGTTGCAAATGTATAAAATATTTTTCAGTATACAAACGTTAATTCATTAATTTTCAATAACATTATTTAAGCTTATGATTTTACAAACAAACAATTGATATTTGCAATACTTTTAAAAACCAAACAATTAGATTTGAAACACCTTATATACATAATTATTTTCTGCCTCAGCATATCTGCTTATAGCCAAAATTATTACCTAAAAATAACTGGCTCAAGTAAAAGCGAAAACCAAATAATCGACTCTATTAATTACAACACCAAACATCCCAATATTAAATCATTAAATAAAGAAATAACGATTATCTCGGAAAAGCTAACAAAAATCGGCTTTTTAGACAACAAACCCTTAGAGACTACACAGGAAAATGACAGCACCTATACATCAAAAATAGAACTAAAAAATCGCATTAAAGAGATACATATATATATAGGTATAAATAATTCATTTTTTAACTCAACCCAAGTAAAAAACGACTCCTTAATTCTACCTTATTATGAAATAGAAAATTTCTTAAATCAAAAGATAATTGAGGCTGAAAAAAAAGGTTTTGCATTGAGTAAAATAAAATTTGAGAACATCAAAAGAAAGAATTCAATAATTTATACTAACTTAAATTTTAAATCCGAAAAAAAACGCACCGTAAATTCAATTATTCTAAGTCAAATAAACCCTGAAGAGAAAAATTTTTTCCCAAAAGGCCACCTAAAACAGCTCAACAAAAAATACCTCAATAAAAC
Source organism: Flavobacterium bizetiae (assembly GCF_902804475.1). Taxonomy (GTDB): domain Bacteria; phylum Bacteroidota; class Bacteroidia; order Flavobacteriales; family Flavobacteriaceae; genus Flavobacterium; species Flavobacterium bizetiae. Next base: position 46,611 of record NZ_CADCSU010000108.1, read on the forward strand.
TTTTAATCAGGAAACTGTAAAAAAACTTTACAACGACATAAACAGTTTTGAATTTATCACACAAACGAAGTATCCGCAAATATTATTTACAAATAACTCCACTAAAATATACGCTTACGCAGAAAAAAGGAGCGCAAATACTTTTGACGGCTACATAGGTTTTTCAAATGACGAAAACAAAAAAACAACACTTAACGGATACCTTGACTTGGCACTGCTAAACACTCTTAATGCCGGCGAGCAATTTTCATTGTATTGGAAAAGCGATGGAAACCAGCAAAAAACTTTTAATACCAAAATAGAAATTCCATACATCTTCAACTCATCACTAGGGATCAAGGCACAGCTAAACATTTTTAAACAAGACAGCACTTTTCAAAATACCAAAACAGCAATTGATCTCGGATACTATTTAAATTACAATTCTAAAATATACCTAGGCTACCAATCAACGGAATCAAGCGACATTCAGAACACCAATAATTCAACCATTAGCGATTATAAAAACTCCTATATCACTTCATCCCTTGAATATAAAAAAATCGACTACTCTAACAACCTTTTACCTAAAAAAGCTTATGTCAATTTTATACTTGGATACGGGAAAAGAAACACAAACAACACACCAGAAACTGCCGATTCAAGCCCACAAGCTTATGTAAATGCTAATTTTTCATATAATTTCGAATTAAACAAAAAAAACTACATAAATATAAACACACAGAACTACTATTTAAAAAGCAAAAACTATATCACAAATGAGTTATTTAGATTTGGCGGCATTAATTCTATAAGAGGTTTTTCAGAAAACAGCCTTCAGGCCAATTTCACTTCTATGCTTCTCACAGAATATAGATACCTTATTTCGAAAAATCTATACATTAATTCAATTCTTGATTATGCAATTTATCAAGATTTAACAAATAGTCAAAATCCTGATAAAATTAAAAATTTAACAGGAATTGGAATCGGCACAAACATCCAAACAACTACCGGTCTACTACGCATTAATCTCACTAATGGCGGGGCAAAGCTTAAAGAAATTCAATTATTTAACACTATTGTTAATATATGTTACAATGTTAAATTTTAAGTTTTATCAGAAATTCGTTAACATAACGTTAGGATTATTAACAAATTATTATGAATATTGCTGAACTAATTCAAAATTTTTAAAAATGAAACTAAAGTTCAATGGAATCTTAGTACTATTATTAGTACTAATTGCGCAACTTACTTTTGCTCAAGAAAGAGTTGTTTCTGGTTCAGTATCTGAAAATACAGGTATGCCCTTACCCGGCGTAACGGTATTAGTAAAAGGAACCAAATCGGCTACACAGACAGACTTTGATGGTAAATTTTCTATCAAAGCAACTTCAAGCCAAATATTAGTATTTAGCTACATCGGAATGAAAACGAAAGAAGTTCCGGCAAGCTCAACTAATCTAAATGTTAAACTGACAGATGATTCAGTAGAACTTGAAAGCGTGGTTGTAAACGCCTTAGGTGTAGAGGTTAAAAAAAACCAAAAAGCATCTTCTTTTTCCAATGTTAAAGGTGATGAATTAACAAAATCCGGAGAATCTACTCTTCTAAAAGGATTATCAGGAAAAGCTTCCGGCGTTAGCATTACTGCAAATTCAGGTGACCCTGGATCTGGAGCATATATTCAAATTAGAGGTCAGAACTCAATTACAGGATCAACTCAACCACTTTTCGTTATAGATGGTATTCCTGTTTCAAGTGACGAAATTGGAGATTCAGCCAATCAAGTTGACGGAGTTGGACAACAAAGCAGACTAAATGACATTAACCCGAATGACATTGAATCACTAGAAATTTTAAAAGGAGCATCAGCTGCAGCGCTTTGGGGATACAGAGCAGCAAACGGAGTTGTTCTTATCAAGACAAAAAGAGGAAAAAAAGGAAAAATATCAGTTAACATAAATTCTTCCGTTTCTTTTGACAGAGTAAACGTTAAAATGGACCTACAAGATAAATACGGACAAGGATCAAAAGGAGTATGGGTAGCAAATGCAGGCGGATCTTTTGGAGACAAAATAGCCAACAGAACCGGCGGAGCCGACACTTATACAACAACAGGGTCTTATTTTGTATCTGACAGTGGAAATACCATTTACCCTATCGCTACCAAGAATAGCAAAACAAGTTACGAGAAATCAAACATGGATGCAGTTATTGGGGACGGACTATCACTAGATAATCACATAGGTATTAGTGGCGGTAACGAGAACTCAAACTTCTATCTTGGACTTGGAAACAACAACCAAGATGGTGTAATTAGAAATAGCAGCTACGAAAGAACAACTTTAGACTTTTCAACCGAAACTAAAGTAGCAGATAAATTAACACTAAAAGGAAAATTCAGTTATTCTTCTGTTAACTCAAATAGAATTCAACAAGGATCAAACACTAGTGGATTGTACTTAGGTCTTTACCGTAATGCACCAGATTTTGATATTAGAGATTTTATTGGTACTAATCACGATGCCAATGGAGTTCTGTCTTTTAATAGTCAGAGAACATACAGAAGGGAATTAGGAACAACAACTGCTGCTCCAAACCCTACTTACAACAATCCAATCTGGACTACAGACGTACAAAAAAACCCTAACACAGTTGACCGATATGTTGCTGGTTTTGAGTTAAAATACGACGCAAATAAATGGTTATCCTTACTTACCAGAGTTGGACTAGACGGATACAGCGATAAAAGAATTACGGTATTCCCTAAAAACTCAGCACAAAATGCTGGTAATGGTCAAGCAAATGAAAGCGTTACAGATTTTCAGTCTTACAACATTGACTTCATGGCTCTTGGAAACCTGCAAATAAATGACAATATTGGATTAAGCTACCTTACAGGAGTTAACTTTTCTCAATCTAATTACGACCAAAGAGGAGGTTCTTACAAGAACTTCATAATCGACACTCCTAAATTCTCATATGATAATGCATTAATAGAAGACAAAACTACATTTTTAGACAGAACTTACACAAGATTAAGTGGAGCCTATTTCTCAGCAGCTTTCGACTATAAAGACTATATATTCCTTACATTAGGAGGTCGTTTCGAAACCTCTTCAACTTACGACCCTAATTTAAAAGTATATTTTTACCCAACTGCAGAATTAGGATATAAGTTCACTAAAAATATTGAAAATGACATTCTTACTGATGGTAAGTTAAGAGCAACATTTGGTAAAATTGCATCAATTCCTGCGGCATACAGAGGTAACACTCCTTACATTACAGCAAGCGGAGTCGAAGGATACGGACCAGCTTACGATTCCGGAGCTTATGGCGGATCATTACAGCAATCTGACACTGGTGGAAACTTAAACCTGAAACCTGAGATCAAAACAGAGTACGAAGTAGGTTTGGATTTAGAATTTTTTAGAAAAATCAAACTAAACGCTACTTACTACACAAACAAAACTAAAGACTTACTTGTAAACGTACCATTAAATGGTAGTTCAACTTTTGCATTTGTCTATGGTAATTATGCATCAATTGACAACAAAGGTTTTGAAATAGAATTAGATGCAAACATCGTAACAACTTCTTCAGGATTCAAGTGGAATGTTTACGGAAACTGGAGCACAAATAAAAATGAAGTAACAGAATTACTTGGTACAGATTCTTTACTATTGAACGGATTTGAAGGAACTTCATCTCGCGCTGTTCTTGGACAACCATTGGGCGTACTTTGGGGAGGTAAATTTGAAAGAAACGCAAATGGAACTTTAGTATTAGATGCAAATGGTTTCCCTACTGCAAGTGATGCCGAAGGTGTTATCGGTAATCCTAACCCTAAATGGAGAGGCGCATTAGGAACCTCTATTTCATACAAAAACATTACTTTAAGCACTTTGTTTGACGCTTCAATTGGAGGTGATCTTTGGGACGGAACAAATGCAGTATTAAACAACTTTGGTAGAACTTGGGAAACAGCAAATGAAGTAGAACTTACTACTCCTACTAAAAATTATGCAGGACAAACAATTCCTGCAGGAACCGTAAGAGGTAATCTTCACGATTTTGGCGGAGGAAATGTATTGCTTGACCAATCTTGGTACACTGCATTAGGAGGTGGTTTTGGTACCGTTTCTGAGCACTTCATCAAATCTGCATCATGGGTAAAATGGAGAGAACTTACCTTATCATACTTATTAAAATTTAAAGATTCTAAAGTTGGAATAGAAAGTATCACTTTCTCTGGAACCGGAAGAAACTTATGGTTATGGACAGAAGCAAAAGATTTAGGTCAAGATCCAGAATCAAACTTAACAGGAGGATCAAACGGTAGAGGTTTACAATACTTTAACAGCCCTAATACCAAATCTTTTATCTTTAGTGTAAACTTAAAATTCTAAAAAATGAAAAATATATTTATTAAAACAGCAAGTATTTTTCTACTAGTATCTAGCATATTTAGTTGTACTAGTTATGTAGAAGACATGAATGTAGATCCAGATTTATTAAATGATGTTGATGCAGCTAATATGTTTCAAGGTGTAGTTCTTGCAAACCAATTCTTCCAAACATCTTCATCTGTCAGATCCGCAATGCTTTGGTTAAATCAAGCCAACGGAGAAGACAGACAATACGTAACCCTTAACAACTGGAACAGCGCAACAGCATCTGGTTTCGACAACAACTGGGATCTTGCATATGTAAACACAATTACACAAGCACAAATATTAGAAGCAAAAGCCACTACTGCTGCAAACTTTCGTCTAAAAGGAGCAGCTCAGGTCATTGAAGCATACTGTATCGGAACTGTAGCTTCTTTGTGGGGAGACGTTCCCTACTCCGACTTTGATTACAGAGGCGGCAAACGCGCACCAAAATTCGACCCTCAAGCTGACGTATATAAAAGCGCACAACTGCTATTAGATGATGCAATTGCAAATCTTAGTAAAACAACCGGCGAAGTTATCCCCTCAAAAGCTGATATATGGTATGGTGGCAAAACTGATAAATGGATAAAACTTGCTTATTCAATAAAAGCAAAATTTTACCTTCAAACAAAAAATTACACACTTGCAAAAGCAAATGCACTTCTAGGAATTAATAATGCAGGAGATGATTTCAAAGCAAAATTTGGAAGCTCTTACCTTCAAAGTTTTAATCCGTTTTATTCTTTTCTAGTTTATGACAGACCTGATTATATGTCAGGAGAAGGATATGCTGCACAAATACTCGATCCATCTACTACTTTATACAGAGGAAATGCAAAAACTGATGAATCTGCAAGATATGCATTTACATATAATGCAGATACATTCCCTTACAGCTTAAATGTTTATGGTCCTGATTATGGAGGAACTAGCGGTAAATTCGGAAACGACACAGCTATACCATTAGTTACTTATGGAGAAATGTTACTAATTATTGCCGAAGTAGATGCCAGATCAGGTTTTTCTACTGGCTTAACATCATACAACGCATATAGAGCTTTATTGAATACCGGATATTCTATTGGCGTAAACAATGATGGTTATGATGTAGACGGAGATCCCGATACTGATAATGCAGAAACTTTTCTTTATGCTCCATATACCGCAGCAGATTTTGCAGCAGGAGGTATGGAAAATAATGGCACTACAGCATTAACAGACCAAAATGCACTTATAAGAGAAATTTATCAAGAGAGATACATTTATTTCTTGGGAACTTTCGAATCATTTACAGATTTAGGAAGATCTAACAATGCTGCAGAAATTCAATTAAAATCAGGTTTCACAGGAGTTCCTCAAAGATTTTTATATCCTCAAAAGGAAATTAACTCGAATCCTAACACACCAAGCCCAATACCAACAATTGTAACTAAAACACCTGTTAACAATTAACTAATACAAATAATCTGTACAAAAGCCATCTCATTACTAAAATATGAGATGGCTTTTTCTATAAAAAAACTTACAATAAAACAATTAAGTCCTGAAATTCACAAAATTTAACATTTACATCAATTGTAATATTTTCCATTATTATCATATTTGAAGCAAAAAAATACGAATTTACAATTTACACCTCTTTTTTAACTATAAAAAAACAATATCTTATAGTAAAATCATAATTTAACTAAAAAAAAAGCTTTTTATATTAGGTAGATTAACAAATTATTAAGATTTTTGTCGAACTAATTCAAAATATTTAAAAATGAAACTAAAGTTCAATGGATTCTTAGTGCTTTTATTAGTACTAATTGCGCAACTTACTTTCGCGCAAGAAAGAGTTGTTTCTGGAACAGTTTCTGACAATACAGGAATGCCTTTACCAGGTGTTAGTGTATTAGTTAAAGGAACAAAAACAGGAACACAAACTGATTTTGACGGAAAATATTCTATCAAAGCAGCACCAAACCAAGTATTAATTTTCAGCTACATCGGGATGCAATCTCAAGAAGTTGCTGCAAGTTCATCTAATGTTAATGCAAAACTAAAAAACGATTCAGTAGAACTGGAAAGTGTTGTAGTAACTGCATTAGGTATTAAGAAAGAGAAAAAAGCATTAGGATATGCTACTCAAGAGGTAAAAGCTACAGAATTAACAAGAGGAAACAACAACAGCTTAGCTGGTGCTCTTCAAGGAAAATTAGCTGGGGTACAAATCACTCCTTCTAGTGGTGCTCCTGGAGCTTCTTCTCAAATTGTTATTCGTGGAGCTCGTTCTTTTACAGGAAACAACACTCCTTTGTATGTAATTGATGGTATGCCAGTAGCATCTCAAGCTGATTACAGCACTGGAAACGGTGTAACTGGATCAGATCTTGCTAACAGAGCAGTTGATATTGATCCAAACGATATTGAATCTATCAATATTCTTAAAGGACAAGCTGCATCAGCAATTTACGGACTTAGAGCTTCAAATGGTGTAGTAGTAATTACTACAAAAAGTGGTAGAGGAGCTTCTAAAAGCGGAAAACCTACAATAAACTTCAATAGTTCAATTACTGCAGATGATGTATCTAGAAAGATTAATTATCAAAATCAGTATGCGCAAGGAACAGGTGGAGAGTATGACCCAACTAACTCATTAACTTGGGGACCAAAAATTTCTGAGTTACCAAATAGCCCAGCTTACGGAGGAAATGTTCCTAATGCTTTAAATGGTATGAATGCAGGAGCTCATCCTGGTAAATATTATGTACCACAAAGAGCTACAGCAGGTTTAGACCCATGGGTAGCCCCTAAAGTATATGACAATTTTGGTGATTTCTTTAAAACAGGAATAACAGTTAACAACTCTTTTAACATAACTCAAGCTACTGATAAAAGTAATTATGCGTTTGCTTTAGGTTCATCAAACCAAGATGGTTTTATACCTTCAACTGGTCTGGATCGTTACAATGCAAAAGCGGCATTTAGCACAAAACTTGGAGACGATTGGAAAACTGGTTTCGTAGGTAACTACATCAACACTAAAATCACAAAAGCTACAGGTGCAAATGACTCATCAGTTGCAGGTGCATTCGCTAGTCCAATAAGCTATGATTTAAAAGGAAACGGATTCGAAAGCGCACTTGATCCTTATACACAAGTTTATTACAGACCAACAGGATTCAACAACCCATATTGGGCAGCTAAACACAATATTTTTGACGAGCAAACTGATCGTTTCTTCGGAAATACATATGTTGAATTTACACCAACTATCTCAGCAAATGATCAGCACAAAATAACATTCCGTTACCAACTTGGTGCTGATACTTATACAACAAACTATAGAGATATCCAAGAGTACGGAAATCAACAAACTACAGCAGGACACTTAGACCTTTACGGAATTTCATCTAGAACAGTAAATTCATTATTCACAGTAAATTATGAATATAAAATTACTGACGACTTAAACTTAACAGCTTTAGTTGGAAACGAAATTAACGATAGATACAACAAATCATACGAAATGATTGGAAATGACCTTAACTTTGGTGGTTTCCCTAATCTAAAAAACACACAACAAACAGTTGCTACTGATGAAATTCGTAGAAACAGAACTTTTGGTTTATTTGGAAACGTAAATCTTGCATACAAAAACTTTATCTTCTTAGGAGGTACTGTAAGAAATGACATTGTATCTTCAATGCCAAGAGACAACCGTTCATTCGTATACCCTTCAGTATCATTAGGTTTAGTATTAACTGAATTAGAAGGTTTAAAAGGAAACTCAACATTATCTTTTGCTAAACTTAGAGCATCTTGGGCTGAAGTAGGTCAAGCAGGTGATTATTTAGAAAATTACTATACTGTACCTAACTACTCAGGTGGTTTCTGGTCAAACTCTCCGGTAAATTACCCACTTGGAGGTGTAAATTCATACATCCCAAACAACGTAATGTATGATCCAAACTTAAAACCTCAAAATACAAGATCATATGAATTAGGTGGTGAGGTAAGATTGTTTAAAGATCGTGTAAGCATCGATTATACTTATTCTAGACAAAATGTAATAGATCAAATCTTCCAAGTGCCATTAGCAGGTTCTACAGGAGCTGCAACATTAGTAATGAACGGAGGAAAAATCCATACTAATAGCCATGAATTAGTTGTAAGCGTTACACCAATTAGAACTAACGATTTTGAATGGACAATATCTGCAAACTATACTCAAATTGACAACTTTGTAGACGAATTAAAAGAGGGAGTACCAAACATCTTCTTAGGAGGATTTACAACTCCACAAATTAGAGCTAGTATTGGAGAACGCTTCCCTGTAATTTACGGAACAGCTTTTGCAAGAGATGACAAAGGAAATATCTTAGTTGATGCTAATGGATTAGCTTTAGCAGGAGAAACTAAATCACTTGGAGAAGTAGCACCTAAATTCAACTTAGGAGGTACAACTACTTTCAGATACAAAAAAATAACTCTTGCAGCTACTTTTGACTGGAAAAACGGAGGAAAAATGTACAGCGGAACAAACTCTTTATTAGACACATACGGATTAAGTGCTAAAACAGGAGATCGTGATGTATTATTAGTTCAAGAGGGTGTAACTGCAGATGGACAACCAAACACAAAAGCAGCAACTAAACAAGCAACTTATAACAGATATTCAAATATTGCAGAAACTGCTGTATATGACGCTTCTTTCGTAAAACTTAGAGAACTATCTTTAGGATATACTCTACCACAATTTTCATCAGGATTTGACATTCGTGTTTCTGCATTCGCAAGAAATATTTTATTATGGGCTAAAATGCCAAACTTAGATCCAGAATCATCACAAGGAAACAATAATATGGCTGGAGGTTTTGAAAGATTATCTGTTCCACAAACAACAAGTATTGGATTTGGAATGAATCTAACAATTAATTAATATAATTCAAAAAAATCATGAAAAAATATAAAGTCATCTTACTTTTGGTGATTGCGTCACTTTCATTAAATTCTTGTTCAGAGGATAAAATGGACGAAATCAACAAAAACGTAAACGATCCATTAGATGTGCCGACTCGTTTTGCCATCACAGACGCTATGACAAGTACTGCATTTAGCAATACTGGTTCAGATCTATCTTTCTACACAGGTGTTTATGTAGAATTAAACGCAGGTGGTTTTGGTCAAATGTACAATGCAGAGACAAGAAATGGTGAGCCTAAGAACCAGACCACTAATAACAATTCTTGGAACAGTATTTATCAGACAATGTACAACCTAAAGTTGATAATAAACAAATGTACAACTGGTGAAGAAAAAGGTAACTATGAAACATTAGGTGTAGCACAAGTTCTATACGCATACAATTTAGCTTTGCTAACAGATATGTTTGGAGATGTTCCTTTCACTGAGGCTTTTCAACCTGGAGTAATTTTTACACCTAAATTGGATCGTCAGGAAGACCTTTACAAAATTGTTTTCGCAACTTTGGAAGATGCAATTGTTAATTTAGGAAAAACATCAGGCTATGAAAATTTAGGATCTCAGGACTTAATATACAATGGAGACACTGATAGCTGGACAAAAGCTGCTAATGGTTTATTGGCACGTTATACACTACGTCTTTCTTTTAAGAATCCTAATTATGCAAAAGTATTAGATTACGTAAGTAAATCTTTTACAAGTAATGGTGAGGAATTTAAAATGAAAAATTCAAATATTCCAAATCCATATTACCAATTTTATGTTGCTAGAAAATATTTATTTGCAAGCAAAAGTTTACATGATAAATTAACAGCAAAAAATGACCCACGTGCTGACGGTTATTTCAAAAAAATCAAAAAAACACCTACAGCAACTCCTACCTATGAGTTTTATGCAAATGGTGTTAGTCCACAAAGTCAAACTTATTCATATTCAGCTTTACAAAATGTGAATAATCCAATATTTATGTTAAGCTACCATGAACTATTGTTTATCAAAGCTGAAGCAGAAGCAAGAAACTCAGCTGCTGTTACCAGCACAGCTAGTTTGATTGCTGCAGTAAATGCCGCTTTCAATAAAGATGAAGCTATTAATTTTTCAACTGCAAACGCAACGAATTATATTGATGCATTAAACATCACAACTAATGCTGATTTATTAAAAGAAATTGCTGTACAAAAATACTTAGCATTCTACGAAAACGAATCTGTTGAAGCATATAATGACTACAGACGTTTGTTAGCTATGTATGGTTCTGCAGCTGCAAATCCAATTCAATTAGCAAACCCATTGAACGCAACTCAATTCCCACTTAGATTACCTTATGGTGATTCTGATGTATCTGCAAATAGCAATGTGAAAGCAGCATTTGGAGATGGAAATTACGTTTATACAGAAAAAGTTTGGTGGGCTGGAGGTACTAGATAATAGTATTCTTTAAATCTAAAAACAATTCAAAAAAAAGGGCACTTATCTTACGATGAGTGCCCTTTTTACTTTTAAGACCTAACAAAACCAATTTGTCAAAATATAAAACAAATCATTATGTCACTCTCTTTTCAGAGTGATTTTTTTTTGCAAACATTATCCCTATATTTGTCCCATGGAAAAAGAACATCAAATATTTGGAATTAGAGCCATTATAGAAGCAATTCAAGCAGGAAAAGAAGTCGATAAAGTATTTATACAAAAAGAGATTTCAGGAGAATTAATGAAAGATTTAATGAAAGTGATGAAACGCGCTAACATAAATTTCTCATATGTACCTGTAGAAAAATTAAACCGATTAACTCCAAACAATCACCAGGGAGCAGTTGCAACCATCTCTCCTATTGGTTTTATCGAATTGGAACATTTAGTAGAATCGACAATTGCATCTGGTTCAAAACCATTATTTTTAATATTAGATCAGATTTCTGATGCCCGTAATTTTGGAGCTATAATCAGAACAGCAGAATGCACTGGCGTAAACGGAATTATAGTTCAAAAAGCAGGATCTGCTCCTGTAAACGGAGATACAGTAAAAACATCAGCTGGAGCGGTATTTAATGTGCCAATTTGTAAAGTGGAACATATCAAAGATGCTATTTTTTATCTTCAGGGTTCAGGAATTAAAACTGTTGCTGCAACAGAGAAAACAGATCAAAACATTTACGATATAGCATTAAATGAACCATTAGCAATTATCATGGGATCTGAAGACAGAGGAATAAACCCTTCTGTACTTAAAATCGTTGATGAAAAAGCAAAATTACCAATGTTTGGATCAATTGGATCTCTAAACGTTTCTGTAGCTTGTGGAGCATTTTTATACGAAACTGTTCGACAAAGAAGTTAAGTAGTATTGAGGAATTAGGTTGACAAATAAATATAATAATTGATGTCTTTAAACCCTACCCAAAACATATCAATAAAAAAAACCGGTTTAATACTTGTAATTATTTTTATTACAAGTATTAATTACGGTCAGACTACTACATACAACCAATTTTGGAATGAAATTCAGTTCACCAGAACAATCAACGAGAAATGGTCGACTGAATTAAATCTGGGTGCCGTCTACAGCAGTACAGAATCTTCTTCTAATATTTTTCAACAAAACATACAACGCTCTGCGCGGGTATGGGGACATTACTATTTTTCTCCACGTTGGAAATTCTCTACTTTTTTAGCTTACAATTATAATAAAGATGTTCCGGAAATCGGTCAATTTAAATCTCCTGAGACAAGATTTGCGTTACAAGTAATTTACTATTTTCATAAAACGGGTTACACTTTAAGCACCAGAATGAGAATGGAATTGCGGCATATGCGAAATGAAGAAGGTGACTATGACAATGTTCTAAGATATCGCCAACAAATAAAATACATCCTCCCAATAAACAGCAAAGTTCTAAGAGAAGGTGTTGTTTATGCAATAGCTTCAGATGAATTATTTTTTAAATCAGGAACAAAAGTAACGGGCTTAAGCTTCTTTGACAGAAACAGACTAAACATTGGCGCGGGATATTTATTTAGTGATGACATTCAGGCAGAAGTAACTTATGCAAATGAATACCTACCTAGAGATAATGGAAATCAGATTGTAAATGCCGCATCATTAACACTTACCTTCAATAATCTCTTTAGAAATCTAAGTAAAAAACTACATCATAAAAACGAATCTTCAACTGAAGATTAATTTTTTTACTTGTCTTCTTTTTTTAAAAAACAAGCGAGCTGTTTTATAATAGCATCTTTATGTAATTTAAAATCATAGCTACGCACAAACTCTGTACCCTCCATATTAATTTCGGCTACAACAGCTTCAAACTTAGAAAAAGCTTCTATATCTTTTTGATCGATTAAATAAAGAACCTGCATCACTGAATCGTTATGTCGGTATTGAGTATCATAATGCGTTAATCTGTACACATTTTTATCAGCAAGATGAATCACTAAATCATCTTTAATTTTTTTACCTTCTTTTTTAGGCGGAAATGGTGAAGGTTGCAGCGCAATAAAAAAATGCTCCTTATCTGTTACGATATTAATTTTTAATGACTTTGACTTTGTTGTATAAAAGTTAGTCGGATCAAAATAGTAAGTCATAGTACCATCTGCAAGTACCCTATTCTTTATATCGCACTGAGCATGCATCTTTGAACTAATTAAGACTAATAAAAAAACAATGGTAAAGCTTATTTTTTTCATAACATCTTGATTGAAATTAGAATACAAACAAAAATAGTCATTTAAATTAATTCAAATATTGCATTTTACATTTTATCCTCTGATTCTGTTTTGGTTACTGTATAATTAACCGAAACATTTGAATTATAATAATTCCAAAAAAGTTCCGGTTCTTCCTCTGGTATTTCGGTATTTACAAAGTTTCCATTTTCATCAAAATGTTTCATAAATGCATCTTCTTCAGGATTAAAATCCGGTTTTTGCCATTCGTAAACAATAGGCTTTGCGTATTCAGGAGTTTTATAAAGTAGCGACATTCCAAATCCAGTTATAAAACCAGCTAAATGTCCTTCCCAGGAAATTGTTTTATCTACATCAGGAAAAACATACCAAATCATTCCTCCGTATAGCAAAATTACAGATAACGAAAGTGCCACTAAACGGTAATAACGTGTTTGAATTCCTTTAAAAAATATAAAACTCACCAAAACATAAATTAGTCCACTGGCGCCAATATGATAATTCTCCCGACCAATAACCCAAGTTATTAAACCTGAGAATAAAATCCCAAAACCAATTACAGCAAATGATTGTTTGGGATAAAAAAATTGCATAGCGGCTAATAATACTAATAACGGAATAGAGTTATTATATAAATGGTCTAAATTTTCGTGAATAAAAGGGCTAAACAAAACGCCTTGTAAACCTGAAAAGTCCCGAGGATAGATACCATGCTGATAAAAATCAAAATCGAAACGGATTTGCATCCAATAAACAATCCACAAAAAAAGAACAAAAAAAACAGGAAGACCGATCACGGCATTCGAAAATTTAAAGTGGTTATCATTCATCGTTTTTGGAAATAAAGTTATAAGAATGATATCAAAAAACTATCCAATTACAATTTACTGATAATTTGTCAGCTAACCACATATGTCCTTTGTTATGATTTGTAACCCTTTAATACTATAAAATTAAAATTGAAAATAGTAATTTTACAAAATGGAAGCACCTTTAGCCGAGCGTATTCGCCCACAGCAATTAGAAGATTATATCAGTCAGAGTCATTTGGTTGGACCAAATGGTTCATTAACGCAACAAATTTCGAAAGGAATTATTCCGTCATTGATCTTTTGGGGACCTCCTGGAACAGGAAAAACAACTTTGGCACAAATTATTGCTCAGGAATCGAAACGCCCATTTTATATCTTAAGCGCTATAAATTCAGGGGTAAAAGATATTCGTGATGTAATTGAAAAAGCAAAGCAAAGCGGCGGATTATTTACAGCAAAAAATCCTATTTTATTTATTGATGAGATTCACCGATTTAGCAAATCACAACAAGATTCGCTTTTAGCTGCTGTCGAAAAAGGATGGATAACACTTATTGGTGCTACAACAGAGAATCCGAGTTTTGAAGTTATTCCTGCATTATTGTCACGTTGTCAAGTTTATATATTAAATGCTTTTACTAAAGCAGATCTAGAGGCTTTATTGCATCGCGCAATGAAAACGGATACTTATCTGGCAACGAAAAACATTACATTAAAGGAAACAGAAGCTTTACTCCGACTTTCTGGCGGAGATGGAAGAAAATTATTGAATATTTTTGAACTTGTGATCAATGCTTCATCAGGCGATGAAATTATTATTACAAACGATCGCGTTTTTGAATTGGTGCAGCAAAATACTGTTTTGTATGACAAAAGTGGCGAACAGCATTATGATATTGTTTCGGCATTTATAAAATCAATTCGTGGTAGTGATCCCAACGGAGCCGTTTATTGGCTGGCAAGAATGATTGAAGGCGGTGAAGATGTCAAGTTTATTGCCCGACGAATGCTTATACTTTCTAGCGAAGATATTGGTAATGCGAACCCAACAGCTTTTATAATGGCGAACAATACTTTTCAGGCCGTAACAACTATTGGTTATCCTGAAAGCCGAATTATATTAAGTCAATGTGCCATTTATCTGGCAACTTCTCCTAAAAGTAATGCTTCGTATATGGCAATTGGTAATGCGCAACAATTAGTAAAGCAAACAGGAGATTTACCGGTTCCTATTCACTTAAGAAACGCTCCAACAAAACTTATGAAAGAATTAGGTTATGGCGATGATTATAAATATTCGCATGACTATGCTAATAATTTTGCGGAACAGGAATTTTTACCTGATGCCGTAAAAGAAACGGTTCTTTATAATCCAGGCAGCAACTCAAGAGAGAACAGCAACCGTGAATTTCTAAAGAACCGTTGGAAAGATAAATACGGTTACTAAAACCGTATTTTATTTTTAGAATTTTACTACCACTTTTTCAGATACTAATTGATCATTTTTATAGTACTCAAAAAACCATTGATTGTCTTTTGCGTTTAATGATCCCTGAATACCATCTTTTATAGCAATAAATGAATCCGGGCGAGATGTTTTTAACAACTTCATCACCACTTTTGGTGTTTTATCAATTAACTGATATCCGTTTTCTGTTGGTTGTGCATACAATAAGTTAGGATCTGTCATATCTGCAACCGGAGCTGGTACAATTGCTGTCGCAGCTAATGTTTGAGATGTTACAGGAGCCGAAGTAGCTGTATTTGTAGAATTAGCAGTTTTTCCGTTATACTTATAATTTAATGCATTTATAGAAACAAATGCCAACTCAAGACTTTCTCTATACGCAGATTCGTATTCTTTTTCTTTGCTTCTTCCTACTTGTGACGTATAAATAACCTTACCATAGCAATCTCTAAATTCTAGATAAAGTTTAGTGATTAAAAATCCACTATCTCTTTTTACATCGACGTATAAAAGATCACAACGATCAGCAAATCCTGCGGGAAGTTGTTCATTTGCATAAAAAGCCTGAAAACCAGCTTTAAGTAAATTTGCCTTAGTCATCGTTGACAGCCTGTACTGATTTTCTGTTTTAAGAAAATCATATTTTAAAGGCACAATAACTGCTTTGTAATCATTAACAGATTGTGAAAACCCAATAACTGAAGTAAGAAATGCTATCAAGAAAAATTTAATTCTCATAATTATAAATATTTTTTAAGTTCTAATAAATGATTTATTTGTTTAATATTATCCGGCGCTGAAATTTTCTTATCATTAAAAAAGATAGCATCCAGACCAGCGTTCAAAGCCCCATTGACATCAGCATCAAGGCAATCGCCAATCATTATACTATTTTGTTTTGATGCTTTAGCAACATTCACAGCATAATCAAAGATAATACTATTTGGCTTTTTTACACCTGCCAATTCAGAATTTGTTATAGTCTCGAAATAACCAGAAAGTAATGCATTATTAATCTTCTTGTCCTGAACATTAGCAAAACCATTAGTAATAATATGCAGTCTGTATTTTGGTCTTAAATATTCTAAAACTTCAATTGCACCATCAAAGAGATGGTTGTTATCCGTTAAAAACTCGATATAATCATTTGCAATCTGATCGATACTTTCATCAGAAATCTCAATATTCAGAGCATCAAAAGAAAACTTTAAACGATTGTATCGCAGCTCTAAATGCGTAATTTTATCATTTTGATATAATTTCCAGCACTCCTGATTTATAGGAGCGTATTTTTCTATAAAATCCTGTATTTTAATCTCAGGAAATCTGCTCTTAAAAATTCGATCGAAAGCCATCTCTGAGTTCTTATCAAAGTCCCAAAGCGTATGATCTAAATCAAAAAAAACATCGGTAATATTTGTCTTCATGTGTTAAAAAATTCCTTCATCTACAAAACTATAATATTTTGTTTCAGTAATGATTATATGATCTAAAACTTTAACATCTAAGCTTTCTCCTGCCAATTTTATTTTCTTTGTAATTTGCTTATCAGCATCACTTGGTATTAATGAACCCGAAGGATGATTATGACACAAAATCAAGCCCGTAGCTTTAGTTTCAAACGCATAATGAAAAACCAAACGCGTATCAACAACAGTTCCTGTTATTCCACCTTTACTCAATTGTATTTTAGAAATCACCTTATTAGAATTATTAAGAAAAAGCACCCAAAATTCCTCATGAGCTAATTCACCAATAATGGGTTGCATGATTTCAAAAACTGATTTACTCGAGATAATTTTCTTTTCAAACTCTGCCGCATCTTCAGATCTTCGTCGTCGACCCAATTCCAAAGCAGCAACAATTGTAATTGCCTTTGCCTCTCCTATTCCTTTAAAACTCATTAACTGAGAAATAGACATTTTACCTAAAGAATTTAGATTATCTACGCTGGCCAAAATTCTTTTGCTCAATGCTACTGCAGATTCATTTCGATTACCAGAACCAATTAAAATAGCAATCAGTGCGGCATCGCTTAAAGCATCAATACCTTTAAGCATTAATTTCTCACGAGGTTTGTCATCTTCTGACCAATCTTTAATAGCAAAATGCTTTGATTTCATAGTAATTTCTGTCATTAATCGAAAAAATAAATCAGCTATTTTTACGAAAGGCGAATATATTAAAAAATAAGAAAAATCATTCATAAAACATGTTCTATAATTTTAATCCTTACATTTAGATTCGCTTAATTCACTACTAAATTTGCAAAATGAAATCAATTTATCTAGTATTCGCTTTCCTGCTCTTTGTATCCTGTAAACAAAAACCAACAGACTCATTTAGCAATGTAAATGAACAAGAAGATGCAAAAACTTTTGAGCAAAAATTATCAAACGCCGCTTTATCTGTAATTGCCCCGACAATAGATTATGATCCTTCTTATTTCTCTATCGAATATCCTAACGGAGATGTCCCAAAAAACAAAGGCGTTTGTACAGATGTCATTATTCGGTCGTATAGAAAATTAGGTATTGATTTGCAAAAAGAAGTTCACGAAGATATGATCAAAAATTTTTCAGCATATCCTAATTTACAAAAATGGGGAATGACAAAAACCGATACTAATATTGATCATAGAAGAGTTCCTAACCTGGAAATCTTTTTTGAACGAAAAGGAGAAAAACTTCCGGTAACCCAAAATCCGAAAGATTATAAAACTGGTGAAATTGTAATCTGGCTAATTAATAATAAATTACCCCATATTGGAATTGTAACCCGCAAAAAATCAAAAGACGGAAAAAGAAATCTCATCGTACACAATGTTGGCAACGGGCAAGTACTACAAGATTGTTTGTTTGAATATAAAATTGTGGGACATTACAGGTATTGGAAATAAAATTTCAAAAAATAAAATTCAAATTCCAACTTAAATTGTATATGTTCTATAATCCCGAAAAGCAAATTCCAAAAAAAAAAATGCCAATTACAAAACTGCAATTGGCACATTATCTTATTATCAAATTGACTAATTATCTACTCAATTAAACCTTTTACTTCATCAAAGTTTAATCCTCCGTAATTTCCTGAACTCATCAATAATAAAGCAGAATTATCAAGATTTAAATTGAATAAATAATCTTTGAATTCTGTAGGATTAGTATAAATAATTAAATCTTTTCTATTAAAAGCTGTTGCGATTTGCTCGTAAGTTACTTCTTCTAATTGCTTAATTTTTACAGCATCCGGAGAATAGAAAACAACAGCAACATCAGCATACTCTAAAGCGCCTTCATATTCTTTTAAAAACTCAGCATTCAAACTGCTATAAGTGTGTAATTCTAAACAAGCAACCAAAGTTCTGTTTGGATATTGCTCTTTAACCGCTTTTGTCGTCGCGGCCACTTTACTTGGCGAATGTGCAAAATCCTTATAAGCTACTTTACCTTTTCCTTCTGCGATTTTTTCTAAACGCTTTGATGCACCTTTAAAACTCGCAATTGCTTCGTAAAAATCAGCTTCATCTACGCCCATGTTTTGGCAAATCCATTTTGCTCCGGCAAGATTATTTAAATTATGCGCTCCAAAAACTTCAATTGGCATATCGCCCTCTGGAGTTTCTAACAAGGTTACACCATCATTTACACTATATTTTGGAGTAGCATAAGCCAGTTTACGAATTGGATTCGTTGCAGCTTCAGCAACACGCTTAACTTCTGGATCCTCTTCGTTATAAACTAAGATTCCGCCATTGGTAATTTTGGCAATAAAAATTTCGAACTGCTCTACATAATTCTCATAGGTTGGGAATACATTAATATGATCCCACGCAATTCCAGAAATTAATGCAATATTAGGTTGGTACAAATGAAATTTTGGGCGTCTGTCTATAGGAGATGATAAATACTCATCACCTTCCAGAACCATAAAATCATTTTCTTCGGTAAGGTGCACCATCGTATCAAAACCTTCAAGCTGTGCTCCTACCATATAATCAACTTCAATATTATGATAATGCATTACATGCAAAATCATCGAAGTAATAGTTGTTTTTCCGTGAGAACCTCCAATTACAACGCGAGTTTTATTTTTAGATTGCTCGTATAAAAACTCAGGATATGAATAAATTTTCAAACCTAATTTCTGCGCTTTTAGCAATTCAGGATTGTCTGCTTTTGCATGCATTCCAAGAATGATTGCATCAATATCAGCCGTAATTTTCTCAGGAAACCAACCTAACTCAGCAGGTAAAATTCCTTTTTTTTCTAATCTTGATTTTGATGGTTCAAAAATAGCATCATCACTACCTGTTACCTGATATCCTTTATTATGCAATGCCAATGCTAAATTGTGCATAGCGCTCCCGCCTATCGCGATGAAATGTGTTTTCATTATAAATTCCAATTTTTAAATTCCAAATTCCAATCTTATCATTAAAATTTGGCTATGAGATTTGATTATTGTGCGTCAAATTTTCGTTTTAATTCCTGTGCCTTTTTAGGGTCTTTTAATTTATTCAAATATAAATTATATAATTTTTGAAATGTGACTTTTGATTTACCAATTTCATTTGCCTTTATATAATTTTTTTCTGCCAATGTATATCTCTTAAAATATTCTTCGATTCTCCCTCTTGACAAATAGCCATCTACGGGAGAAAATTGTGCTAATTCATTCGAATACGCCATTGCTTTAGATTCACTTCCGCCTAAAATCCCAGGTAATTGCAAATATATTTCGATCAAAGCCCATCTTGCCTGCACGTGTTTCGGATTCAGAACAATTGCCTTTTCAAAGGCCTGTTTCATATCGTCTACCATCGTAAAAGCTTTTATTTTATTTACTTCTGTAGCTCTCATCGCGAGACAACCTCCATATTTAAAATAATAATCAGCTTCTGCGGATTTAAGTTCTTTGAGTTTTTTAAAATATTCAGCACCTTTTACCCATGCTTTTTGATGTGCTGCAATTTCTCCCAAATACTCCATTGTTTTTATATCCAAAGGTTTGCTTTTTAAAACACCTTCAAGAATAACTTGCGCTTCGTCATATTTTTTAGATTGAAATAGCTTCTCGCCTTTTTCAAAATTAGATTGTGACCAAATACAAATTGGCACAAATAAAAAAAAGAGGAGCAGCTTTTTCATGTTTCAAAAATAGGGAAATATAAAACGTAACATTTGGTTTTAGAGATAAATTAGTAATTTGTACGAAATTTATTTTACCCGCATCCCAACCTTTATCAAAAAACTGTTCTCTATATTCTAAAACTTACTTATGAAAAAAATATTATTTGTTTTCTTATTGTTTACTACCGCTTTATTTGCACAAAAAAACGATAAAAACTGGGCCAAAGTTGCCTCTTATGAAAATGAAGGTAAAATAAAATCAGCAAATGAAATAGTCGACAAAATTTATAAAAAAGCAGTTTCAAGAAAAGACGAAGTGCAAATGATAAAATGTTTTTTTTATCAATCTAAGTATTTGCAGGTAGTAGATGAAAATGCAAAAACTAAAATTTTAGATCATCTTAAAACAGATATTAGCCGCGTTTCGACGCCATCAAAAGCAATCTTGAATTTAATTTATGCCAAATGCTTAATTAATTACTCTAATAATGACGAAGCTTATGCAGTTGTAGATAGTGCCGCGGCGGTAGTAGATGAAGCTGTTGCAATTTTAGATTCTGTTAGTTTTGATTCAGATACCGTTGCTGTACCTATAGACACTACAGCGGTTGTTGATATTGAGGAAAATGAAAATGCAAGCATCGATTTTACATCTGAAAAAAAAATAATTGCGCTTTATGAACAAACACTAGAAAATGAATCAATCCTAAAAAAGACTTCTTTAACAAAATACAAAGCTATTTTTAATTTTTTGACCTTAGAAAAACTCAAAAAAGAAAACTTATATGATTATTTACTAAAGGAAAACATAACATTTTTTACTGAAAAAATAGATCGATGGGAAATTGAAAACAGTCAGATGCCCGCATATAAAAATGAGCTTTTAGGAAATTCAGAAGCTTTTTTAGCGCTTGATTTAAATTTTATAAAAGAAGAAAATTTCAAAAAAGTTCTTTTACTCTATCAAAAGCTCGAATCTGACAATCCATCATTAGAAAATCAATTTGACCGAATTATTTTTTGCAGTGAATTTATGCCGGAACCTAATGAAGACTTCATAACGTTTTTAAATGAATTTCAAAAACGCACAGATAACCCGATTCTTATTCAAAAAATTCTATTAAAAAAAGCAGAAATCCTGCATAGCCAGGCTTCAAAAGAATTACATCCCGACTATAATATCGAGGCTGTCAAAATATACGATGATATAGTAAAAATTAACAATCAAACCTCCTCAGCTCAAACTGCTTTGGAGCAAAAACAAATTGTTACTTCAAAATCATTAAATGCCCGACTTCAAAAATTCATCTACAATAAAGAGAATACAAGAGCTTTTATCACGTATAAAAATCTTGATCATTTAAGAATATCATTCTATAAAGTAGATCAAAAAAAGTTTAGAAAATTTTCAGATGCATTTGATAATATTGGACTAGATAGTTTAGTCGATGTTATTACAAAAAAACAAATCAAAATAGCTTCAAAAGACTATCAGCTTCAAAGTAAAAAGGATTATTTTGAATATACAACAGAAGTTCTTTTACCAACATTGGAAACAGGAACTTATTTAATTTATTTTGAAAGTGATTCTGATTCAAAAGAAGAAAAAGCATATTCTTATGAAATCATTACAGTTTCAAACCTTAGTATTCTGGCCTCTCAGGAAACCAACAAAGAAAAATTTCAGGTTTTGGATAGAAAAACCGGAAAACCACTTGAAAATGCAACAATAAAATCTAAACACTATACTCTTAAAACAGATTCAAAAGGATTAGCTTCTTACATCGGACCAAACAACAGCGATTACGATGAGCAATTAGAAGTTACATTGGCAAATGACACTATTTTATCCGAGAAGAATTACCTCGCACGCGTGCAGCAATACAATCAAACAGAAAACAATACTTTAACAGGAAAAGTTGAATTTTATTTAGACAGAGCAATTTATCGTCCAGGACAAACTGTCTATTATAAAGGAATTGCAATAAAAAAGCAAAAAAATAAAACCAGTATTGTTGCGAATACCACTTTTAAATTTTTTGTTCGAGATGCAAATCGTCAAACTTTTAAAGAAATTGAAGTTGTCACCAATGAATTTGGATCATTTTCAGGAGAATTCACTTTGCCTAAAAACGGCCTTACGGGTGATTTTAATATTTATGCCACTCAACCGGATAATTATGAAAAAGGAGATATTTCGTTTAAAAATAAACCAAATGCATCATTTTGGAAAACTGTAAAGCTTGAAAATTCTCAAACTTATTTTAGAGTTGAAGAATACAAACGTCCAAAATTTAATGTAGATTTTGATCCTAAAAAAGAAAGTTTCCAGATCAATCAACCGATTAAAGTAAGCGGAACTGCAAAAGCATTCTCTGGAAGTAACATTTCTGATGCAAAAGTAACTTACAAAGTAAATCGATTTACACGTTATGTTAGAAATTATAGTGATTATTGGGGCCACGAACAAAACGAAATTATCGCAACTGGCGAAACCAAAACAGATGCCTCCGGAAAATTTATAATTGAATTTATTGCTGAACCTTCAAAAAATGCAATCAAAGAACAATTACCTGTTTTTAGCTACAGTATAACAGCTGATGTAACTGATATTAATGACGAAACACATACTGCACAAACTACTGTAAAAGTTGGTTATCATGATTTGATCATCAATGCCAGCATTCCGAATAGTATTGAAACCAAGAAAAAGAACGAAATCACACTTACAAGCACCAACTTAAACGGAGAATTTTTAGCTGCAAAAGGTGAAATTAAATTGTATTTCGTTAGCCCATTTTCTAATAAATTTAAAGGAAACGTTTGGCAAAAACCAGAAATCGAAAGCATTTCAGCATTAGATTTTGAAAGATTATTTCCTTATGAAATTACAGAAACTAAAACGGATAAAGCAAACGAAATTTTGTTGTTTTCGAAGCAAGTAGACACCGAAAAAGACAAAAAAATAGCATTGGATTTTATTTCAGATTATAAATCAGGAAATTATAAAATTGTTTTTTCAGCAAAAGATACTTTTAATAATCTTATAGAATCGGTAAATAATTTTGAAATTAAGCAAAGCAAAGACAAATTTAATCCAGGCAAATTATTTACGGCAGAACAAATAAATACTGATCCAAAAAAAGATGGCTTTATAGTAATTAAACTTTCTTCTGTAATTCCTGATCTTTATATTAATACAAGTGGAAATTATGGCTACCAAACCTATTTTGAAAATACCTATCATTTGCAAAACAATGAAATAATAATCAAAGTTCCACTAAAAAAAGAATTCGAAAACTCAGTATCCATTAGTTTTCAAAGTATTTTCGATAACGAAATTTTTAATAACCAAATATACGTTGAACTAAAATCCCAGGAATCTAAACTTGAATTACTTGTAGAAAGTTTTAGAAATAAAATTGAACCCGGAAGTCACGAAAACTGGTCGTTTAAACTAAAATCAATAAATTCAAAAATCGAAGCAGAAGTTTTAGCCTCTATGTACGACAGTTCTTTAGATCAATTTGTAAAAAGGGATTGGAAAAATAGCTTAAGCATAAATAATTACCATTATAATTCTAGCAATTTTAAATCTGGTTTAGGTTTTGAACGAATATATTCTTCTCTCAAAAACCTCAATGAATTTTTACCGCTAACTGAATTCAAAAATGATAAAACACAATTAAACTGGTTTGGCTTTGACTTCGATAATAGTCGATACGGAGATTCACTTGGTATAACCACAGTAGATATTAAAGACAGAAAAGTAGGCGCAGAAACTATTAAAGGAGATCCAGATGCTGTTTTAACTGTAGATGAGCCTGTTGGTGCTGCTCCTGTGTCTGTTATTATCGAAGAGGATTCAGTGGGAGCGCTCAAAACAAAAAAAGCCTTAATATATAACAGTCGTTCAGAAAAATCATCTTTCAAAATAAAAGGCAGCGTAACAATTTCTCCTGATTCTTTATATATAATTGATGGAGAAATTGCCTCTGAAACTGAAGCTAGCAACATAAATCCAGCAGATATTCTTTCAATGGATATTTTAAAAGATTCAAAAGCCACTGCACTTTACGGAGCCAGAGCTGCAAACGGCGTAATCATCATCACAACCAAAAAAGCATTAGAAGCCTTAACCCAAGTAAAACCAAGAAAAAATTTATCTGAAACTGCTTTCTTTTTACCTAATCTAAAAACAGATGCAAACGGAAAAATAAGTTTCAACTTTACATCGCCTGAAGCTTTAACGTCGTGGAAACTTCGTTTATTGGCTCACAATAAAGATGCTGTTTCCGGTTATATAGAGAAAAGCGTTATTACTCAAAAAGAATTAATGGTTTTACCGAATTTTCCTCGATATTTTAGAGAAAAAGATACTATTGTAATTAGTGCTAAAATTTCGAATATTACGGATCAAGCCAAAACAGGAATTGCCAGTTTGCAATTTTTTGATGCTGTAACCATGCAGCCTATCGATGCCAAAATGCTAAACACGAAAAACATCAAAAACTTTACTGTTGGGGCTTTCGGGAATACAACGGCAACCTGGACAATTTCTATTCCTGAAGGTTTGCAAGGCGTTCAATATAAAATTCTGGCCAAATCAGGCAGTTTTTCTGACGGAGAAGAAAACATTCTTCCGGTTTTGACCAACAATATGCTTGTAACAGAAAGCATCCCAATTTGGGTTCGTGAGAATTCAACTAAAGAATATACATTCGAAAATTTAAAAAACAATACTTCATCAACTTTAAAAAACCATCAATTTACGTTTGAATATACTTCAAATCCAACCTGGCTTGCGATTGAGTCGCTACCCTATTTAATGGAATACGAACACGAATGTGCTGAACAAACTTTTGCCCGCTATTATGCCAATGCTTTGGCTTCTGAAATTATTTCGAGTAATCCGAAGATTGCAACTCTTTTTGAAAATTGGAGAAAGAACGGAAAACTAAATTCGAAACTAGAAGAAAACGAAGAATTGAAATCGATTATTCTGGCTGAAACTCCTTGGTTGAAAGATGCTGAAACCGAAAACGAAAAGAAAAAAAATCTTGCGCTTTTGTTTGATTTAGAAAAAATGAAAACTTCACAAGAAGCTACTTTTGACAAATTAAAACAAAAACAAAAAGCCTCAGGAGGATTTGCCTGGTTTGACGAAAGTAACGAAAGCGAATATATAACGCGACATATTCTGGCAGGTTTAGGTCATTTATCAAAATTGAGTAAAACAGAATATAGCAATCAAAAAATTGATGCGATTGCTAAAACCGGAATTCCGTTTCTGGATGGTAAATTTTTACAATACTATAAAAACAGCACCAAAGATTTAAAACAAACAGAGAAACTAATCTGGATCAATCCATATTCTGATCTTCACTATTTGTATACCAGAAGTTTTTATTTAGAAAAATATCCGCTTTCAGATACTTTACAAATAGCAACAAAACGATATCTGGAAACAGCTAAAAAAGATTGGCTGAAATATTCGCTTTACGAAAAAGGATTAGCCGCTTTGACTTTAAACCGTTTTGGAGAAAGTGAAACTGCCAAAAAAATCATCGAAAGCTTAAAGGAAACTTCTTCAAACAATGAAGATTGGGGAATGTACTGGATTGCCAACAAAGCAGGTTGGTATTGGTATCAGGCGCCTATAGAAACTCAGGCTTTATTAATTGAGGCTTTCGCCGAAGTGAATCACGATACCAAATCTGTTGATGCAATGAAAGTGTGGTTATTAAAAAATAAACAAACCAAAAACTGGCCTACAACAAAATCTACAACTGAAGCCATTTATGCTTTATTAATGCAAGGCAACGACTGGCTAAGTGTAAAAGACAACACGGTCATTAAAATTGGAAATGAAAAAATAGTAACTAAAAAATTAGCCGAAAACGAAAAAGAAGCCGAAACGGGTTACATCAAACTGAACTGGAAAGCCGATGAAATTAAAAAAGAAATGGCTTCTGTAAAAGTCGAAAACAAATCGAAAGTTCCGGGATTTGGTGGTGCTTACTGGCAATATTTTGAAGATTTGGATAAAATCAAAAATAATTCAGGATCAGTTTTATCCGTTTCGAAAGAATTATATTTAAAGAAAAACTCGCTTAAAGGAGATGAATTAGAAAGAATCACAAATAAAAACCCTTTGAAAACGGGTGATTTAGTTACTGTAAGATTAGTTATTACTTCAAAAGAAGACATGGAGTTTGTGCATCTAAAAGATATGAGAGCTTCTTGTTTTGAACCTGTAAATGTACTTTCAGAATACAAGTATAAAGATCGTTTAGGATATTATATGAGCACGAAAGATGCCGCAACTCATTTCTTCTTTGATACTATCAATAAAGGAACTTATGTAATAGAATATGATATAAGAGTAAATAACAGCGGAGAATTCTCGAACGGAATTACAACGATTCAAAGTATGTATGCGCCAGAATTTGCAAGTCATACAAAAGGGATACGAGTGAAAGTTCAATAGTTTTTCACCACGACCCGAGTGATAACGAACGGACGAAGTAATTCACGAATTATTTTTTGATAATCTTTGAAAATAAAATTCGAGAATTCGTGGCAAAAAAATCTCTCAAAAAATTTCCATTAGGCTGAGCGGAGTCGAAGCCCTTTTTAAACAAAAAACCCGACAGATTTAAAATCTGTCGGGTTTACTTTTATAAATAAATTGAGATTATTTAGCAATCGTCAATTCGTCAATAATGTTTTTAGCTCCGGCGTATTTGTCGATAATCCAAAGTACATAACGAATATCAACATTGATAGTTCTTTGTAATTTAGGATCAAAAATAACATCTCCAGCCATAGCTTCGATATTTCCGTCAAAAGCAATTCCAATTAATTCTCCTTTTCCGTTAAGAACCGGTGAACCAGAGTTTCCTCCTGTAATATCGTTATCTGTCAAGAAGTTTACTGGCATATATCCTGCTTTATCAGCATATTGTCCGTAATCTTTTTTCTTGTTCAATTCTAACAAACGTTTTGGTAAATCAAATTCCTGATCCCCTGCTTTGTATTTTTTCACCATACTTTCCATAGTAGTATAGTTATTAATTTTAGCATCGTTTCTTGGATCTGCAGGTAAAGCACGAACTTTTCCGTAAGTCAATCTTAAAGTAGAGTTGGCATCAGGATACTGAATTGTGTTTAATTTTGATTCTCTTAAACCTTCAACCAATTCGCGGAAAGCAGTTGCAAAACCATCATCAGCTTTTGCCTGATCATCCGTTTTAGCACGGTATTTTGTCATCAAATCATTAGAAATAATATACAACGGATCGTGTACAATTGCCAATGGTTTTGGATCAGCCATAAATGCCAATACTTTTTCTTTAGTTGTAAAGTAACTTATTTCAGTAGCTTTTGCAACGTCTGCAGTAAAGTCACCATTGTTTTCTGATTTCATTTTAGCTACCTGAGTACCTAAACCATATTCAGCACCTTTAGAAGTATATAAATTCAATTGTGCTGCAAAAATATCTTTTTCAAGAGGCGCATAAAACTCACCATAAATGTTGTCAATCATTGTATTGATCTTAGGCAACATCTCAGCTTTCTTAGCATCATTTTCATTATAGTAAGCGATCAAAGCATTACCTAAATTTGCTGGTCCCGCTGCATAAGCTGACGTACGCAAAAGTTGCATTAAGTAATTATCATGAGTTGCTTTTAAATTTGTCGATCTGTAATAATCATTAATAGTAGGAATTACATTCTCGTACTTTTCTTTATTAGCAGGTTTAGTTGCCCACTCGTAGAATTTATCTTCTTGTCCCGTTTTAACATCTACTGTACCAGCTTTTGTTAAGGCATCAATCATTCCCTGACGGTTTTTCCAGTAGTTTGCAGTCGAAGCATATTTAGACGCGTATTGCAAACGAACTGTTGCATCTTTGTCCATATACTTTTTCATTACATCCATTCCGGTTTTAGCACCTTCAACCCATGCAGGGTAAGCATATTTAATGTTTTGCTCGATTCCACCAGCTGGCATCCAACGGTTTGTTCTTCCAGGATATCCTAAAATCATCGCAAAATCATTTTCTTTAACACCTTTAATACTTACTGGTAAGTAATGTTTAGGTTGCAAAGGCACATTGTCTTTAGAATAAGCTGCAGGATTTCCGTCTTTGTCAGCATAAACTCTAAACATAGAGAAATCTCCTGTTTGACGAGGCCACTCCCAGTTATCAGTGTCTCCACCAAATTTACCAACACTTTCAGGAGGTGTTCCTACTAAACGAACGTCTGTATAATCCTGGTAAACGAAATAGTAATACTCATTTCCCTGAAAGAAAGGACGAACAGAAACAGTATATTTTCCGCCTTCGTTGTTTTCTTTTTCAATCAAATTGATTTCTTGCTGAATGATTTTGTTTCTTTCAGTTTCTGTCATTTGATCATTTACTTTTGATAAAATTCTTTTAGAAACATCATCCATACGAACAAAGAAACGAACGTATAATGATTTTGGTTTCATTTCGGCGCTTTTCTCTTTTGCCCAAAAACCATCTTTTAAATAATTTTGTTCTGCTGTAGAAAGTTCAGCAATTGCATTATATCCACAGTGGTGATTAGTTAATACTAATCCGTTTTTAGAAACGATCTCAGCTGTACAACCTCCGTTAAATTGTACAATCGCATCTTTCAAACTATGGTGGTTAATGCTGTAAATTTCTTCGGCTGTTAGTTGCAAGCCCATTTTCTCCATATCTCTATGGTTTAATCTTTCGATAAACATCAAGAACCACATTCCCTCATCAGCCTTTACAGGAAAAGCCATTAGGCACATGGTCAAGAATAAAACTACTTTTTTCATGTTATTTTGTTTAAGTTCTGCGAATATACTTCATTTTCGCAACAAATAATAACTCAGACCTCCAAAATCGAAACATATGAAATCCTTTAAAGCTTGGTTTTACGAATTTCGCAAATCGTATAAAAACAAAAATTAAGATTGTATTATGAAATAAAAGACAGGTAAATCCTAAAATTTAAATGAAATTAAAAATAAACAATTTGAGAAATCAACAATTTTATAATAATTAACTTTCAAAAGTAAAATTAACTTATAATTTATTTCTTACAAAAAATAAAACATATAGCTTTGTAGAAATAAATTAATCAATAAAAAAATGAAAAAATTATTAGTTGTTGTTGCTCTGTTTGTGGCAACTCTTTCAAACGCACAAAAGGGTCATATCTTTTTAGGTGGAGACGTAGGTTATTCATCAGAAAAAATTGGAGATGCTAAATCTACCAATTTCGAATTTGCACCAAGAGTTGGTTATATGTTCGCGAATACCTGGGGTGTTGGTGTAGAAGGATCGATTCAGAACATTGACCTTGCTGGATCACCTAAAACTGAAAGATATAAAATAGGAGGCTTTTTGCGTTACATTACCCCTATTACCGAAACTTTTGCTTTTTATGCAGATCTTGGAGGAGGTTACCAAACTTATTCTGTTAACGACGCAAAAGGTATGTATGCCTTTTTTACCCCGAATCTGTCTATTAACGTTAAACATGGCGTAGCATTGAATTTCTCTATTGGAGGGATTAAGTACGATAACCTGGATGGGCACAATGACCCAAGACAGGAACGTTTTAGTTTCGATTTTGGAAACTCATTTAACATTGGGATTTCTAAAAATTTCTCATTGTAGATTTCTAGTTTTCAACTAATAATTAAGCTGAAACATTTTTTTGTTTTTTTCGTTGAAAACAAAAAAACCCGACAATCAAAAATTGTCGGGTTTTATATTTTACGCTATCTTATTTACTCGTTTAGCATCTTCCAAAGTTTATCTTTAAGATCAGTTAATCCTTGTTGGGCAACTGATGAAATAAACATGTATGGAACATCTTTGAAAGCAACATCTAATTCTGTTTTTAATTCCGCTTTAAGTTCGTCATCCAGCATATCACATTTAGAGATTACTAAAAGACGTTCTTTGTCTAACATTTCAGGATTATATTTAGTCAATTCGTTTACCAAAATATCATATTCTCCTTTAATGTCCGGTGTATCAACAGGAACTAAAAACAACAATGTTGAGTTACGCTCTATATGACGCAGGAAATAATGTCCTAAACCTTTTCCTTCTGCAGCACCTTCTATAATACCCGGAATATCTGCAATTACAAAAGATTGAAAATCTCTGTAAGCAACAATTCCTAAGTTTGGTTTTAGAGTTGTAAAAGGATAATCGGCAATTTTTGGTTTCGCTGAAGTTAATACCGATAATAAAGTTGATTTTCCAGCATTTGGAAATCCTACTAAACCTACATCGGCTAAAACTTTAAGCTCTAAAATTACATCCATTTCTACACCCGGTAAACCTGGTTGTGCGTATCTTGGAGTCTGATTGGTTGAACTTCTAAAATGCCAGTTTCCTAAACCACCTTTTCCTCCTTTAGAAAGGATTCTTTTTTCACCATCTTCGGTAATTTCGAATAAGGTTTCTCCGGTTTCTTTATCTTTTACGACAGTCCCTAAAGGCACTTCGATGTATTTATCTTCTCCATCGGCACCTGTACTACGATCTCCTCCTCCGTCTCCACCGTGACCGGCTTTGATATGACGAGCAAATTTTAAGTGAAATAATGTCCACAAACCTTTATTTCCTACTAAATACACGTGTCCGCCGCGGCCACCATCACCACCGTCCGGGCCACCTTTTTCAATAAATTTCTCTCTATGTAAATGTGTAGATCCTTTTCCTCCCTTTCCGGAAGAAACATATATCTTAACATAATCTACAAAATTTCCTTCTGTCATTGTTTTGAATTTCAGACTTTAGATTTTAGATTTTAGATTGCTCTAAATCGTATGTCTAACTTCTATTGTTTTTGTATTCAGCCTCAGTTTTGGTTTCTAGCGCAAACTGCGATAAAAACTGTGACTGAAA
Source organism: Flavobacterium bizetiae (assembly GCF_902804475.1). Lineage (GTDB taxonomy): Bacteria > Bacteroidota > Bacteroidia > Flavobacteriales > Flavobacteriaceae > Flavobacterium > Flavobacterium bizetiae. The sequence continues at coordinate 78,042 of NZ_CADCSU010000108.1, forward strand.
ACTATTTTATTCTCTCTTTATTCTTTAAGTGCTTTTACTAACACTTTATCAATCTTAACGCCATCCATATCGATGACTTCTAACACAAATTTTTGCCAGATTAATTTCTCGCCTTCTTTCGGGATATGAGAAAGTTCGGTCATAATCATTCCGCTTACGGTATTTACTTCGTAATCATTTGTCAATTCGTCTAACTCGAAATAAGTCAGGAAATCGTGTAATGAATAATGTCCGTCTACCAGCCATGTGCCATCTTCTCTTTCTACTAGTTGAAATTCATCTTTATAAAAATCAGATGCATCTCCTACTAAAGCTTCCAAAATGTCATTTAAAGTAATAATTCCCTGAAAAACTCCATATTCGTCAGAAACTAAAGCGTAATGAACTCCTGTTTTCTTAAAATTTTCCAGTGCTTTATAAGCTGTCGTTTGCTCCATTAAATAAGGAGGATCGGTCATTATTGCTGCTAAATCAAAATGATCACTTTCGATGTTGGCAAATATATTTTTAAGGGTTACGATTCCCACAATATCATCGTAATTGTCTCTGTAAACTGGATAAACGGTATGCAAATCCATAAGGACAAGTTCCTTTATTTTTGCTTTATCAGCATTAAAAGGCAACATATCTACCGATTTACGGTGTGTCATTAATGAGTTTACTTTTCTGTCGCCAATATGAAAAACACGTTCTACGATATCTTGTTCGATTTCCTGAACTTCTCCGCCTTCGGTACCTTCTTTTATAATGGCTTTTATTTCTTCTTCAGTAACTTTTCCGTCAGCTGATGGTTTTATTTGCAAAACGTTCAGTAAAAAATCTGTCGAAGTGGTAAGCAACCAAATAAATGGCGCTGTAATAATCGAAATAATTTTCATTGGCATTGCTACCATTTTGGCAATCGATTCCGGATAATTTAACCCGATTCGTTTTGGCAGCAATTCTCCTAAAACTAATGAGAAAAATGTTAAGACTACCACTACAATTCCTACTGCAACTGAATGTGCATAGGGTTTTAAGAAAGAAAATCCGCTAACAAATGTTTCTACGTCTACTGTGATTTTATCACCACTATAAATACCTGTTAAAATCCCGATTAAGGTGATTCCGATTTGTACTGTAGATAAAAACTTGTTTGGTGAATTGGCTAAGTCGAGAGCAATCCTGGCACTTTTATTTCCTTTTTTTGCGGCAGTTTCGAGTCTATTTTTTCGGGCTGAAATAAGTGCAATTTCAGACATAGAGAAAACTCCGTTTAATAGTATTAGAAAAAATATTATTAGTATTTCCAATTTGTGGTTTATTCGTTATTGAATTGTTCGTTAAATGTAATTTGTAATCTAAATGTTATAGCCCAGATGAAAGAGAAAAGCCCGGAGCTAAAAAAACTAATTTTTCTTGCCAGAAAACAGCAACCGAAGGAAGCTCGTTTTATGGTATAGAAAAATAGTTTTTTTTTGCGTCCCGATAGCTATCGGGATTTCACGTACAGCTGGAAAAAGCTTCTACAAATTATCTATAACTGACGTTAATCGCTCTGTAATATCTTCGATAGTTCCGATACCGTTTACGGCGTGAAACTTATTTTGTTCCTTATAATATCCGATTAGTGGAGCAGTTTTTTCATTGTATTCCTGATATCTTACACGAATTTTTTCTTCATCCTGATCATCTACTCTTCCACTTGTTTTTCCTCTTTCCAGTAAACGTGCTACTAGAATTTCATCATCAGCTTCTAATGCGATTGTAGCAGTAACACCTGACCCAATTGTTGGTAAAAATTTATCCAGAGCTTGTGCCTGATCTAATGTTCTTGGATAACCATCGAACAAGAAACCTGCCGTATCCGGGTGTTTGTTTACCTCGTCTATTAACATTGCAGTCGTAACTTCGCAAGGAACCAATTCTCCGTTGTCCATAAAAACTCTTGCTTTTTTACCTAAATCTGTATCATTTTTTAAATTAAAACGAAAAATATCTCCTGTTGAAAGATGAGTTAATTTGTATTTTTCTTTTAAAAATTCTGCCTGAGTTCCTTTTCCTGCGCCCGGCTTTCCAAATAAAACAATATTAATCATAATATGAGTGAGTGTTGTTACTTCTAATTTTTTATAAGAAGTTTTAAATGAATATATAGTTGTGTGTGTTTATGCTTATTCTGCTAATTTATAGACTTCGGCCAGATTTCTTCCTAAACCATCGTAGTCTAATCCGTAACCAACGATGAATTTATTTGGAATTCTGATTCCGATGTAATCTATTTTAATGTCTTTTTTATAGGCGTCTGGTTTAAAAAACAAAGTGGCAATTTTAAAATGCTTTACGTTTTGTGCTTTAAACAAATGCTTTAATTCTTCGATCGTATTTCCGGTATCAATAATATCTTCGATGATAATTACGGTTCTGCCTGATAAATCCTGATTGATACCAATTAATTCTTTTACAGTATTGGTCGTTTCAGTTCCTTCGTAAGAGGCCATTTTGATAAATGAAATCTCGCAAGGTTTTTTATACTTTTTAACAAAATCGGCAACGACCATAAATGCACCATTTAAAACACCAATAAAAATTGGAGTATCGTCTCCAAAATCATCCTCTACCTGTGCTACTAATTTGGTCAAAGCAAAATCAATTTCTTTGGCCGAAATAAACGGAACAAATTGTTTATCGTGAAGTTGTATCATTATTTTTATGTTTAAAATAATGGGCAAAGATACAGAATTACAACCAAACTGTAAGTATCAAAATAGGCTGTACTCGTATTTTTTTAAGAATGTTAAATATCACATAATATTTATAAATGTTTTCTTAAAAACTTTTTTATTTTTACTAAATTGTTGTTCTATAAATATTTAACACTAAATCCCAATGAAAAATACCACACAACTATTTTCAATATCATTATTAGCCATACTAACCGCCTGCAACGGGCAGGTAAAAAAAGAAGAAAAAGAAGCGCTTGCGAAGCAACCTAATGTGGTGGTAAAAACTGCTGTTGGAGATCTGACATTGCCTCCGCCTTATGCTACCGAATCTAAATCTAACAATAGTAAAGTGATTGGATGGCCTGAAGGGAAAACACCTATTGCGACTGAAGGTTTTACGGTTACTAAATTTGCTGATGGTTTCGAAAATCCGCGTTGGACTTATATCGCGCCAAACAATGATATTTTTGTGGTAGAAAGCGGCACAAGAACGAGTAAAAATCAAATTACGGTTTTACGTGATAAAGATAAAGACGGTAAGTTTGAAACGCGTGAAGTTTTTATAAAAGACTTAAATAAACCTTTTGGAATGTTGGTTCTAAAAGACTTTTTCTACATTGCAAACACGGATGGTTTATACCGATATCCTTATAAAAACAATCCGTTAAAACTAGAAACTAAGGGAACTAAAATTCTTGAACTTCCTGCCGGAGGGTACAACAATCACTGGACAAGAAATATAATCTCAAATCCTGAGGGAACAAAAATTTACGTTTCTGTAGGTTCCGGAAGTAATGTGGGGGAAAATGGAATGGATAAAGAGATACGTCGTGCTGATATTCTTGAAATTAATCCTGACGGAACTGGTGAAAAAATATATGCTGCCGGACTTAGAAACCCTGTTGGAATGGATTGGAATCCGGTAAACAAGGAACTTTGGACAGCGGTTAACGAACGTGATGAATTGGGTGACGATCTTGTTCCTGATTATGTAACGAGCGTAAAAAGAGATGGTTTCTATGGTTGGCCTTATTCTTATTATGGTAATATTCCTGATCCTAGAATGAAAGGTGAACGTAAAGATTTAGTAGCAAAAGCTATTGTTCCGGATGTTCCGGTTGGTCCTCATACGGCTTCGTTAGGTTTGGCTTTTTATACTAAAGATACTTTTCCTGCAAAATACAAAAACGGAATTTTCGTAGGACAACACGGTTCCTGGAATCGCTCTAAAATATCGGGTTATAAAGTAGTCTTTGTTCCTTTTTCAAACGGAAAACCTTCTGGAAAACCGGAAGATTTTTTAACTGGTTTTATTGCTAATGCTGATAAAGCAGAGGTTTACGGACGTCCGGTTGCGGTAACGGTTACGCCAGACGGATCGCTGTTGGTGAATGATGATAGCGGAAATACTATTTGGAAGGTAACTGCGAACAAATAAAAGTAAATTCCAATATTTAAATTCCAAATTCCAATTTTAATGGGGGATTTAAAATGTATGTTTTTTTACCGCAAAAAAAGCAAAGATTTTTTTCTGTAGTTTTTATAAAAATGCAAAGTTCGCAAAGCTTTGCGCCATTTTTGTCATTTGGAGGAACGAGAAATCACACTAGAAACTCCGCAATCAAATCGACAATCTTTGTCGAATCCCGAGTGTGATTTCTCGTTCCTCGAAATGACAAGATTGCGGTTAAACTTTGCGGTTAATCTTTTTATTCCCAACAAACTCTTTTATGATTTTAAAAAAATATTGTTTTCTGTTTTTTGTGTTTTGCATTTTTCAAAATAGTAAAGCACAAGAAAAAGAAAGCAAAACTATAGATTCTGTAAAAACTCAAAAATTAGATGAAATCATTATAAGTCCGCTTCATGTTAATAATCGTTTGCAGAATACACCGGCTGCAATTGGTATTTTATCTAAAAAAGAGCTTTTACAAAATAACGCTACCGATATTACAACCGTAATCAATACGATTCCGGGAGTTTTTATGCAATCATCGAATTTTACGACAACCCGAATTTCGATTCGTGGTATTGGCGCAAGATCTCCGTACGGAACCAATAAAATCAGGGCTTTTTATGGCAGTATTCCGCTAACATCCGGAAACAGCGAAACGGTTATTGATGATATTGATCTGGAAAATATAGGACAACTTGAAGTTATTAAAGGTCCGCTTTCGAGTATTTATGGCGCTGGTTTGGGCGGTGCGATTTTAATTTCACCTCAACTTTCTAAGATAACTGGAAAAAATGCCAGTGTAAGCAGCGTCTTTGGCTCGTTTGGATTACTCAAAAACAGTTTGAATTATAGTTTGAATAAAAATAATTCAAGCGTTAATATCAGCTATCACAATCTTAAAACCGATGGATGGAGAGAAAACAGTTCGTACAAGCGTGAAGGTGTTACACTTGCAGGAGAATTATTCAGGAAAGAAAACAGCAAGCTTACTTATTTTTCAAATTATACTTATTTAAAAGCTTACATACCAAGTTCTATAACTAAAGAAGTTTTTGATTCTAATCCTAAATTGGGTGCTGCAACCTGGGTGGCCTCAAAAGGTTTTAAGAAATACAAATCGACCTTGGCGGGATTGGCTTATGATTTTAAAATTAATGATCATCTGAATAATTCAACTTCAATTTTTGTGAATTATAAGGATAGCAACGAACCACGACCTTTTGATATTTTACGTCAATATACTTTTGGAACCGGAGGAAGAACGCAATTTTCGGGAAATTTTAAAATTAGTAAAGTTGAAAATCAATTCATAGCCGGAATTGAATATTTTACTGATAATTACAGCGGAAATACTTTCGAAAATTTATATAAAACCAATAACGGACAAGGCAGCCTGCAGGGCAAACAACTTACCGAAACAGATCAGAAAAGGCATTTTTATAACATATTCGCCCAATTAAGAACATTACTTTCAGATCAGTTTGAAATTCAGGCAGGATTAAACTATAATGAGACTCATTTTGAGTTAACAAATTTTCTACCAAATAAAACGGCAACGGAAAAGTACAGCTACGACGGGATTTTTTCTCCACAACTGTCTTTTCTTTTCAAACCCAATCAGGAACGAACTTTTTATTTCTCTGTAAGTCGAGGATTTTCATTGCCTGCTACCGAAGAAACACTTACAAGTTCCGGCAACATTAATCCCGATATAAAACCGGAAAGCGGTTATAATTTTGAAGCGGGCGGAAAGTTCTATTTCTTCAATAAAAACCTTTATACAGAATTTGCGGTTTACCGAATGGAAATAAAAGATTTATTGGTAGCCAAAAGAATTGGTGACGATCAATATGAAGGTATAAATGCCGGCAAAACGTTTCATGAAGGAATCGAAGTTTCGGCAAAACACAATTGGGTCATTAATCATTTTTTTACTTTGAATTCTTTTATTGGTGCATCATTAGGCAAATATGAGTTTAAAGATTTTGTCGATAACGGAAATGATTATTCCGGCAATAAACTAACCGGTGTTGCGGCGAATAAAGTAAATGCCGGAATAATTTTAAATACTTATTTGGGTATTTATTTTTCTGCCGATTTTCAGTTTACAGATAAAATTCCGCTAAACGATGCCAATTCTGCCTATTCAGATTCTTATCATATCATCAATTTAAAAACAGGTTATCGTTTTGAAATTCTGCCCAATCTCAATACCAATTTAGCTTTTGGCATTAATAATGTTACTGATGAAAAATATGCCTCAATGATTTTGCCCAACGCCGTTGCAGTTGGCAACGCAAGTCCCAGATATTATTACCCGGGCTTACCTACTAACTATTACGGAACTATTTCACTAAATTACTTATTTTAGATGGCTAATAAACCGAAAAAAATGTTGTCTGAATTACAAGCAAAACTAGACTATGTAAATGCTTACAGAGAAAACCGACTTATGGCGGCTCAGTACGTTTTAGAAAACCAGCATTTATTTGGAGAATTGGTTACGATTTGTTTTTCGCCCGAAGACAAAAACAATCATAAAGCTTGTTGGATTTTAGAGTTTGTGTCTTACGAAGAATTAATTTGGCTGCAACCTCATCTTGATTTTTTATCTTCTAATTTGAAAGTTTTAAAAGACGAAAGTGCCATTAGACCAATTGCAAAAGTGGTTCAGCTTTTAGTGAAATCGCATTATAAAAAAAATGATGACAGTATTTTACTTTCCGAAGAAAATCTTCAAGATTGTATCGAAGCTTCTTTTGATTGGTTAATAAATGATGTAAAAGTTGCGACAAAAGCGTATTCTATCAGAACATTATATGTTTTAGGAAATCATTACGACTGGATTCATCCTGAACTTCAAATGATCCTGAACAAAGATTATGGAGATCATTCCGCCGCTTATAAAGCTGTAGCCAAAGAAGTCTTAAAGAAGATTGAAAAGTAAATTTTAAAGTTCGCCACGAATTACACAAATTAGCTCGAATTTTTATCTGCAAAATTTAACATCCTGCTTTGTGATCTTTGCATACTTTTAAAAATTAAGACTTTGCAAACTCTGCGAAACCTTTGTGCTCTGTGCGTTTAATTTTTTAGCCACAGATTAAAAGGATTAGAATCTTTTTTTTTGCCACTAATTACTCGAATTTCCACGAATTTTTAGCTCCAAAATTTAGCAAACAGCTTTGTGAACTTTGCTACTATTCATAGCTTCAACTAATAAACTTTGCGAACTTTGCGAAACCTTTGCGTTCTTTGCGGTTAAATTTTTAACCACAGATTAAAAGGATTATAATGATTTTTACGTCGCCACGAATTACACGAATTATATTTTGTCAAAAGTGAAGTTTAAAATTTGTGTAATTCGTGGCAAAAAAAATAATCTCACTGCAAATTGTGGCAAAAAAGATTAAAAAGTATCTTTGCACAAACACAACTACAATGAACTATTTTTCTTCTGATTTTAAATTAGGAATATTAGGTGGCGGACAATTAGGTAAAATGCTTTTGTTTGACACTCGAAAATTTGATATACAAACTTATGTTTTAGATCCGAGTGACGAAGCTCCGAGTAAAATTGCCTGCAATAAATTCTTCCAGGGCGATTTGATGGATTATGAAACGGTTTACAATTTTGGAAAACAAGTCGATGTTTTGACTTTCGAAATTGAATTGGTTAATCTTGAAGCTTTAACGCAATTAGAAAATGAAGGCTTAAAAGTATATCCTTCTCCAAAAACTTTAAAAGGAATTCAGAATAAAGGAGTTCAAAAAGATTTTTATACCGAAAGTAATATCCCAACTGCAGCCTATTTAAGATTTGAAAGTCCGGCACATTTGCAAAAATCAGTTGGAAATAATGAAATCACGATTCCGTTTGTTTGGAAATGTACCGAGTTTGGTTACGACGGAAATGGTGTAAAAGTAATTCGTCAGATTTCTGATATGGATGATTTACCAAATGTAGAATGTATCGCAGAAACTATGGTTCCGTTCAAAAACGAATTGGCGGTTATCGTAGTAAGGAATCCATCGGGAGAAATTAAAACCTATCCGGTTGTCGAAATGGAATTTCACCCAGAAGCCAACCAAGTAGAATACGTAATTTGCCCAGCCCGAATCGACGAAAAAGTTGCCGAAAAAGCCAGAGCAATTGCTTTGAATGTTTCGGAGAAATTCAATCACGTTGGTCTATTAGCAGTTGAAATGTTCCAAACTCATGAAGATGAAATTTTGGTAAACGAAGTTGCTCCTCGCCCACACAATTCTGGCCATTACTCTATCGAAGCAAGTTATACTTCACAATTCGAAAATCATTTGCGTGCCATTCTAGATCTTCCGTTAGGAAATACAGATAGTAAAGTTGCCGGTGTTATGGTAAACTTAGTGGGTGCCGAAGGTTTCTCTGGAGATGTTGTTTACGAAAATATCGAAACCATTTTAGGTTGGGATGGTGTTACACCACATATTTACGGAAAGAAACAAACACGTCCATTCAGAAAAATGGGTCACGTTACGATTGTCAACGAAAACATGAATGAAGCCAGAAGAATTGCTGAAGATGTTAAGAACACTATTAAAGTAATTAGTATATAGTTTTCAGTCGCAGTCACAGTTTTCAGTCTCAACAAAAACTTGAAACCTGAAACTTTAAACAACAAAACAAACAAAACACACTATGAGCAAAGTAGCCATTATAATGGGAAGTATCTCTGACATGCCAGTCATGCAAGATGCCATCGACATATTAAAACAATTCAATATTGAAACCGAAGTAGATATCGTTTCGGCGCACAGAACGCCGGAAAAATTATTCGATTTTAGTAAAAATGCACATACTCGCGGAATTTCGGTTATTATTGCCGGAGCTGGCGGAGCGGCACATTTACCTGGAATGGTTGCTTCGATGTCGCCACTTCCTGTAATTGGCGTTCCAGTAAAATCAAGCAATTCTATCGATGGTTGGGATTCGGTTTTATCGATTCTACAAATGCCGGGCGGAGTTCCTGTTGCAACTGTTGCATTAAACGGAGCAAAAAATGCTGGAATTTTGGCAGCACAAATTATCGGAAGTCACGATAAAAAAGTATTAGATACTATTATTGCTTACAAAGAAGAACTAAAAGCAGCGGTTAATAAAGCAGCTGAAAGTTTAAAATAGTTTTCAGTCACAGTTTTCAGTCACAATTTACAGTATAAACTGTGACTGAAAACTGAAAACTAAAATTATGCTTCGTCTTCAATTTGTTCCAAGACAGACTCAAATTCATATTCATTGATATCTTCGCTATTGATCCAATTTTCAGAAGTAACCAAGTTGTAATTTATATCGTCTGTTGTTGTCAATTCCCAAACTATATCTTCAGCTTCAGGAAACGGAATATTTTGTGACATTTGATTTTCGAACAATCTTTTAATCAAATTTCTATCGGATAAACCATTATTCAATAATTTCAGTACATTTTCAGCCGTCAATTTTTGTGGTTCGTTATCATTTGGAGTCATTGAAAAATGAACAATAGAAGCTTTTGCATTCGGAAATTTTCCGTTGTACGCTTTAAAAAGCAATTGATTAATGTGAAACAAAGTTCCTTGCATGTCTATCTCTGGATATTCCTCACAAACTTTATCAATTAACATGTCGTGCGCAATTTGCTCGATTTGCCCTTCGGTTAATCTTTCCGGAAGTTTATATTTTAATACTATTTCGGCTGCTTCATTTGGTTCGTAATCCGAGATCGCCATTTCTAATAATTCGGGCAAACTTGCTTTGTCTGCTGTTGCTCCGTCAGGATAATTGAATTTTTCTAATAACTGAACAAGATCTTCATCAGACCAATATCCTTCTACTTCGTTAACCGTATCTATTCTCTTTATTACAATTTGATAATTCATCGTTTTTCTGTTTTACAATTTCTGATTAGCATTTATAGTTCTAATCACATTTTTTCAATTTACGCTTTTAAAAATCTACACAGCAATAAATAACATATCTATAACACAATTTAAGAGGATTTTATGCCGAGAATCGATCTGGTTTAGACAATTAGATTTTTATAAATTGCTATCTTTGAAATTCAAAAATATTGAGTTCAATTCATAAAATAATTATATCATAATGAACGTTTTACTTTCAAAATTTACTACCAAACATAACACAGTTCCTTTTTCGCAAATTAAAATTGAAGATTATCTTCCGGCTTTTCAGGAAGGAATTACTTTGGCTAAAGCCGAAATCGATGCAATCGTAAACAATCCCGAAGCACCAACTTTTGAAAATACAGTTGTTGCAATGGATTTTTCAGGAGATATCTTAGATCGTCTTTCAAGTGCTTTCTTTAATTTGAATTCGGCTGAAACGAGTGACGAAATGCAAAAAATCGCTCAGGAAGTTTCGCCTTTATTGTCTGAATTTGGAAATGACATTACATTAAATGCTGCTTTATTTGCCAAAATAAAAACGGTTTACGATCAAAAAGAAACATTAAATCTAAATCCTGAGCAAACTACTCTTTTAGATAAAAAATATAAAAGTTTCTCAAGAAACGGAGCGAATCTACCAGAAGACAAAAAAGATCAATTAAGAGAAATTGATAAAGATTTATCGAAATTGAGTTTACAATTTGGAGAAAATGTTCTAGCAGAAACCAATGCTTTCGAATTGCATTTGACAGATGAGAAAGATTTAGCAGGCTTGCCTGAAGGAACTATCGAAGCAGCAAGATTATTAGCAAAAAGCCAGGGAAAAGAAGGTTGGTTTTTCACTTTAGATCATCCAAGTTATGTTCCGTTTTTGACTTATGCGGATAATCGTGAATTGCGTAAAAAAATGGCGATTGCTTTTGGAGCAAAAGCATTTCAGAATAACGAATTTGACAATCAGGAAAATGTCTTAAAAATTGCCAAATTACGTTTTGAAAGAGCTAATTTATTAGCTTATAAAACTCATGCTCATTTTGTTCTAGAAGAAAGAATGGCTGAAAGTCCGGAGAAAGTTTTCTCTTTCCTGAATGATTTATTGGCTAAAGCAAAACCTGCTGCTCAAAAAGAGTTTGCTGAATTGACGGCTTTCGCCAAAGAACTGGACGGAATCGAACAATTAGAGAAATGGGACGGCGCTTATTATTCTGAAAAATTAAAACAACAGCTTTTTAATTTAGACGATGAAAAACTAAAACCTTATTTTCAATTAGAAAAAGTATTAAATGGTGCTTTTACAGTTGCTAAAAAATTATACGGATTAACATTTACCGAAGTTTTTGATATTGATAAATACCATGAAGAAGTTACAACTTATGAAGTAACCGATGCTGATGGTAATTTAGTTTCGATTTTCTACGCAGATTTCTTCCCAAGAAAAGGGAAAAGAAATGGCGCATGGATGACTTCATTCAAATCGCAATCTATAAAAGATGGCGTAAATGAAAGACCACATATTTCAAACGTTTGTAATTTTACCAAGCCAACAGAAACTAAACCATCATTATTAACTTTTAATGAAGTAACGACTTTATTTCACGAATTTGGTCACGGTTTACACGGAATGTTAGCCAATACAGTTTACCCGAGTTTATCAGGAACTTCTGTTTTCTGGGATTTTGTAGAATTACCAAGTCAGATTATGGAAAACTGGTGTTACGAGCCGGAAGCTTTGGCTTTGTTCGCGAATCATTACGAAACCGGAGAAATTATTCCGATTGAGTATGTTCAGAAAATTAAAGAAAGTGCCAGTTTCCAAGAAGGTTTAGCCACTTTACGTCAGTTAAGTTTTGGTTTATTGGATATGGCTTGGCACGGACAAGACCCAACCAATATTACAGATTTAAAAGCTTTCGAAACAGAACAATTTGCCAATACACAATTGTATCCTGATGTAAAAGAAAATGCGATGAGTACGGCGTTCTCTCATATTTTTCAAGGTGGATATTCTTCTGGATATTACAGCTATAAATGGGCTGAAGTATTAGACGCTGATGCTTTTGAATATTTTCAGGAAAAAGGAATTTTCAATCATGAAGTGGCAACAAAATTTAAAGACAATGTACTTTCAAAAGGAGGAACAGAACATCCGATGATTTTATACAAACGATTTAGAGGTCAGGAACCAAAACCTGAAGCTTTATTGAAAAGAGCAGGATTGCTGTAATTATTTGATACCTTTGTTTAATATTCAAAATATTGAAAGATAAAAATCTATATATTATTGCTGGTTGTAATGGAGCTGGAAAAACTACAGCTTCATATACAATTTTGCCTGAAATTTTGAACTGTAAAGAATTTGTAAATGCAGATGAAATTGCTAAAGGATTATCTCCTTTTCAACCTGAAAAAGTAAGTTTTGAAGCAGAAAGAATAATGCTACATCGTATAGGGGAATTATTAGAGAAAGAAGCTGATTTTGCTTTTGAAACAACACTTTCTGCAAAAAGTTATATTTCAATTATCAAAAAAGCTCAAAGTCAAGGATATTTTGTAACCTTAGTTTTCTTTTGGTTAAACTCCATTGAACTTGCAAAACAAAGAGTAATAATTAGAGTAAGCGAAGGCGGACATAATATTCCGGAAGATGTTATTGAAAGAAGATATACTAGAGGAATTAAGAATTTCTTCAAAATTTATTTAAATGCATGTGACAATGTGATGCTATTTGATAATTCTAACAAATCACCCATTCTTATATTAGAAAAAGAAATTAATGAAGAACCAGTTATTATAGATGAAAATTTATTTAAAAAAATAAATAATTTACAACATGACAAAAGATAAAATTAAAGAATTGCAGAATAAAATAGTTGAAGGTCTTAAAGTTTCATCAAAAAAAATGATTGAAAACAAAAAGAAAATCAATGGAAAAATTGTCGTTTATGCTGATGGAAAGATTCAGACGATAAACGCTGTTGACATTAAAGATTAAATAGTAAGTAAATTGAAAAAAAAATTTAAAATCTTCCTTTATCTCTTAATTATCGGATTAGTTACTATTGTTTCTATAAATTATTACGTGAAATCTTCTACCAAAAAAAACATATACTATTCGATTAAAAGATTCCCTAAAAATGATGTCGGGATTATTTTTGGTGCCGGAATTAACGGAGATCAACCTAGTAAATATTTAAAGGATCGATTAGATGCCGGAATTCTTTTATACAAGGCAAACCGCATTAATAAAATTTTACTTTCAGGAGATAATGGTCGTGATGAATATGATGAATTAACGGTAATGAAAAATTACTGTTTCAATCACGGAGTTGATACCACCAAAATATTTATTGACTATGCAGGATTCGACACTTATTCAACTATGTATCGCGCGAAGCATATTTTCAACATTAAAAGAGCTACTTTAATTTCTCAGGAATATCATTTAAACCGCGCTATTTATATCGGACAAAAACTTGGGATTAAATCGGTTGGATATTCAGCGAATAATGGAGAATATTTAGGGTACAAATATGTTACTTTTAGAGAATATGGTTCTATTTGTAAATCGTTTTTTGATGTTTTGAGAAATCGCGATCCTCGCTTTTTGGGGACTCCAATTGATATTAATGGAGTTTCAAATTATTCTAAAGAAGATAAACGATAAAGAAAACCCGAAACATTTTCTGTTTCGGGTTTTTAATTTAAAATTTCTTCATGTTTGACAACATAAGACAATGCTTCTTTTACAATTTCATTTAAGTTTAATCCTTTTCTGGAGGCTAAAAGAGCTATTTTCTGATGTAACTCTTGAGACACCCTGACATTAAAAGATCCTTTATAGGTTTTATCCGGGACTTTATTCAATAATTTACATGTCTCTAAATAATCATCAACAGCTTCTTTAAAAGATTCTTCCAATTCTGTAACTGAAGAACCTTCAAAAGTTACTAAATCATTTATACCTTGAATTTTCCCAAAGAATATTTTATCATCTGCAGAAAATTCTAATGTACCAATGTACCCAATATATTCTAAGTAGTTTTTCATCTTACAATTCTAAATATTCAATAATGATATCAAGTTGATATCCCTTTAAAACTTTTTGTGGATGCGGTTCATGAAGGCTTATAATCTGTTTATTTTCATTCACAAATTTCCTTCTTGATCCACCTGTTTTTCCTTGTGCAATCTGTTTATAACCAAAATGATTTAGAACTTTCAGCATTTCATCCCAAGAAAAATCTTTTGGTTTTGATTTTAATCTTTCAACAAGTTTATC
>NZ_CADCSU010000109.1 GCF_902804475.1 Flavobacterium bizetiae
GATTTATTAAAATAATCATCTGCGCAAATCTGCCTAAATCCTTTTAAAATCTGCGTGAAACAAAAAAATAAAATCTTTTTAATCCTGTAATCTGTAGCAAAAATTTAAACACATATTTTTTCACCCAGATTTCACAGATTGCAGCAGATAATCAAAGATTTAATTTTAAAAATCATCTGCCCAAATCCTTTTTAAAATCTGCGTGAAACAAAAAAATCTGCTTAATCCTGTAATCTGTGGCATAAAAAAAATCACCCTTCCCTACCATAAAGCAAAAGCCTCTTAAAAGAATATATCGCCGGAAGTTTCGGGAAATGTAGTGCGATTCTTTTCTTATACGTATTAATAAAAAGTGCTTTCTCATCGCCATCCAAACGCTCGATATACGGAATCAAAGCCGATCCCGAAATAAAATTATAAAGCGTTTCATGATCGTTCGCGATTATCGGATATACTTTTTGCTGAATCTTAAGATCTTCCAATCCGCCATCAAACAAAATTTGGGCATATTCATCAATACTCAAAACCGGAGAATCTCTTTTATAACCTTTTAGATAGGACTTAAAAGGTTCTTCATCCACCAATTCGGCTAGAATTATATTCAGTTTATTTTCAGGCTGAACCGGCATTTGTACCGCAAATTGCCCTTTTGGATTCACGAGTTTTATCAATTCAGTAAACAAAGTTTCATGATTGTTAGACCATTGCAAAGCCGCATTACTAAAAATCAAATCCCATTTTTCGCCCGACTTCAGCGTTTCTTCGGTAGTTGCTTTTCTAAAATGCAAATTATCCGTTTCTAAAGACTTCGATTGTTCCAGCATTTCTGCCGAAGAATCGACACCCAGAAAATTAGCTTCTGCAAATTTATCCGCCAAAATTGCCGTTTGTTCCCCCGTTCCGCAGCCCAAATCAATCGCTTTCATTCCGCTTACAGGTTCAATAAAATCCGCCAAATCATAAAAAGGCTGATAACGAATATTTTTAAATTTATTATAAATCTCTGGATTCCAAGGCATCTTATTTCATTTTACAATCTTATTGCATCAGGAAAAACTCATGATCAAATAAAATTTAGTTACTAAAAACTAAGATACAAAATTCTAATGGGTTTTATTAGGAGCTATTTCCAGCCATCCACTATATCTTTTATTTTTTTTAAGAAAAAAAATAAAAGAATGCCGCTGCTGTCTGGGCTAGGGAAATCGGTTTCATGAGAAGTGAATTGGAAAATAGAAATCTGTTATTCATTATAACTTCAATTAAAAACAAAAAGACAATACACCTTCAGCATATCGTCTTTTCATTAATTAAATAAATAGTAAAATCTTAAACAGGTAATATAATATGAAATTCAGCGCCAACATCCTCTTCGGCTTTTGAGAAGATAATACCTTTATGATTTTCTACAATTTTTTTTCCAATTGCTAGACCAATTCCGGTTCCGGAGTAGACTTCGTTGTTATGTAACCTTTGGAAGATGGTAAAAATTTTGTTTTCGTATTGTTTGTTAAAACCTATTCCGTTATCCTTTATAATGATTTCGCAATAGCTTAATTTGGGATCTAAGGTAGGGTATTTTTGAACTTGACCCGCGCTCACTTTCTGAGAATATATTTCGACTTTAGAGAGCGAACCGTCGTTTTTATAGAACTTAAGAGCATTGCTTATTAAATTATAAAAAAGCTGGTTCATTTGCAACGGAATCGCATTGATTACAGGCAACAAACCTACTTTTATATCAAGCTTACGTTCTTCGATCATTAACTCAAAATCAACCAGAATATCAGCTAGAATCACGTTTAAATCTGTAGTTACAAATTGTCGGTCAGGATTATTAAGATACGAATATGCCAATAAATCTTTTATAAGCGTATTCATCCTAATGGACGATTTGCTAATTTTTTCGACCAAAACAAGAGCTTCTGCAGAAAAATCTTCATTCATTTCCAGCAGTCGGCTTATAAACATCAATATTTTACGCAAAGGTTCCTGCAAATCATGACTCGCTACATAGGCGTATTCCTGCAATTGAACATTGGCTCCGTGTAAATTCTTAACCGAGCTTTCGAGTTCTTTATTAGCGGTTAACAAATCAGTAGTACGTTCCTCAACTTTTGCTTCTAATTCACTTGATAATATTTGCAGTCTTTTTTCGATGATTCTACGTTCGGTAATATCTTCAATAGCCAATAAAATCAGTTGTTCTTTGCTGTTTTCATTGGTTACTTGTCTGGCATTTAGCAGCATAATACTTTCACCATAAGGCAAAAGATTTACTGATATTTGATAATCATCAAGTTGTGTTTTTTCGGGCAATACTTTTTCAAGCATGGCACGCATCGGAATATTATCAAAAAGGTGATTTTGAATTTCATAAATCAGTTTTCCGCTTGCTTCTTCTTTAGCAATATTGTATTTTTTAGAAAATGCCCTGTTGATATTTTTAATTCTCAAATTAGTATCCAGCACTACTATAGGTTCACGAAGTGTTGCTACAATAGCCTCAGTATAATTTTTAGAAATATTAATTTGCTGCTGTTTGTTTAAAAGCTCCTGATTAATCTGCAAAAGCTCTTCATTACTTGATTGCAGCTCTTCTTTTGAAGTTTCAAGCTCTTCATTCAGACTTTGCAGTTCCTCGCTCCCACTTAGTAATTCTTCGTTAGCGCTTTGCAATTCTTCGTTTGATGCTTCCTGCTCTTCGCTAATCGCATTTACATCATCATGTATTTTTGCCAGTTCTTTTTCGAGCTGGGCAATCTTTCTTAAATTGGCATTTTCGCGAATTTCATCTGCGGTAAATTCACTTGATGATATATCTTCTTTTCTAAGGATACTTTTATAAAATAATACTAAAAAATAAGGTTCAGAAGTATCTTCAAGCAGTCGAATTTCGATTGTAATTTCACTAATTGCTCCTCTGCTTTTTACCTGAATGCCTTCTTTTTTAACCAATGCACCTGATTCTTTGGCTTTATGCCAGATATTTCTAAGTTCGAAAGCCAATCCTTCCCGGGCCATTTTTAGCAAATTAAAAGTCGGTTTTCCGGTAGAAAGTTCAATAAAATCAGCAATCGATCCGTTTATGTGCACGATATCCATTTGTTCATTAACTATGACACTGGCAGGGGTATAATTCGATAATAATACGGCTTCGGCGCTTTTTCTAAAATCTTCTTTAATAATCTCTTTTCTGGGTATATTTGTTTTTAGTGTTTTTAATTTATCATTCGATTCCATACCAGAATGCACAAATCTCCCTGAAACCTGCTTGCGGGTATAAATTTTTCCTGCTTTCTCAAACGGTTGAAAAAGTTCAGCGGCAGGAACAGCAGTTTCGGATTTGCCTAAAAGTAAAAATCCATTTTCTTTCAAGGCATAATGAAAAGTAGTCAGTGATTTTTTTTGTAAAAACGAATCCATGTAAATAAATACATTTCGACAGGTTATCAAATCCATACGGGCAAAAGGCGGATCTGTTAGAAAATTATGAACAGCAAAGATGCATAAATCCCTAATTTGTCTTTTAATTTTATAACCACTTGTGTTAGCTGTAAAATATTTAGTCAGAATGGTCTCAGAAACATTTCGCATTTGCGATTTTCTGTAAAACCCAATTCTTGCTTTGGCTATAGCCACTTCTGAAATATCCGAAGCAAAGATCTGAATTTCTTTTCCCTCCAGATTTTCGCCTAAATATTCATGCAGGGCAATTGCTAAAGTATAAGCTTCTTCTCCGGTAGAACATCCTGCAATCCAGATACGAATAGAATTTCCCTCAGTTACTCTGCTGGTTAATATCGGGAAAACTTTTTCTCTCATTATCTGAAAGATCTTGGTATCTCTAAAAAATTCTGTCACAGGAATCAATAAATCATTAAATAAATCTTCAGACGCGACCTTATCGCCCTGAAGCACTTTTAGATAATCTCTTAGAGTAACTATTTTATTCAGTGCCATTCGTCTGGCAATGCGTCGGCGTATGGTAGTTTGTTTATAATACGTAAAATCAACCCCGCTATGATGACGTAATATTTTAATAATCTCCTGAAAAACTACTTCGTCATTTGGATCATTTTCCTGAATAAAATTCTCTTTTGCTTTGGCGAGTTCAATCAATTTGGCTACGATCTGACTTGGTGATAAAACATAGTCTACCACTCCGGCATTGATGGCGTTTTGTGGCATTTCGCTATTGGCGGCTTCAATATCTTGTGCAAAAGTAATTCCACCATGTTTTTTGATCGCTTTAAGTCCAATTGTACCATCAGATCCGTTTCCGGAAAGTAAAACACCATAAGCAAGATCAAGATGAACCTCTGCCAATGAATTAAAAAAGACGTCTATAGCCTGATTTTTAGTATCTTTTTGACGCGGACTTAATTTAAGAACACCATCGTAAGAGGTTAGCATTTTATTCTCCGGAATAACATATATGTTATTGGGAGCCAAATGAATATCATCAGTAATTTCGTTTATCGGAATTTTTGCAACACGTGATAAAAGTTCTGTAAGCATACTGTCGTGCAACGGATGCAAGTGTTGTACAATGACATAAGCCATTTCAGAATTAGACGGAACTGCTTCTATAAATTGTCTAAAAGCTTCTAGTCCTCCTGCTGAAGCACCAATACCTACAATAGGAAAATCCTGGCGTGTAGCCTTGGGTAAACTGCTTTTTTGCTTATGCATGATTTCAATTTTTAGGTATTAAGGAATAATCTCTAAACAATATTCCATGTAAACGCTTTGAAATCTATACTGTAATGATATAAGATTCAATTTTTGCATGCTTCAACTTTTCCTTCCAATCGGTTTCGATAACCTTTTTTAGCAATTTTTTTAAATCACTAAAAGCGATTGGTTTTATAATATAAGCATTAGCACCTAATCCAAAAGTATTATTAATACCATCGCTAGTTGCTGAAGTTGAATAAATAGCAATCACTGGAACATCTTTAAATCTGGTATCTTCCCGAATTTGCTGAAGGGTTTCAAAACCAGACAAAATAGGCATGTTAAGATCTAAAAAAATAATATCAGGAATACCTAAAGTGTTATCTGCAAGACGGTTTAGAAGTTCTATACCGTTTTTACAAAATTCGACAGGATAATTCAAATTCAGATCTTCTACTGCTTCTGCAAAAAACTCTCTGTCGTCTTCATCATCATCAGTAAGTAAAATCTTTATATTCTCGTTTATGTTCATTGGGGCTATCGTATATATCAAATGTACACTTAAATAAACGGGAATAGGCGAAACATATTTATTTACTCAGGCTTTTGACTTCTACCATACCAACTTATCTCATATATAATCCCTGAAAGTCTACTCTCATTGATAAGAATGTTTTTGATGTGATTAAAAATAATTTTAACAAGTTTAAAATTAAATAGTCTTTTAGCTACATAAAATTAAGAATCGATCAATATCAGAAACCCATTCTAAACTTTCTCGTTTGTAAATACCTGATCAATTCTATATATTTACCCCTTAGCCATTTTTGTTTGGCAATAGAATGAAGTTAAAACCAAAACCACATCTCTTTAACTCTATGAAAAACTTTACTTTACTCCTTTTATCTTTTATCTTATTTAGTTGTTCCGTTTCTAAACCTTCCCCAAAAAATCAATATTCAGATATTATCGATAAAGTCAAAAACATTGATGATAGCATAAATGTGGGGCAAATGACGATTCATAATGCTTTCAAAAATCAAATTCTCGCCCATCGTTCCGGTAAATTCGACAGTTTGACGATTTTAAACAAGGTTTATAAACCTAATAAATATGCTTTCGACAATTGCCTTTCTCAAATATTCGGAGAAGAAAACGGGCTTAAATTCAAACCCAATGGCATTTATTCCTGGAATCGAAACTTATTAAAAGACCATGAAGCGCTCATCAAACAAAAACTTACTGTTTTAGATTCGGTAAACATTAATCAATTGTTTACGAAACATTTAAAAGCATTACAAGAAATTACTGGCCAGAAAGGAAAAGGAAAATGGATGGTATATTTTGGACCTAAAGACTTTCAGATTTTTGGCGGCTGCGATAACAATTCTATGATATTGGATATGTTTGGCTCTGAGTGGAACAGCAAATCGATTGATAAAGTTTTTGCACACGAACTAGAACATTTGCTTTTTAATCCGGCTTTAGAGAAAGATCCAAACGGACAAAAAGGTTTGGGTATTACACTAGATGAAGGATTGGCGGTTTACTTTACTTCTCTGTACTTAAATCAATCTCTGGAAGAAGCTTTGTATGGCGATGATACTAAAATTTTGTTCAGTCGCGAAAAAGAAATTTTCGAAAAACTAGAACCTTATTTTTATAAAACCAACGAAGAAGGCTGTCCTATTTTTAGACATTGCGGAAGAAACAGCGAATGCAAACCCGTTATCGAAAACTTACCCAAAGAAGTCGAAAATGAATTGTGCTATTTTCTGGGCTACAGAATCATTCAAAAATATGCCGAAAAAAATGGAAAAGATTCCTGGAAAGATATTTATACAATACCTTTAAAAGATTTCTTAGAAAAAAGCGGTTATAAAGAATTTATTGCCAGCCTAAAATAAACCATACCAACCGCAATATGTCCCGATTAAGAAGTTTTAATTTAATATCTCAAAAGTTTGTTGCAAAATATGATGATATTCCGTTTATTCAAACCACTCATCAAAGTGATCTAAAATACCATGTAGCTGTAGACGTATTCAATACAGATTACATGACGTCCTTTTTTAGAACCTTTGATGTGTCTGATTTATATGCAATTTACATTTTAAACGAAGAAAATCTTTATTACTATTCGGATTTCAACATTATCTCAAGACATAATTTTTATGGTGCAACAATCATGATCGTTAAGGCCGAATCGGGCTTTTTTAAAAGCATCGAATACAACAATCAAAGTGAACTGGCAACTTCATTTTTCTTTAGAACTGATGCTTTTGAAACGCTAAAAACTGAAGAGATTCTGAGTAAATCTTTGTACGAAAAAGAAATTAGTGCAGGGAGTTTTAGAAAAACGATTGTTGCATGTGATCTTTTGAAACTATTAGACAACATCGACATTAATAGTGTTATGAAATTCTATACGCATAGAACCGAAGCTTCTATAGAAAAGGCTTTAAAACTAAATGATTTTATTTTGGATGAAAACGAGGATTTTATTTCTACAATAGAAATTAGTTCATTCCAGCAGAATAAATAGCCACAACCCGAGCGACAGCGAACAGGCGAAGCAATTACACGAATTTCTTTCTACAATTTATCCACAATCATAGAAAAAATAATTCGCGAAAATTCGTGTAATTTGTGGTAAAATTCATCCTCATAATAATCCCTAAAAATTCGTGAATTCGTGGCTATTATTTTTAAGCCAACCATTACAAAAGAAATTCGTGAAAATTCGTGTAATTAGTGGCAAACTTCCTCTTCCCAAAAAAACACGAGCAATTAAAACCAACCCTCATTTTATTGACCTACATCAAACTTTTGCGTATTAAACAATTCTAGATTTGCTGCTTATTAATTTGAAATACCCAAAACAAATGATCAGCACACTAACATATCCTTTAGAAAAATTTGGTTTAACCAGCATACAACGCGTAGAAAACGCTTTAAAACATCTACAAAACGGAAAAGGAATTTTACTAACCGATGACGAAGACCGCGAAAACGAAGGTGATTTGATTTTCTCGGCACAACATATCAGCGTTCAAAACATGGCCATGATGATTCGCGAATGCAGCGGAATCGTTTGCCTTTGCTTGCCTAACGAAAAAGCCGATCAACTCGAATTGCCGTATATGGTTCAGAAAAACACCAGTAGTTTTCAGACTCCATTTACGATCACAATCGAAGCGAAAGAAGGCGTAACCACGGGAGTTTCGGCAGCAGATCGCATTACCACTATTAAAACTGCAAGCGCCATAAACGCAAAAGCATCAGATTTAGCCAGACCTGGACATATTTTCCCGTTAAGAGCCAAAAACAATGGTGTTCTCGAACGAAACGGACATACCGAAGGAAGCGTAGATTTAATGAAATTAGCCGGTTTGCAACCAGAAGCTGTTTTGTGCGAGTTAATGAATGAGGACGGAACGATGGCTAAACTTGGCAAAATCATTAGCTTTGCAGAACAGCATGATTTGGTAGTATTGTCTATAGAAGATATTATCTATTACCGCAAATTCGTGAGAGATTATAAGTAACAAATGATATACGAGCAACTTAGGGATTATATAAAAGGTCGTATTGAGGTTTCTGATGAAAGCCTCAATACGATTTTATCTTATTTTAAGCCATTAAAACACGCTAAAAACGAATTATTAGTCTCGGCTGGACAAACTAGTCAGCATACGTATTTTGTGGGCAAAGGATGCCTGAGAATCTATTATATCAATGAAGAAGGAAAAGATGTAACCCGATATATTGCTTTCGAAAACCAAATTGCTACAGCATTGGTGAGTTTCATTACCAAAGCGCCTTCAGCAGAATACATTCAGGTGATTGAAAAATCAGAGCTTTTGTATATTAGCCACGAAGATTTTAATCATTTGCTACAAATTGTTCCCGAATGGCTGCAATTTTATTGTCGGTATTTAGAAAGAGCTTACGTCAATAATACCAACAGATTGATGTCGTTTACGACTATGGATGCTCGCGAACGATATCAGCTTTTGCTAAAAATCAATCCCACTATTGTAAAACGTTTGCCAAACAAAATTGTCGCGTCGTACATTAATGTCTCGCAAGAAACGTTAAGCAGATTAAAATCTAAAGTTTGAGTTTGAATTAATCTTAATTCAAATAAATTAAAAATTGAAATGTGCCTTTAGGTACATAATATCGGTAGAAAACAACAATTTAAAGCAAATTTGGCGTGCCGTAGGTACGCAATAGTTTTCGGTATGTTGTATACCTACGGCACACTACGTTTATTTAGAACCTAATTTTACCAATATTGTGTGCCTAAAGGCACGATTGCTAACATTCAACTCTTAAATCGTAATTCAAAACATCTCATACTTTTTTTTAACGAAACATTGTTGCATTTATAAATAAGAATTTTATATTTGTACCAACTTTACCAATAAAGTGCCCATTTTCATTAGAATGAACAAGAAATTTAAAATCCTTAATCTCTTAATGCCGCTGATTGTAGTATTTGCAATACTATTTCCAGCGATACATTCTTATGAACATATACAAAGCCATAATGCTGCACATAAAAATATAACGCAACATTATAACAATACGAAAAGTGAATTTAAAATACACGACCATTCTAACGAAGAATGCGCCATCTGTCATTTTAAATTTAGTCCCGTTGGTACTTTCTCTTTTATCACTTTTCAGTTTTATAAAAATAGTACGATCATTCATTTTGTACATTTTTATTCGAAATCACTTTCTGAATTTTTCAAGGGTTCTCTTTTCTCTCTGAGAGCACCTCCTATTTTCTAAAATCATAAAAAGTAACTCATTTCAATTGAAATTGATGTGTATTTATAGGTTTTAGAATTAAATAATATCGAAAATGTTATTCGCTTTTTCCGGATTCTTACTACTCGTTTTTCTTCAATATTGTATTGATTAGAAAAGTCATTTCCTGTGATTGTATCAAAGATTCTCCTTTTTAGGATAAAACTACTTTGTTCAAAAATCAAATCAGGAGCAATAGTATTTTCCCTTATTTCTATTACTATTAAATTCAACATTCTTGTATTGAATATCGTTTAAACGCTATTAAAATTTGTTTTAAGCTTGCTTTTTAGATTTTACAACTTTTCTCGTCTATCTCAAAAATTGATCGAAGAAATCCTTTTTATATCCTGTTTTCAGGATTTAAAATCGGTTTTCTTACAGGATCTCCTATATCCAATTTTCACTTTAGTAATTCCAATTTTATCAATATGAACCCTTTAAAAATCAATCAAAATGAAGAAAACTAAATCGCTTATTGCTGTATTAATAGGCTTGTTAGCACTTGCTTCTTGTAGCAGCGACAACAACGAAATTGATACCGAATATCCTGTAATTGATATTTCGGCTTCGAATGCATTCCCAATACAATGCAGCGAAATCACGCGTGGACAGAAAATCACTTTCAGGGCAAAATTTACAGATAATGCCGCTTTGGGATCTTACAGTCTCGACATTCACCACAATTTTGACCATCACACGCACAGTACCGAAGTCAATAATTGTGTTGCAGATCCTATCAAAAAGCCTGTAAATCCAATGTTGTATATCAATTCGGTTACTATTCCAAACGGAGAAAAAAGTTATGAAGCCGTTCAAGAAATTACCATTCCAACTGATATCGATCCGGGCGATTATCATTTCATGATTCGCTTGACCGATAAAGAAGGCTGGCAAACCATTAAAGGCTTAAGTATTAAAATTTTATAGTGTTTTTGATGAACGAAAATAAATTAGATCGATTACGCGCATTTTTGCTGTTGTTTTGTTGTTTTGCTATAGTTACAAAGGCTTCAGCACAATCTGTTCGTATATCCGGTAGCGTATTTTCCGACGGTCATAAACCGTTGGATGGCGCTATCGTAACCATTTTTCCGTCTTCGATAAATACCATTACCGATAAAAAAGGTCATTTTTTCTTTACCCAAATTCCTAAAGATTCTAAGAAAATAACGGTCAGTTATTCCGGTCATTCGGTTTACGAAATGGGGCTTTCTTTAGATAAAAATGAAATCCTATTATCTGATATCTTTCTACATCCGGAAGCAAAACAATTACAGGAAGTTGTCATTACAGAAAATTATGAATCCCGTAAAAAGAAACAGGAATCGCTTAATATCGAAAGCGTTAACAGTAGTTTTATTCAGCGAAACCTTGGCGGAAGCCTTATGCAATCATTACAAAGACTTCCAGGCGTAAAAACCATTTCTATTGGTTCAGGAGGCTCGAAACCCTTAATACGTGGACTCAGTTTCAATCAGGTTATTGTGGTCGAAAATGGCATCAAACACGAAGGACAGCAATGGGGTGCAGATCATGGTTTAGAAATCGATCAATATGCCGTAAACAGGGTCGAAATTATCAAAGGGCCTTCTTCATTCATGTACGGATCTGATGCCATTGGCGGCGCGATCAATATAAAACCTGTGCCTTTTCCTGCCCAGCATGTTTTAGGCGGAAGCGTTGATTTTACAGGAAAAAGTAACAACGAACAATTTGGAGGATCGTTTAATTTTTTTGGCCGAAACGAAAAATGGTTCTTTGATACCAGAATCACCGCTATGGATTATGGCGATTACCGCGTTCCTACTGATATCGTGCAGGTTTACAATTATACCGTTCCGCTTTACAAAAATCATTTGCGTAATACAGCCGGAAGGGAGCTCGATTTGCACGGAAGTTTGGGTTATGTTACAGATCGTTTTAAATCGGTTTTTTATGTCAGTAATATTTATACCAAAAGCGGCTTTTTTGCGAATGCCCACGGACTTGAACCGCGAAACGTTGATACGGAACTTCACGACAAATCGAGCCGCGACATTCTTATGCCTCATCAGGAAGTTACGCATACTAAAATTAGTAATACAACTTCCTTTTCGATAGGAACTCATAAACTGGAAACACAATTGGGTTTTCAGCAAAATTTCCGTCGCGAATGGAGCCATTACGTCAATCATGGTTTTATGCCACCACTCTATCCTGACGATATGTATGCGCCAAAAGATCTTGAAAGACAATACGATAAAGAAGTTTTCTCTGTTGCGATCAAAGATGAATTTTCGTTGGGTCAACATCAATTTACGGTAGGTTTAAATGGCGAGCAACAGCAAAATGCTATTAATGGCTGGAGTTTTCTGATTCCTGCTTTTAAGCAATCGAACGCCGGATTATTTGTCTATGATAAATTTCAGCTTAATGATTTGTGGCTGTTGCATGGCGCCATTCGTCTCGATCATGGTCAAATCGAAATGAAAGAATACTACGATTGGTTTCAGAGCGAAATCACAGAAAATGGACAAATCTCGCAGCAATATTTAAAACGATCTCAGGAACTTACCAGATCATTTAATAGTTTCAACTGGTCTGCAGGTGTAAATTATACTCCGGGACAATGGTCACTTAAAGCCAATTTAGGAACAAGTTTTAGAATGCCTATTGCCAAAGAACTGGCTTCAAACGGAGTAAATTATCATTATTTCAGGTTCGAAAAAGGAGATCCTAATTTATCGGCAGAACGGTCTTATCAGTTAGATCTGGGTATCGATTGGCAGGAAAATAAATGGTCGGTACAACTGAGTCCGTTTTTTAATTATTTCCCCAATTACATTTACCTCAATCCAACTTCGCAACACGATATTTATTACGGTGCCGGCAATCAGGTATTTGAATACGAGCAAAGTAAAGTCATGCGTTACGGTGGCGAATTCTCAACACGTTATCAGTTTTTAAAGAATTTAAGCGGTGAGATTCTCGCCGAATATCTGTATTCAGAGCAAATGTCCGGAAGTAAAAAAGGCTATACGCTTCCCTTTTCTCCGCCTGCTTCGGTTTTATTTGGTTTAACCTATAATCCGGAAATAAAGCACTTAAAAGACACTTATTTCTCACTCGATTATCGTTATACAGCGCAACAAAATCAAATTGTTCCTCCCGAAAAGAAAACCGCCAGCAGTAATGTGTTCAATCTCGCAATGGGAACCAAAGCAAAAGCGGGACAACAGGATTTTATCATTAGCCTTCAGGTTCAGAATTTGTTTAATGCCAAATACCTCAATCATACCAGTTTTTACAGGTTGATCGAACTTCCTGAAGCGAGCCGAAACATTATTCTGTCAGTTAAAATTCCCTTTTTAATACATCAATAAATTTAATATGAACTCAATTAACAAACCCAAATTCCTTATGAAAAAAGTAAAATTATTTCTGCTCTTTTTTGTTGTCGCCGCTGCGTTTACGGCCTGTGACAACGACAACGATGATAACAACGAAGTTTTAAAACCAACCGCGACAAACATCGAAATTGGAACCGCCAATAACAAACGAGCTTTGATTGGTCGTGATTTCCATTTTAATGCCGATGTAATTGCCGGAAGCAAAATCGCCGATGTACAATTGAAAATACTACCTAAAAAAGGCGAAAAATACACCAAAGACTGGAAATTCGAATTGTCTTTTGCAGAATACAAAGGCGCTAAAAACACCAATGTACACAAGCATTTTAATATTCCTGCTGATGCGCCCGAAGGTAAATTCGATTTCTCGTTTATTGTTTTGGATGAAAACGGATCACAACTTGAAATTAAAGAGGAAGTTACCATTACAGATCCTGCCAATATGCCTGCTGATCCGCTAATTGGCCGTGATATGCTTTCGCGAAACGACGATCTTATTTACTACATGAATACCTGGGTAGAACCGGAATTGATCTTCAAAAAGAACGATAAAATTACGGCGCATGCACAAGTAAGCCAGATTATGGGCGACGGAATTCTGTATTCTGTTTTAATCAAAAAGAGCCTGAATTATTATCCTGAAAGCATTGATAATCTTGATTTCAAAAAAGTTATAGTGATTTCGAAAGTAGAACACAAAGGGCTTCCGGCAGCTTCTAAAATTGCTACGCTACAAAAGATCAATGATGTCTGGGGCGGCGAAAGTATAGTTGTTGGCGCTGACAAAGATGCCGAAGGAAACCCAACCACTGCAGACAAATCCTGGCAATCTGGCCAATACAATTGGGTTATTCTTTATAAAAACACTACTTACAACTTAAGTATCTACAAATCAATGCCTATTACCATCAATTTTTAATCTGTACATTTTTTAAAACCTAAATTAATTTAAACACGTTTTACCATGAAAAACAATTATTTCAAGCTCGTTTTCCTATTTGCTTTATCCACTTTTGCGGTCTCTTGTAGCAATGACGACGACAATAACACCGAAACTCCGCAAGAAGCACTAACAGAATATAAATATTTACGACTATTACTTTCTGACGAAAAAACAACCGCCATTACACTTGTCAATCCGGTGGATGCGACGATAAGTTCTTTTAATGCAAAATTCGCTAAATCATCGCTTTATACCACAGAATCTGGCCGATATGCCGGACTTGTTCACAGAGCAGACAATACGGTTGAAACATTTGACAGCGGATTCGAAAGCCACGGCGATCACGTTGATGTAGACGGAAATCCTAAATTTGGTGCTTTAACGGGACAATCGCTTTTACCAACTCACTTTAAAAGTAAAATCGGAGAATTACTAACTTTTAATGACGGAGACGGAACTTTATCAGTTGCCAAAGAATCTGAAATTAATACTGCCGGAGCTAAATTCAAAACCATCAATGCCGGTTTATTGGCACATCACGGTGCTATGGCGACTTTCTTAAACGGAAATTATGCGATTACCCAAAAAGACAATTCGGTTGCGGGAACATTGCCGGAAAAAGTAAAAATTATCGATAACACAGGTAAAACGTTATTCGAATCTACTATTGCGACAAAGGGAATCCACGGAAATGCTTCTGACGGAACTTACGCTGTTTTTGGCTCTGCAAGTGGCGTTCTTGTAGTTGAAAGCTCAGGAAAACAAAAACTAATCGCACTTCCAGCAGATTTTGGAGCAGCCTGGTTTGGAACAATTTTAGAAACAAAAGCCAAAGGGAAATTTATAGGATATACTGCTGCAAAAGGCGCTTATTTAATTGATGTTGAAAACAGTACTATTAAACCAATCCTGCAAAGCACTACGATTATGCAGTGTAAAGTAAGTTACAACAACACTAAACTGGGGATTCTATTATTCTCTGGTGAATTCAAGTTATTCAATTTAACGAGCCTTCAGGTTGAAAAAGAAGCAAAAGTAATTCCGGAAACGGCAAGCGATGCGACATCGAAACCACAAATGCAGTTAACAGAGAATTTTGCATACATCACATCGCCAGCAACAGGAGAATTGTTTCAGTTGAACTTATCGAATATGTCAATTGCTAAGAAAATTAAGGTTTCGACTACGCCTTATACGATTACTATTTTAGGTTTTGAGAACAGTAAAAGCCATTAAAATTTTGTTTTTTTTTATTTTGAAGAGAGACTGTCTGTAAAAGGGCAGTCTTTTTTTTTCGTCCTATTTGTCATTGCGAGGAACGAAGCAATCACAATAATAATGGTGACAAAGTAAGTCGTTTTTTTTTATCTATGTTTCTTTTTTTTAGGAGCTAATCCCGCTAATTCGTTACAATCTTTTGTGGCGAACACCGCCACAAAAGATTGTAACGAATTAGCGGGGCTAGGGCACTCGGTTTCATAAGAGCATTTTTTGTCTAGTTTGTCATCCTGAGGAACGAAGGATCACACGCGAAACTCGACAAAGATTGGTTCTTTACTCTACGGAGTTTCTAGTGTGATCCCTCGTTCCTCGGGATGACAAAAATGAGCATAAATCTTTGTCAAAGTTTAAATGCCAAACATAAAAAAAAACCAGCGAAAACCCGTTTTAACCCGCATAATCCGTGGCAAAAATTATACATAAAAAAAGCCGGACAAAATCCAGCTTTACTTTTTATGATTCGCAACTACTGCAAGTTACCAAACTTGTAACTAATTCTTTAGATACACTTTGGCTGCGTTGGTAATACAAACTTTTGATTCCTAATTGCCATGCTTCGATAAGCAAACGGTTCACTTCTTTAATTGGTAAATCTGAAGGGATATTCAAATTGATGCTTTGTCCCTGATCTACATATTTCTGACGGATCGATGCTTGCTGCACAATCTCTAACTGACTTATTTCTTTAAAGGTTTTAAAAACGTCTTTTTCGTTTTGAGTCAATTGGCTCATATGTTGAACGCTACCGCCATTCAGCATGATTTCTCTCCAAACCTCTTCGTTGTCAAGACCTTTTTCTTCTAATAATGCTTTAAGATATTTGTTCTTACGCATAAAATTACCTTTGCTCAAACCAGCTTTGTAGTAATTACTGCTAAAAGGCTCAATTCCTGGTGAAGTTTGTCCTAAAATAGCCGATGATGAAGTCGTTGGAGCAATTGCCATTGTCGTGGTATTACGTCTTCCGTATCCTTTTAGCAATTCTGGTTCGCCATAAATACGGGCCAAATCCTGAGTCGCTTTATCGGCTTTGTCACTAATATGTTTGAATATTTCTGTCGTTTTCATTTTGGCTTCAAGACCTTCAAACGGAATCATATTTTTTTGTAAATACGAATGCCATCCTAAAACTCCTAATCCAAGCGCGCGGTGTCTTTTTGCAAAACGATTCGCTGCTGCCAAATAATAGTTTCCTTCGGTTTTTTCGATGAATTCCTGTAGAACTGCATCAAGGAAAAAGATCGCTAACTTAACAGCTTCAGTATCTTTCCACTCTTCGTAAAGCTCCAGGTTCATTGACGAAAGGCAGCAAATAAATGATTCATCAAAACTTGATGGCAACATGATTTCGCTACACAAATTACTGGCATTAATACGCAGGTTTTTATCTTTATAAACTTGTGGTTTGTTCTTGTTTACGTTGTCGCTAAAAAAGATATAAGGCAATCCTTTTTGCTGACGGCTTTCAAGAACTTTAGCCCAAACTTGTCTTTTATCGGCATCTCCATCAATCATTTCCTGCATCCAGTAATCTGGCACACAGATTCCAGTAAACAAGTTCTGAATTGGATTTCCGATGCTTTTTATCTTCAAAAATTCTTCGATATCCGGGTGATCTACGTCTAAATAAGCCGCAAAAGCACCTCGGCGAACGCCACCTTGAGAAATGGTATCCATTGTAGTATCAAAAAGTTTCATGAAACTTACTGCTCCACTACTCTTTCCGTTATCGGTTACGGCACTTCCTCTTTCGCGCAATTCTCCAAAATATCCGGATGTTCCACCACCAATTTTGGTTTGCATGATTACTTCGCCTAATTTATGTGTAATTCCTTCTATTTCATCCGGAACGTGAACGTTAAAACAAGAAATTGGCAAACCGCGTTCTGTTCCCATATTGGCCCAAACCGGAGAGCTAATACTCATCCAGCCGCGTTCGATCATTTCTACAAAAGACTCTTTTAACTCGGGTTTGTACAATCTTTTTGCTGCAGCGGTACAAATTCTGTCAATTGCACCTTCTACAGTTTCACCTTTTAAAAGATAGCCACGATTTAAAATTTGTTCACTTTCAGAGTTTTTCCACCACATTTTATTGCCTGCTTCGCTTAGCGGAGCGCTGTTTCCTGAAATTGTATCTATTGTATTCATAATTGTAATTTGCTGTTTTTAGAAAAGGTCGTTTGCGGTAATACTTTTGTCGTGTTTTGTATATTCTACAGGTCTTTTCGCAAAGAAATCATCAAGGCTGTTGGCAAAAACTTCCTCTTCAAACCATGCCATTGCTTTATAATCATCGGCAGGAACATTAAATATTGTTGGAATATTGATTTGAGTTAAACTTTCGTCGATTCTGAATTTCATGAAGTTTACTAAATCTGCTTTTTTGATTGTTTCGATTTCACCATCCTCAAAAATCCAGTCTAAAATGTCTGCTTCTACGTTGATTGAATCCTTAACTGTTTCTCTAATAAGCGTTAAAGTTTCTTCATCGAAATAATCCGGGAATTCTTCGCGTATTTTGTTTACAATGTAAATTCCTCCATTAGCATGAATTTGTTCGTCTATCGATGTCCAGGCGATAATATTACTCACATTTTTCATGTATCCTTTGAATCTTGTAAACGATAATAAAATCGCAAACTGACTAAAAAGTGATACGTTTTCGATTAGAATACTGAACAATATTAAGGAAACGACATATTTTTTATTGTCCTGAGATTTGGTATCTTTTAAAACATTCGAAAGATAATCGACACGTTTTCGGATCACCGGAATCTCCATTAGTTTTTCAAATTCATCATTATATCCTAAAACTTCTAAAAGACGTGAATAAGCCTCAGAATGTCTGAATTCACACTCGGCAAAAGTACTTCCTAAACCATTGAATTCCGGTTTTGGGAAATGCTCGTAAATGTTACCCCAAAAACTTTTAACAGCTACCTCTATCTGAGCAATTGCCAGTAAACTATTTTTGATCGCTGTTTTTTCAGCTGCATTTAAATGAGAATGAAAATCCTGAGTATCAGCAGTAAAATCGACCTCAGTATGAACCCAATAGGCTTTGTTTATGGCTTCTGTAAATTGCAATACCTCCGGATACTCAAAAGGTTTATAATTGATTCTTTTATCGAATATAGACATATGTATAGTATTAAATGGTGACTTATTTAAATAAAAATGATGCGTTTATTTGGGGGATTTCAACGACATTTCTACACCTACAAAATTAACCCACAGATCTTCGTTGCACCAAGTTTTGATGTTAAAAAACCGAGCAATTATCAACAGGTCATGACCTCTTGAAATTGATATGAAATTTGGTTTTTATCAACAGCCTCAAAATATTCCGTAACACCCAAAACATCAGCTATTTAAAATAGATCTAAATAAAGTTATCAACAGAAAAAGACATCCGAATACTACTTTCAAAAAAAACAGTTATCAACAATCAAGTTCTAAAAAATAAGCTTTTTACTATAAAAAACTGATTTTATCAAAAATAATTATGTCTCGAAACTTGATTTTTACTTTTACTTGAATTCCTTGATAATGGAGTAAAAGGACATCTTAAAAAAACAAATAAATAATTGATTTCAAACATCTTAACTTAATAATTTTAAAAGTTTAAATTTATTTTGATTTAATAAAAACTTAAAAAAAAGAACAATTTTCAGCATAGTTTCAATCAAAATAGCTCATATTTAAAAGTTACTGTAATTTTGCGATACTTAAAAGACGAAATCATGATTATTAGAAAAGCAACAATTGACGATTCAGAACTTATTGCAAAATATTTATTGCTGGCAATGGAGGAAATTATTTATAAATTTATTGATGAAAGAGATCCAAAAACGGCTTATTATTTCCTGCTTCATTTTGTTGAATCTGAAAACAATCAATACTCCTATCAGAATTGTTTTGTAGCTGAAGAAAACGAAGAAATTATCGGTGCAGTTTCAGTTTACGACGGAGGAAAATTGCACGAATTGAGAAAGCCTATTGTTGATTACGTGCGCCTGAATTTTAATCCTGATTTTAGTCCTGAAAACGAAACGCAAAGTGATGAATTTTATATTGATTCATTAGGCGTAAGCCCAAACCATCAGGGAAAAGGGATTGGTTCTAAAATGCTGCAATTTCTAATCGAAGAATTTGTAACCAAAAATAAACAGACTTTAGGTTTATTGGTAGAGGAAGAAAATCCGGGCGCTAAAAAACTGTACTTAAAATTAGGTTTTAAAGTTATTGGAGAGAAAACTTTGGTGGGGAAAAAACTAGAACATCTTCAGATTTCTTAATTTTTTGTTTCAGGTTTCAGGTTTTAATGAATGCTGATGTATTTTTAACCGCAAAGAACGCTAAGGTTTACGCGAAGTTCGCAAAGTTTAAATAAAGCTTTGCGAACTTTGCGCTTTTATAAACGTTCCTGAAATAAAAAAACTTTGCGATCATTGCGGTTTAATGATTAAGCACAAAGTAAGAAAGTTTAAACACAAAGCTTTGCGAACTTTGCGTTTTCTAACCGTACAGAAAAATAAAAAAACTTTGCGCGCTTTGCGGTTAAATCTACGTAACGAGAAACATTCTTCTCTCTTAACAAGATTTTTACTAAACGACTACCCGAAATATGTGTTAAGATTTCATAACTCTAAGTGTATCAGTCAAAAAGTTTTATATTTGCACACGAAAAAAAATTATTACCCTATTGCAATTAAGGACTTCGATGCTCCTTAATTTTTTTTATTACACTTTGAAATTTACTTTAAAAAATACCTTTTCCGGCAGGAACTTCTTCATTTTAGGAATCATTTTCGTTTTTCTTACGCTGCTTTCCATTTATATATTGAGTGGATTAATGACTCAGGTCACCGAAAAATCGAATGCTGAAAGCTCACAACGCAGTTTTGTAAAAAAACAAGAAGTTATTGCTCAGGAATTATCGCGCTTTTTGGAGACTAAAAATGAACTGAAACGAATTGCAGATATTAGCAACGCCAAAAACTTATCTGATAATTTAAAAGTTTTAAGTAACATTCATGCCAATGACAGTCTGGTAAAGAATAACTGGTTTCAGATCGACAATCAAAAGATAGAGTTTACCGTTTCTAAAAATAATAGCCAGCTGGAAAATTCTATAAAAGAGTTTGTGGCTAAAAACAGAGATCTTAATCAATCTAATACTATTGTCGAAGATCCTGAAAACTTTTTCTGGCGCATTTATTATAAGTATACCACTGCAAACGGAACTGTAATACGATATGGTTATGATATCGACTTAAAATCGCTTCAGACGTATTTCTCGACCATCGATCAAAAAGCGCCTAACTATGCTTTTGTGTTTGATAAAAAAGGAACAATCATTTATCATCCGGAAGTAAAATTACTTAAAAAGAACATTTTTAAACTGACGAATATAGCGCCTCAGGATACTACTTTTACTAAAAGAGAAGGTTTTAGCAAGAGAATCGCTCCATCAGAATATTTGTTTTTAGATATTGTAAGATATACCAAACGCCTGAATGTAAAGGGAACAAACTGGTATATCGCAGTAAATTTTCCGAGGGAAATTTCGAACGAAGATGTAAATGCGGTAAAACAATATGCATATCTCATTTATATTATTACTACGGCCATTTTAATTGTTTTCTTTTATTTGTTTACCATTTTTACGCGCAGAACTTTTCAGGAAAAAGAAATCCTGGCACAGGAAAAAAACAAGCTTCTTTTAGAGAACGAAATGATCAATAAAGAGAAAGCCCTGATTCAGTTGCAACATTTAAAAGAGCAAATAAATCCGCACTTTTTGTTCAATTCGCTCAATTCGCTTTATATGCTTATCGATGGTAACACGGCTATGGCACGAAAATTTACATTAAACCTTTCTAAAATTTACAGGTATCTTATAAATCCTCCGGTTAATAATATTGTTACGGTTCAGGAAGAATTGCTTTTTATAGAGAAATATATCTTTTTGCAACAAACCCGTTTTACCGAAGAATTTGTTTTTACCATAAATATAGAAGACGAAAGTTTTCTGGCGAAAAAAGTGCCTTATCTGGCTTTTCAGATTGCTGTAGAAAATGCGATCAAGCATAATATCGCCTCTGAAGAAACGCCATTAAAAATAACAATTAACATTAACGAAAACGTTGTAATTATTACCAATAATTTAAACGAAAAGCAAAACTTCGGGAAAGAATCTAAGTTTGGTCACAAATATTTAGAAAGTATTTATAAATACTACTCTAAAGACAATTTTAAAGCCTACAAAAAAGACGGCGATTTTACTTGCATTTTACCTTTAATTGGATAAAAAAAAACATTCACTCCCGAAAAAAAGCCACTCACTCCATTTTGCTTTTTTTAACGTAATCCATGCAATATTTTTAGCCAAAAATTAACCTAAACTTAACTTTCTATGAGAGAAAAGGCATTGTTGAGAAGTCTAAAAAATATCGCTTTAGTGATGTTAGTGCTGAATACGAGTACTATGATAGCTCAAAAAAAGAATAAAAAGAATAAAGAAGACAAAACAGAACAAGTTAAGGATTCATTAAAAAATTCGAAAGGACAAAAATATGATGACCTTATTAAAAAAGGAACATTCAAAAAAGGATTGTTCAATACCATTCAGGTAAAAACAGATCTTTATTTGGAGATCAACGATTCATTGTTTCAAAGAGAATTTTTAGTTGTAAATAAAATTTCAAATGTTCCTTTACCGGTTAATGATGCAGGTTTGAATAAAGGAATGAATTACGAAAATAAAATTATCACTTTTCATAAAGATCTTGTTGCCAAAAAAGTTTGGGTAAAATCATCTGTACCAAAAGTTTCATCGCCGGTTGGAGACGCTATTACAGCATCTGTAAACAGTAACTTCTCAGAATCTATTATAGAAGTTTTTGATATCGAAACAAAAAACAACGATTCGACATCGATAGTTATTAAAGCGAATAAGGTTTTTGACGGAAAACAAAAAAGCTTCAATGATGTTTTAAGCAATATTGGTTTTGGAGGATCTGTAAAATCTGATCTTTCGTATATAGAAAGTGTGAAGTCTTTCCCTAAAAATATTGTAGTAAAATCGCAATTAACTACTTCTGTAGCTGAAGGTGGTCCTGCTCTATCGGTTACGATTGGTGTTACTTCTAATATTATTTTATTGGATAAAACGCCTATGCCTGCTCGTTTTGCAGACAAACGTGTTGGATATTTCTCTGAAAAACACTGGTATTTTAGCGATAGCCAACATGCAATGTTAGAGAAAGAATTAATTACGCGTTGGAGATTAGAGCCTAAAAAAGAAGATATCGAAAAATACAAAAGAGGCGAATTGGTAGAACCTAAAAAACCTATTGTATACTATATCGATCCATCGACACCTAAACAATGGCGTTCTTATATTATAGAAGGTGTTCGCGATTGGCAGGCTGCTTTTGAAAAAGCAGGATTTAAAAATGCTGTAATCGCAAAAGAACCTACAGAAGAAGATACTGATTTTGATATTGATGATGTACGTTATTCGGTTATTACTTATGTGGCTTCGCCAAAATCTAACGCGATGGGACCTGCAGTTGTAGACCCAAGAAGCGGTGAAATTATCGAATCTGATATTATCTGGTGGCACAATGTAATGACTTCATTACAAAGCTGGATGCGTATTCAGACTGGTGCAATCGACCCTAAAGCAAGAGGAAACAAATTTAGTGATGAACATATGGGAGAAGCAATTCGTTTTGTATCGTCTCACGAAGTTGGACACACTTTTGGTTTAAAACACAACATGGGTGCTTCATTTGCTTACCCGGTGGAATCGTTAAGATCTCCTGCTTTTACAGCAAAAATGGGCGGAACTGCTCCGTCAATCATGGATTATGCGCGTTACAATTATATCGCACAACCTGAAGATCATGTAGAAGCTATTACGCCAAAAATCGGTGAGTATGATAAATATGCTATCGAATGGGGTTACAGATGGTACGCAGATCAAACAGAAGAGCACAATGCTTTAAATGCATTGATCGCTAAACACCAAAATGATCCTGTTTATTTCTACGGAGAACAACAAGACGGAGACAGCACGATTGATCCTCGTTCTCAATCTGAAGATTTAGGTGATGACGCGATGAAAGCGAGTGAATACGGACTTAAAAATTTAAAAAGAGTCGTAAGCAAAATCCTTGAATGGACGTATGATAAAGACGAATCTTACTACCAAACCGGTAAACTTTATATTGGTGCAATTGGTCAATGGAATTTGTACAACTACCATGTATTAAGCAATGTTGGTGGTATTTACCTGAACACAACGGTTCATGGTGATAACAAACAAAGTTATGTTGCGGTTCCGGCTGCGATCCAGAAAAGAGCGGTTTCGTACTTATTAAACAATAGTATCAAACTTCCGGAATGGTTGTTTTTTAACCCGATTTTAGATAAAACAAATCCGTTGAAAGATTCTCCTCTTGGTCCTTATGAGTATACTCCTTACACATTGGCAAGAGAATTACAATACGGAATTCTATACAGTTTGTTAAGCGATGATCGTTTATTGCGAATTACAGAAAATGAATTGTTTCAGCGTAATGAAGCTAAAGAAAATGTGTTTACGGTAACTCAATTATTCAAGACACTTCACCAAAATATTTTTGCTCCTACGATCCAGAACAAATCACTTACGATTATGGAGCGTATGACTCAGAAAAATTATGTTGATGTATTGATTGTTTCAACAAATAAACTTTTTGAAAAAACTGATGCTAAAAAAATTATTCAGTTAGAAGAAACATTAAGCATGCCTCATTTATGTGATTATTTAGATGAATCTAAAATGGCGCGTAACATTAATCAATCTTCTCTAAAAAGAGTTTCTGAAGTTACATCTGATAAAAAAGGCGAATTGAATCAGGTGTTACAATTACTGAAAACGAAAAGAAACATCGGAAATCAGGAAACCAGAAACCATTATTTTGATTTGATTCAACGTATTGAAAAGGCTTTAAACAACACACTATAAATTAATACAATCCAAAAACAACCCAATGAAGAATTTATTTTACATGCTGAGTTTCCTTCTTGCCCTTTCGGGGTATGCGCAGGAAAGGACTATTAAAGGAAAGGTACTTGATGCCAAAGACGGACTGCCAATACCAGGAGTTACTGTTTCTGTAGAGAACAGTTCCGTATCAAATAACACAGAACAAAAAGGGGTGATCCTAAGTGCAAGCCTTGGGACCGTAACCGATTTTGATGGTGCTTTTGAATTTAAAATTAACAGTAATATCAAAACTTTAAGAGTATCTTATATGGGATATTTGCCTTATACAATTGATATTACAGATAAAAACCAATACACTATTTCTTTAAAATCTGATGTTAGCGAATTAAAAGAAATCGTAGTAACAGGTTACCAAAAGATCGAAAAAAGAAAACTGACATCAGCTGTTGCAAAAGTTGAAATGGCAGATATCAAACAAGCGGGTGTGGCGAGTTTAGATCAAATGTTAATTGGTCAGGTTGCGGGTGTTGCCGTAACACAACAAACAGGAGCTCCGGGAACGATCTCAAAAATCAGAATTCGTGGTACTGCATCTCTTAATGGTGCGCAGGATCCGTTATGGGTTTTAGATGGTTTACCACTTGAAGGAAATGATGTCCCTCAAAATTATGATAAAGACAATATCGATGTTTTAAGCAATTTTTCTATCGCAGGTTTAAATCCTGAAGATATTAAAGATATTACCATATTAAAAGATGCTGCTGCAACTGCCATTTACGGTGCAAGAGCTGCAAACGGTGTTATTGTGGTAACCACTAAAAAAGGAAAAAAAGGAAGCATGAAAGTAGACTTGAATGTAAATACTTTCGTGACTCAAAAACCTGATTTTTCTAAATTAAACCTTTTAAATTCTTCTCAAAAAGTAGATTTTGAACTTTCGCTGGCTTCAAGAGAAGATTTGACTTACAGAGACGGTAACGGAGAAATTTCCCGTATTCTTAAACAGGCTAATGAATTAGGAGCCTACAGATCGGGAGGTTTTTCTTCTCTAAGTCCAACAACACAAAACTCAATCAACGCTTTAAGAAACACCAATACCAATTGGGGCGATTTATTGTACAGAAGTGCCATCAACAAACAATATACATTAAGTTTATCTGGTGGTGGAGAAAAATCTGATTACTATTTCTCTTTAGGAGCTTACAACGAAGAAGGTGCTACTATCGGAACTGGTTTTGACAGATACAACCTTACTTTAAAAAACAACTTTGATGTAACTGATAAATTACATGTTGGAGTTGGAATTTTTGGTACACAAAGTAAAAAATCATCTTATATTTCAGATACAGACACTTTTACAAATCCTGCTAATTACTCCAGAAATGCTAATCCATATTTAGCTCCATTAAACGCTGATGGAAGTTATAATTATGATAAAGACATGACCGGATATGGAAATGGAAGTGTTTATATTCCTTTTAATTACTTAGAAGAAAGGGAAAATACCAATTACGAATTGACAACAAGATCTATAAAAGCATTGCTTGACGTTGATTATAATATTGTAAAAGGATTAAAAGCAAGTACACAAATTGGTTTACAGTTTGACAACAATGCTTCTGAAAAATATGCTGGTAAAGACACTTACTTTACAAGAAAAGAAAGAGAAAAAACAAGTGTATTTGCAAATGGAGCTTATACTTATTTCCTTCCTGTGGGCGGAATTATTCAAAATTCAAACACTGACTTTTTTCAATATAACTGGAAAACAATGTTAAACTATAGTACTACTCTTGGAGGAAAACATGAGTTAGAATTTATGGTGGGTAATGAATTAAGAAAAAACAAAAACACATCTATTAATACAAAAGGTTTTGGTTTCGACCCGAAAACATTGACTACAACTCAAATTGTTTTTCCAACTCAGGCTTATGCATCTAATCTAAACTATAGAACGTATTTAAAGAGTGAAAACGAAAATGCATTTGCATCAATGTTCGCAACAGCATCTTATACTTATGACAGAAAATATACTTTCTTTGGAAGTGTTCGTTACGACGGTTCTGATTTATTTGGTGTAGATCCTAAATACAAATACTTACCATTATGGGCAGTTTCTGGTTCATGGGCAGTATCTGAAGAAAACTTCTTAAAAGGCAGCGAAATAGTTTCTAATTTAAGATTACGTGCATCTTACGGTTTACAAGGAAATATAGATAAAAATACTTCTCCGTATGTCGTTGGAACAAATCAGACAACTATTATTTTACCGGGACAATCAGAACCTATTATTACTGTAATTTCTCCTCCAAATGATAAATTAAGATGGGAAAAAACGGAGAATACCAACTTTGGGATGGATCTTGGTTTATTCAACAATCGTATCAGCATTGTAACTGATGTTTACGGAAGAAAAAGTACTGATTTAATTGGTTTACAATCACTTCCTGTTGAAAACGGTTTTGAGTTTACAAACGCTAACTGGGCTCAGGTAACGAATAAAGGATATGAAATTTCTTTGTCTACAAGAAACATTGACCGTCCGAACTTTAAATGGAATACGACTATTAATTTTGCTCATAATAAGAGTACTGTTGATCGTATCCAGATAAGATCTAACAGCTATTTACCTTCAAGACAAGGATTACCTGTTAATGCTGTATTTGCATTAAAAACTAACGGAATTGATGAAAGTGGTTTCCCTTTATTTGTAAATAAAAAGGGAGAAACTGTAAACACGCAAACTCTTTTTGGTCTTTTTGATCCTTATGCAGATTTTTTCCCTGGAGTTTTCTCGCAATCAAAACTTACAGATGAACAAACAAGAGATTTGTTTACTTATGTTGGAGATGCAGATCCTAAATTTACTGGTGGTATTATCAACACATTTAAAGTTCATAATTTTGATCTTACTGTTGCTACCACTTTCAATCTTAAACAAACTGTTGTTGAAAGACCAAATTTTAATGGTACACAAGTAGATCGTGGTCAAAACTACACTACAGATATACTTAATGCATGGTCGCCTACTAATACAGGATCGAACATACCTGGAATTACTAGTGCAACTTCAGGAACAGGAGATTCATGGATGGCTTTCCAATGGTTTTCTCCAGCAGGAGCACCACTTAATGTTTACAACTATTTAGATACCTGGGTTCATGAAATGAGCTATATGCGTTTAAGTAGTGTTCGTTTAGGATATTCATTGCCTAAAACAGCAACAAAAACATTGTTTATGGATAGTGTTAGATTTAGTATCGAAGGAAGGAACTTATTTGTAATCAGCTCTAATTATAAAGGTTACTTTGACCCTGAAACGTACGGAAATATCTATGCACAACCAATCCCAAGATCAATATCTTTAGGATGTAACCTAACTTTTTAATCTGATTTAAAATGAAAAATATATTAAAATACGTATTCTTTGCCGGTGTAGCCATTACTACTGTAAGCTGTGATCATTATCTTGATGTTGAGCCGGTAGGTAAAGTAATTCCGGAAACTTTAACTGATTACAGAGCCGTAATGACAAGCGGTTATTCTACAACTGCTATTCATAAAGCATTATCTGCTATTAGAGCAGACGAATTGATTTTAGATGAATTTAATGATAATGCTACTTTTTACAGAGATCATTATATATGGAACGATGCCAATCCTGATAAAACTACAAACAGTTTTCCTTATGCTGCTTTGTACAACAGAATTTTCTATACCAATGTTATCATCAATGAAGCAAGTGCAAAATTAGCGCCTTCTGCAGAGAAAGATCAACTAATAGGAGAAGCTTATGCACTAAGAGCATTAACTTATTTTGATTTATTGAATATCTTCAGTAAACCTTTTAATGCTACAACAGCTGGAACAGACAGAGGTGTTCCGTTGGCTTTACAAATAGATTTAGAGCAGGCTTACGTTCCTCAAAGTGTTGCTGTTATTTACGACCAGATTTTATCTGATAATGAAGCGGCTAGCAAATTATTG
Source organism: Flavobacterium bizetiae (assembly GCF_902804475.1). Classification (GTDB taxonomy): domain Bacteria; phylum Bacteroidota; class Bacteroidia; order Flavobacteriales; family Flavobacteriaceae; genus Flavobacterium; species Flavobacterium bizetiae. Next base: position 28,109 of record NZ_CADCSU010000109.1, read on the forward strand.
AATTTAAACACTCAGACAGCTGGTATAAACTACCGTTTTTCTAAAGCTGCTTTGTATGCAATGGAATCTCGTATTTTCTTATACAGAAAAGAATGGGCAAAAGCTATTGCTGCTGCAGATAAAGCAATGACATACAAAAGTGCTTTAATCAACTTAAACACTACTGCTGCTTTACCAAATCTTTACAACGGACCAGAATCTATACTAGCACTTGAGGATCCTTTTATTAATCTTTTGAAAGGAGCATCATATGCTGCGCCAACTTTAACAAGCGTTTACGATAAAACAAACGATTTACGTTTTGCTTTATATTATCAGGCAAGCGGAAGCAGATACAGATTTAGAAAAGGTGGTGATATCGCTCAAAAATGTACGTTTAGAACATCTGAATTGTATTTGACTAAAGCAGAAGCATCGGCACAATTAAGCGATTTGCCAACGGCAAGAACAACTGTAATCGCTTTTATCAAAAACAGATATACTGCAACAGCTTTTAATACATTAAGCACATCGATTGCTGCAATGACACAAACTCAACTTCTTGATTTTATTGCTCAGGAAAGACAACGTGAGTTTGCTGTAGAAGGTCACCGTTGGTTTGATTTAAGAAGAACAACACAAAAGCAAATCAATCATACTTTTAATGATCAAGATTACACATTAATAGAAAATGATCCGCGTTATACGCTTCCATTCCCTCTTGATGCCCGTTTAAATAATCCTGATTTGTAAAAAAATTAGCTCCGTTTTTAACGGAGCTTTTTTTTTAACTTTACAGAAAATTAAACGTAATGAAAATAGTTATTATTGAAGACGAACATTTGGCTTCAAGCTATCTCAAATCAATATTAGAACAACAGAGTATTATTTCGATCAGTGAAATCACGGTACTCAAGTCTGTAAAAGATGCCGTAGCTTTCTTTACGAAAAATAGTGTTGATCTTGCCTTCATGGATATTCATTTAGGAGACGGAAAAAGTCTTGACATTTTTGAGCAGGCAACTGTTTCATGTCCCGTTATTTTTATTACCGCTTACGATTCTTATGCCGTAAAAGTGTTCAAGCATTTCACTATAGATTATCTTCTAAAACCTTACGAAGAAGAAGAATTACATGAAGCGCTCGTAAAATACAAAAACATAAAAGAAACTTTTAACACCAACCTGATTGTTGAATCTTTGGTCGAAATTGAAAATCAGAGCAGCGTTCAGCATCATTTTTTGGTGAATCACAGAGATAAACTTCTTTCTATAAACGATACTTCGATCACTTATTTTTATGCCACAGGAAAGCATATGTTTATTTACACCAATTCCGGCAGCAGTTATTTATACAACAGCAATCTAAAAGATTTGGTAAACAAACTTAATCCTGTACTTTTCTTTAAAATAAATCGAAAATATATTATCAACCGTCATCATATTCAGGAGATAATCAAGCATTCGAGTCAGAAAATCGAGATTTTAGTAAATGTTGCCATTCCGGATAGCGAGCCTATTATTTTAAGCAAAAAAGAAATTAATAATTTTAAGAATTGGCTGGATTCTTAAAATATTTGTGTAGAATTTCTAAACACATAGAAATAGGTTTTATAGTTGAAAAAGAAATAATAAAGAAACTCGTTTCTTTCACATAGCTATGAGAATTTCAACAAGTTAAAATTTCTCCTTTGTCGAAATTGACATAAGATAACAAAATCAAATTGCGCTTTTTGCTCAATCATTCGTGAATTCGTGGCTTTTTTTACACATACAGATTAATCATTTTAATCTTCTTAATCTGTGGCTATTTTTCTCGCATCGTTTCGCGATTGCACTATGCGGTAATATTTTAAGTGAAACGTCTTTTATGCGACCCAAAAAGCTATGTCTCTATGTGTTTAATTTTTTAACGCAGATTCAGCAGATTTTTTTTAATCTTTAATAATACTTTATCCTGATGAATATCCAGAATGGTTATTAATTTTCTGCGATCCTAATTAAAATTTATTGATATTTGTAAAAAGCACTTCGCTCCTAGTTTCAAAACAAATGAAAAAAATAATTCTAATTTCCGTTATCAGTTTGGTTGTTTTTTATCTCATTCGAGAAAAGGTTTACAAGCCTTATATCTGGAAGAAAAACATCAACACAAAAGAACATCAGCTACGAGTAGGAAGTTTCATTTTTAGCAAAGAAACAGGGATTAACGGAAGTCAGAGTTACCAAAAATATTATTTTGTATTTAAGGTTATCGAAATCAACGACGATTATGTCCGACTTTCAGTAATCAGGCAATTGTCTCAAAAAGATAACTTGAAGGAATCTGATTTTTCTATCACTTCAGATCAATACAAAAGTTTAAAACAGAACGTTAAAGATCTGACTATTACTCCTATTTTATTCGAAGATTTATACAAAGGCGATGGCCCGAGATTTACCTTAAACGATTATTTACTAACTAAATATCCTGTTTTAAAACAATCCAGATATTATTATGAGGATATTCCTGAAGGCTCAAAAAACAAACCAATGCCCGAAAATCCAAATGATTTAGAAATGTATTTTAATATGGTTTATTCTAAAAAAGAAATTATCGAGAAAGGCCAACTTGTACCCTGGACAATGACAAATAGCTTTAATAACAAACCTTTATTGTCTAACTATTCTAAAAATATAGATTTAATCATCAATTAAAAACCCAGAAATATCAAGGGTTCTGAAAATATTTTAAAAATTTTTATCTTTTTTTTCAAAAATTTGTCCAATCCTGAAAGTTCAGTTGTCATTAGAGTATAACATTAAAAATTATACATCATGGAAACTAGAATCAATGCATTCGAAAAAGGTCAAAAAGCGTTAAGTACTTTATTTGCCATTACAGGTTACATTAAAAAATCAGGACTTGAAAAATCATTACTAGATTTAGTCGATTTTAGAGTATCACAAATTAATAGTTGTGCGTATTGTTTAGACATGCACTCAAAAGAAGCTTTGGCAACCGGAGAAACTCCACAACGTTTATTTGGTTTAAGCGCCTGGAGAGAAACTCCGTATTACACTTCAAGAGAAAGAGCTGCTTTGGCTTACGCCGAGGCTGTAACGGCTTGTCAGGTTCATGACGATGTTTATGCGATCGCAAAAAGTGAATTTTCTGATGAGGAATTAATCGATCTTACACTTGTAATTACCACAATCAATACCTGGAATCGTTTTAACCTTGCTTTTCCTAATACTCCGGGAACGTACAGAGTGGGACAATTTGGATAAATAAATCAGGCTGTTTTTTGTCTTTGGTAAAACACTAAATTTATATCTCAAATAAAAGATAGCTTTTTTTTACTATAATATTAGACATTAGTCCCAGATAATGGATTAAAAAAGATTTTTATTTCACGCAGATTTTGCAGATTTAATTTGGAAGATCTGCGTAAAAAACATTTAAAATAAAACTATAAAATAAAAACAATGAACGAATTTATATTAATATTCAGAAGAGATTTTACCACCAAAGAAAATCAGCCTTCACCCGAAGAATTGCAACAACATTTGCAACAATGGCAAAACTGGTTTGGTGGTTTGGCCGCACAGGATAAACTTGCCAGACCTTTGCAAAAATGGGATGGACAAGGAAAAATTGTCAGCAAAGCAAAAGGCATCACAAACGGACCTTTCGTAGAAATCAAAGAATCTATTGGCGGATTGATTATCATAAAAGCCAAGGATTATGACGAAGCAGCCGAAATCGCGCAAGGATGTCCGGTTTTGAACTTGGGTGGAAATGTAGAGATACGTCAGGCGATGTAGAATAATCTAAATTCCAATTTTTTGAAATTCCAAATTCCAATAGATTGTAATTGCACGCGGATTAGGCGGATTAAACGGGTTTTCGCTGTTTTTTTTCAGGAGCTAATCCCGCTATACGTTCCAATCTTTTGTGGCGAACACCGCCACAAAAGGATTTCCACTTCTATCGGGGCTAGGACAATCATTCATAAGAGTGTTTTCGCCAAGATGACAAAGATGCCAAAAAGAAATAAACCAGCGAAAACCCGTTTAACCTGTAAAACCCGCGGGCAATATATTAGAATTTACTTTCACCACTATGAACCAAGAATTCATCCCTCATTTATTTAGAACCGAGTACCAGAAAATAGTTTCGGTTTTGTGCAATTTGTTTGGTATTCATCATATCGAAATTGCGGAGGATATTGTGAGTGATACTTTTTTGACAGCATCAGAAACATGGGCAATTAAAGGAATTCCTGAAAATCCAACGGCTTGGCTTTATACTGTGGCTAAAAATAAAACCAAGAATTATTTTAAACGAAATGATATTTTCGAAAAGAAAATTGTCACCGAAATACAATACAATTCCGCATTAAACAATCCCGAAATCGAAATTGATTTATCTGATCAGAATATTTCTGATAGTCAGTTAGCAATGATTTTTACAGTTTGTAATCCCTGCAATTCTGATGAAGCTCAGATTGCGCTTGCCTTAAATTTATTGTGCGGTTTTGGAATCAACGAAATTGCCGATGCTTTTCTGTCTAATAAAGAAGTGATTTATAAAAGAATAAATCGCGCCAAAGAAAAACTTAAGGAAGAAAACATCAAAATTCAAAACCCAAATCCTACTGAAATACAAGAACGAATCGATACGGTTCTTAAAACCATTTATCTTTTATTTTCTGAAGGCTACTACTCTACTTCGCAAAATACGACTTTGCGAAAAGATCTTTGTGCCGAAGCCATGCGTTTGACTTATTTATTAATTCAGAACAAAACAACCAATCTGCCGGCAACTAATGCATTGATGGCGTTGATGTGTTTTCATTCGTCACGATTCGATGCCCGAACAAATGAAAACGGAGAAATTATTTTATACCAGGATCAGGATGAATCGCTATGGAATCAAGAATTAATAGACAAAGGAACTTATTTTCTGAGTCAGTCTTCTAACGGAAATACACTCTCTAAATACCATCTCGAAGCCGGAATTGCCTATTGGCATACACAGAAAAAAGACACAACTGAAAAATGGCAGCATATTTTAGAGTTGTATAATCATTTGATCATTTTAGAGTATTCTCCTATTGTTGCTTTAAACAGAACGTATGCTTTATCTAAGGCGAGAAACAAGCAGGAAGCAATTGTTGAAGCCGAGAAACTCCAGTTAACCAATAATCCGTTTTATTATTCTTTACTCGGAAATTTATATTCAGGTGATGATGATCAGAAGGCTTTAAAACACTTTGAAACTGCTCTTGGCTTAGCCAGTACGAATTCTGACAAAAATATTATTATTCAAAATATTAAAAATATCACAAGCAAAAAATAGTTCTTTTTAAATAAGTGTTTTATAATTTTATTTAAGTTTTACATTATTCCCATGTTTAAACATGAATTATTCCTGAAAAATTTCATTTTAATCTAAACAGCTGTTAAATCTTTAATAAATATTAATTGTTAATATTCTAGGAAAACGTATATTTGAGTAACATAGAATATTAAATAGCGTGCAAGAACAATCAAAATCACATAGTTTTATATTTCCCAAAACTCCTACGGGAGTAGACGGCCTTGATGAAATTACTGATGGTGGATTTCCGAAAGGACGACCAACTTTAATTTGCGGTGGCGCCGGCTGCGGAAAGACATTGTTATCAATGCAGTTCCTTATTAAAGGTATTACAGAATATAACGAACCCGGAGTTTTCATGTCGTTTGAAGAACCATCGGATGATCTTACTTTAAACGTAAAATCCCTTGGCTTTGACCTCGAAAAACTCAAAAAAGATAAAAAACTCGTCGTAGATCACGTAAGAGTCGAAAGATCTGAAATCGAAGAAGCAGGCGAATACGATCTTGATGGATTATTCATCAGGTTAGGACACGCCATTGATTCTATAAAAGCAAAACGAGTGGTACTTGATACGATAGAATCTCTTTTTGCGGGTCTTGATAATCAGGCGATTCTTAGAGCAGAACTGCGAAGATTATTTCATTGGCTAAAAACCAAAGGCGTAACAGCAATTATTACAGGAGAACGCGGAGAAGCAACTTTAACGCGTCAGGGACTTGAAGAATACGTTTCTGATTGTGTAATTGTGCTGGATCATCGTGTAATCGAACAGGTTTCGACAAGAAGGCTTCGTATTGTAAAATACAGAGGATCAACGCATGGTACAAATGAATACCCGTTTCTTATTGATGAAGACGGAATTTCGGTTTTGCCTATTACGTCGTTAAAACTGGATAATGAAGTTTCATCAGATATTATTTCGACCGGAGTCCCGGGATTAAACGATATGTTTCAGGGTGGCGGATTTTACCGCGGAAGCAATATTTTAGTTTCAGGAACAGCAGGAACCGCAAAAACTACCATTGGTTGTTATTTTGCCAATGAACAATGTAAAAAGAAGGAAAAAACAATTTATTTTGCTTTTGAAGAATCACCGCATCAATTGGTACGCAATATGAAATCAATTGGTATCGATCTTGAAAAACATATTAATGATGGTACTTTGCAAATTCATTCTTCACGTCCGTCTCTTAATGGTCTTGAGCTGCATTTGCTTACGCTTCGCAAATTAATTAGAGAGTTTAAACCTACTACGATTATTATTGATCCTATTAGTAATTTAATTTCGGTTGGTAGCGAACATGAAGTACGCTCGATGTTGGTAAGACTTATTGATATGTTGAAAGCCAACAATATTACCGCGCTTTTTACGTCATTAAATAAACAAACTGATAATTTTAGACCGGATCTTGCCGAAGAATCAGTATCATCATTAGTAGATACCTGGATTACGGTTCGTGATATGGAAGGAATTGGAGAAAGAAATCGTGGAATTTTTATTGTAAAAGCCCGAGGAATGGGACATTCTAATCAGGTTAGAGAATTTGTGATTACAAATAACGGAATAGAATTACTGGATGTAGAATTAGGTCCTCAGGGGATTCTTACTGGTGCTGCAAGACAATCGCATCAATTGAAGAAAACCATATCTGAGATTAAGCTTCAAAACGAAATTAGCCGAAAAGACAGAGAAATTGAGCGTAAACGCAAAGTTCTTGAAGCTAATATTGAATCACTTAAAACTGAATTCGAATCGGCACAAGAGGAACTAAGTATCCTTAAAGCGACCGAAGAATTACAGGAAAAACTAAGTTCTAAAAAATAGAATAAAATGAAAAAAGAAGCTGTAGCCGAATGGCAGTTAAGATTATATATTGCAGGTCAAACGCCGAAATCAATAACGGCACTGGAGAATATAAAAAAATATGCCGAAGAACATTTGAAAGGAATTTACAGCATCGAAATTGTAGATTTGCTTAAAAATCCGCAATTGGCAGAAGGTGATCAGATTTTTGCTGTACCTACATTGGTGAGAAAATTTCCAGAACCTATTCGCAAAATCATTGGCGATCTTTCGAATGAGGAACGAGTACTTGTTGGGCTTAATATAAAACCCTTAAACTCTTAAAAAATGGATGATTCATCTGATGGCTCAAGTACAACCAAACATAAATTTATGCTTTTTGTTTCGGGTATGTCTGTTAAATCAGGTCATGCCATCGAAAACCTGCGTAAAATCTGCGATCAATATCTCAAGGATGCTTACGAACTGGAAATTATAGACATTAGTCGAGATACAGAACAAGCAGCGATACATCAAATAGTAGCAATACCTACTTTGATAAAAACAAATCCTGCACCAAGACGTATAATATTGGGAGATTTGTCAGACAAAGAAAAGGTATTAAGAATCCTAAACATACGCGAATAATTTGAAGGATAATAATACAAATATAGAATCCCTAAAAGCTGAAATTGAAGCCTTAAAACAGCAACTTTATGAATCTAATAGCATTGTTGACGCCATAAAGCAAGGGGATGTTGATGCCCTTGTGGTAAATACAAACGGAACTCCACAGCTCTACTCGCTAGAAACTGCCGACTATACTTTTAGATTACTTATAGAGAAATTTGCACAAGGCGCGCTAAGTATTTCCAGAAATGGACTGGTATTATATTGTAATGACTTTTTCTCTAAACTGATAGGAATTCCGGCTGAAAAAATAATTGGAAGCTACCTTTACGAATATTTTAATAGTCAGGATAATTTTGTTCCGATAATCGAAGCCTTAAAATATGGCATTACTACGCACGAAATTGTATTTAAAACCGAGACTTACAGAAAAACTTTTCCTGCCTATATTTCAGTTACAGATCTTGAGCCTGCCGTTCAGGGAATTGGAATTATAATTACGGATCTAACTGAAAAGAAAAAACATGAAGATGCTTTAATTCAGCATCAAAAAGATCTCGAAGAAAAAATTCATGAACTCAATAAAACAAATGATAATCTTGAAGAGTTTATTCATGTAATATCGCACGATCTTAAAGAACCGCTTAGAAAAATTGTCATGTACAATGGCCGAATTGATGGCAGTTATCTTTCTGAAACTGATGCAAAATCGATGAGCGTCATGAAAGCAGCAGCTTTACGGTTAAATTCATTGGTAGATGATTTAGTGAGCTATTCTTCTCATACCGCACAAGAAGAACGTACCGATGTTAATCTAGTAGATATTATTCGGGAAGTTAGTGAAGATTTAGAGATTATAATGTCTGATAAAAAAGCAGTTATCAAAATAGGAAAATTGCCTACGCTAAAAGCTTCGAGAGTACAAATGCGTCAGCTTTTTTCTAATCTAATTTCAAACGCGATTAAATACAGTAAAAAAGATAATTTTCCTGTTATTGAAATCTCACAAATTGATAATTTTGAATCCGAAATTACAAATCTGTCCGATCAGTTTATCAAAATTCAGATCAAAGACAACGGTATTGGAATGGAACAGAACCATTTGTTGAAAATTTTCACTATATTTCAGAGATTGCACGCCAAAAACGAATATTCCGGTAACGGTATAGGTCTTGCAATTTGCAAAAAAATTATGGAGAACCATTCAGGAAATATTACTGTAGAAAGTAAACTGAATGAGGGTACCATATTTAACCTTTATTTCCCAATCTTATAAAATGCCAAACTTATATAACTTACATATTATTATTGCCGAAGATGATATCGATGATGCGGATATAATCTGTCATACCTTTAATAAAAATCCGGATTTTGCAAAAGTAAGCCTCGTGGCTAATGGCGAAGAGCTTTTAAATTTTTTAGAAGATGCTTCAAATGAAATCCCTGATATTATTCTTACTGATATCAATATGCCTATACTTGACGGTATCGAGGCATTACAGCAAATTTTAAACAATAACAATTTAAAAACGATTCCATGCTTTGTTTATTCCACAAGCATTAATCCTGTTTATAAAGAAAAATGCGATTTGATGGGCGTAAAAGCTTATTTGATAAAACCCTATTCGATAGAAGGGTTTGATGAAATTCCTAAAAGTATTCTCTCCATCATTGAACAATAAGCGACGCTTAAATAATAAAAAACTCCTTAATACTTACAAAAAAAGAGCTGATCTCGTTATGATCAGCTTTTTTTTGTTTTACTTCATTTGATTAGATTTTATTAAACTAATTGCCTTTTTACTTCATTTTTCACAATAGATTACTTCTCTTAAAAACGCGATGTTAACATCAGAATTTACTTAAAATAATATCGACAAACAGTCATATAATACGATTATATTCAATATATTAGAGTAAACATCTTATTTATACTACAAGAG
>NZ_CADCSU010000110.1 GCF_902804475.1 Flavobacterium bizetiae
CATTTACAGACAGATTGAAAATACTTACAAAATTATTTTAATCTGTAAAATCCTCGCCTTTAAAAGAATACTATTGTGTTTTATTTGAACTGCCTGATAATTAGGTATTTGTTGTTTGTTTTGTAATAAGGACAAGAATGTCTTTTAATATGATATATATCATATTTTGTAAGAACCTAACGTTCTAATTTTGCTTTATAATTGAGGAAGCAAGTACTCATTAATAAATTAAAATTAGATATTTTAATATTTTTATATGAATAATCTATCTCAATCTCACAAAATTTTGTTCTTAAATACGCTGGCTTTTTCAGTGTGTTTTGCGTGTTGGACATTAAATGGAGTTCTGGTTACTTATCTTGTAGATAAAGGAATTTTCAACTGGACAGTAGTTGAAACTGGCTGGTTATTAGGGATTCCTATTCTGTCAGGTTCTATTTTTAGACTTCCCATTGGTATTTTAACAGATAAATATGGTGGTAAAATTATATTTTCTGTCTTATTGTTATTATGCTCCATTCCGCTTTTTCTTCTTCCATTTGCTACTTCTTTTTGGAGTTTTGCCATTCTAAGTTTTTTCTTCGGATTGGTAGGAACAAGTTTTGCTGTTGGAATTGGATATACTTCAATTTGGTATCCTAAAAATTGGCAGGGAAGAGCCTTAGGTATTTTTGGAATGGGAAATGCAGGTGCTGCGATTACAACTTTTATTGCGCCCACTTTACTAAATAAATTCTCAGAAACAGATCCGGTAAACGGATGGAAAATGTTACCCATTATTTATGCTGCCGTATTAGTATTTGTAGGAATAATTTTTATTTTTTTTGCTAAAAATAAAGTCAATCCGGAAGTTTCAAAAACTATGGGAGAATTGATGTCTCCTCTTAAAAATGTTAGAGTCTGGAGATTTGGAGCCTACTATTTTTTAGTTTTTGGATGTTTTGTGGCCTACTCACAATGGCTGGTACCAAATTTCATGAACGTTTATCATACTTCATTAGTAATGGGAGGAATGTTTGCCACCATGTTTAGTTTACCATCAGGAGTTGTTAGGGCATTTGGAGGTTATCTGTCAGATAAGTTCGGGGCAAGAAAAGTGATGTATTGGGTGCTGGGTTCCTCTATAGTAATTAGTTTTTTACTAATGTTTCCAAAAATGGAAATCTTTACTGCCGGACCTGGAGTTCTGGCCACTAGTAATGGAGTCGTGACCGAAATTTCTGCAGATGCAATAGTGGTTAATGGCAAAGTGCATAAAATCAATCAAAAAGAAGTCTCGGAAGATCATGAAACCGCAATTTTCCCAGTGAAAAATTCCTGGCAGGAAATTGTTGTCAAACAAAATCAGGAAGTAAAAAAGAAAGAATTATTAGCTCAGGGTATCACACAAATTAAGTTTAGCGCTAATCTTTGGGTTTACGTGATCTTAGTAATTCTTATTGGTATTTCCTGGGGAATTGGTAAAGCTGCTGTTTATAAGCATATACCGGAATATTTTCCTAATGAAGTGGGAGTAGTAGGAGGAATGGTAGGTTTAATTGGTGGTTTGGGCGGATTCATTGGCCCTATCATCTTTGGTTACTTACTTAATTATACTGGACTCTGGACCAGCTCGTGGATATTTATTTTCGTCATTTCTGTTCTTTGCCTGCTTTGGATGCATCGAACAATTATAAATGTAATGCGAACAAAATCTCCAAATTTTAACAGACATATAGAAGACAATCATTAATAACAAATAATTTAATAAATATACAAATATGAAAACTTGGTTAGACAAATGGGACCCAGAAGATGATGCATTTTGGAGTTCTGGCGGAAGTAAAATTGCCTGGAAAACATTAACAATAACAACTATAACATTACTACTATCATTTGCCTCCTGGTTTATGATGAGTGTAATAGCCGTAAAATTGCCCGGATTAGGATTTAATTTTTCTAAAGATCAGCTTTTTTGGTTAACAGCAATCCCTGGTTTATCAGCAGGTTTTCTAAGAATTATACACACTTTTATTTTACCAATTTTTGGTACACGACATGTAGTTTCTTTTGCTACAGCAATTAAATTAATTCCTGTAATTGGGATTGGTTTCGCAGTGATGGATGTAAATACTCCGTTTTGGGTATTCGCAGTTTTAGCTTTTACAACTGGTTTTGGTGGAGGTGATTTCTCTTCTTACATGCCAAGTACAAGTTTATTCTTCCCTAAAAGACTTAAAGGTACTGCCCTTGGAATTCAGGCCGGAATTGGAAATTTTGGTGTTTCTGTAGCTCAGTTTGTTACCCCACTTGTTCTTAGTGTTGGGATTTATGGAGCAGCATCGGTTTTTACAAGTATCGATCCTAAAGAAACAGTAGCTGTTTTTCAGAATGCAAGTATAGAAAAACAAAAAGAAGTTTTCTCTGCTCTTAATGCTGAGGTACAAACTAAGATTTTATCAAACGTAAAGAAAAATGTAATTGATTCTGTTACTACATCTATACAATCTGATGATAAAGTTGTTCTGTTTACTTCATTGCCGGTAAAAGCCAAAGCTAAAGCGATTGCAAATGCAAACCCAAAAATGGCTGAGAAAATTTTAAATGATCTTAAGCCGGGTAATACCGCAGTTAAAAATCAGGAAATATACCTACAGTCAGCTGCATTCTGGTATGCTCCTTTCTTAATTATATTATCTATTATAAGTTGGTTCTACTTAAGAAGTATTCCAATGAAAGCTTCTATTAAAGAACAAATGGATATTTTCTCTAATAAACATACGTGGTATTGTACCATTACTTATGTAATGACTTTTGGAACATTTGCAGGTTTATCTGCAGCTTTCCCTTTAATGATTAAGTTTTTATACGGAGATTTCCCTAATGCACCTGATCCTTTAGTATATGCATTCTACGGTCCGCTTATTGGATCTGCAAGTAGAATTGCTTTTGGTTTTGTGGCTGATAAAGTAGGAGGTGCAATTCTTACTACAATTACTGGTTTAGGAATTTTAGGAGGTTCAATTATACTGGTAACACAAGGATTAGTAGCGCCAACAAGTATGGAGCAGTTTCCTATGTTTGTAACCGTAATTTTAGCAATGTTCTTCTTTACAGGAATTGGAAATGCAGGTACTTTTAGACAATACCCAATTATTTTTGCTGAAAACCAACGTCAGGCAGCCGGAGTTATCGGTTGGACAGCTGCAATTGCTGCATTTGGACCATTTATCTTTTCTAAATTAATTGGAAATAATCTTTCTGCTAATGGTACTGTAAATCAATTCTTTATTGGTGTTGCTTTTTTTGCTATATTAGCTACAGGTATCAATTGGTGGTTCTATAATCGTAAAGGTTGTGAGAAACCAAGTTAAAAAGTAATCATTAAATTAAAATTAAGGATGAAAAATAAAACGTTTAATACCAAAGCCTTACTTATTGCAACTCTTGTATCCGTACTCACTATAGTACTAGTATTTTACGGATCGAGACAATTGCAAAATTTTGATGCTGCTCTTGTAACCTACTTGTTTGGGACAGTATTCGCTTTTTTCGGAATTGTATACCGATATTCAGTTTGGTTGCAGCGTCCGCCAACGTGGATGTATTTCAAGCGTAGTATAAAATTTCTATTTACGGGAAAAATATTTTCTCATATGTGGTTTTTAGGTAAAGAAACGGTTGAAAACGTTGTAATTCAAAAGTTCATTTATCCTAGAAGTAAATACCGTTGGGCAGCTCACTTTTGCATTGCATTAGGATGCTTATCTGCTTTTGCAATAACAATCCCGCTTACGTTTGGATGGATCCACTTTACATTGGCAGAAAACTCAATATCGGTTTATGAAGCTCATTTTTTTGGGTTTAAAATGATGGATTTCGAAATTGGATCTGTGATGGCATTCTTGATTTTTCACGCATTAAACTGGTCTTCATGGTTAGTTATTATTGGATCTGTTTATTATTTGCGAAGAAGATTAACTAACCCTGGACTAATTGCAACTCAAACTTTCGAAGGAGATTTATTACCGCTTATATTATTGATTGCGATATCAGTTACAGGATTGTGTCTTACATATTCTTATCAGTTTATGAAAGGATTTGCTTTTGATTTTCTTGCTGTTCTTCATGCCGTAACCGTTATTATGTTTTTGATATGGATTCCGTTTGGGAAATTCTTTCACATTATTCAGCGTCCCGCACAGATTGGAGCTCATATTTATAAAAAGGAAGGAATGAAAATGGGAATGGCAGTTTGTCCGCATACCGGAGAAGAATTTGCTACCAAACTTCATATTAATGATTTAAAAATTGTTACCAAGGAATTAGGTTTTGATTTTACACATGAAGACGGTACTTCGCACCTTGATTTAAGTCCGGAAGGAAAAAGATCTCGTTTAGCGAAAGCACACCTAAAAGCAAGATTAGATAGTGGCGGAAGCTTATTTGGATAAAAAAAAGAAAGTTTCAGGTTTCAGGTTTCAAATCCACGTTTTGGATGGAAACCTGAAACTTTAAAACTGAAACAAAAAAAACAAAAATAGACATGGCAAAATTACCCGTATCAACCGAAAAAATTATTGAAGATTTTGGACCGCATTTAAATTATGCACCAAAAGATGGTTACGAAGGTAGAGATGAACCAGATGAGGTAGTAAAAACACATTGTTGTTTTTGCGGAATGCAATGTGGGATTCAATTATTGGTAAAAGAAAATAAAGTAGTAGGTTTTGAACCATGGATGGAATTTCCTTTTAATGAAGGACGTTTATGTCCAAAAGGAGTTCAGCGTTATCTGCAAAATAACCATCCTGACCGCCTTTTAAATCCTTTAAAAAGAGTAGAAGGAAAAGGTTTCGAGAAAACTACCTGGGATGAAGCAATGGATAAGACCGTATCTGAAATCAAAAGAATTCAGGACAAATATGGGAAACATGCCTTTGCAATGTTATCAGGAGTATCATTAACAAATGAAAAAAGTTATCTGGTAGGAAAGTTTGCCCGCGTTGCCTTAAAAACAAGAAATCTGGATTATAACGGAAGACTTTGTATGGTAAGCGCCGGGGCCGGAAATAAAAAAGCTTTTGGTCTGGATCGTGCTTCAAACAATTATTCTGATTTAGAACATGCCGAAGTAATTATCGTTACCGGAGCAAATATTAGTGAAACTTTTCCAACATTAACCCATTGGATCTGGAAAGCCAGAGATCGCGGAGCGAAATTAATTGTTATCGATCCAAGAATGATTCCGTTGGCAAGAACAGCAGATATTCACCTGGATATAAAACCGGGAACAGATTCTGCTTTATATGGTGCCATGCTAAAATATTTGGTAGATCACGATATGCTGGATCATGATTTTATAGATAATTATACTTCAGGTTTTCAGGAAACAATAGATGCTGTAAAAGACAATACGCTCGAATGGGCTGAGGAAATTACGGGTATCGATAAAGAAAAGATTAAAGCTGCTGCCGAATTATGGGGAAAAGCAAAAACAAGCTTTTTACTTCACGCCCGTGGTATCGAACAACATTCTAAAGGAGTTGATAATGTGGTAGGCTGTATCAATTTAGTTCTGGCAACAGGAAGACTTGGCAGACCTTATTGTGGATATGCAACAATAACCGGACAAGGAAATGGACAGGGAGGTAGAGAGCACGGACATAAGTGTGATCAATTACCTGGAAACAGAGATATTGAAAATCCGGAACACCGTAAGTACATCTCTGATGTTTGGGGAATCGATGAAAAAGATTTACCGGGAAAAGGCTTATCGGCTTATGAAATTATTGATGCCATTCATAGAGGAGAAATCAAAGGTTTACTTTCTATATGTTTTAATCCCTTAGTATCATTGCCTAATAATAATTATGTAAGAGAGGCACTTGAAAAATTAGAGTTTTATGTTTGTATTGATTTCTTTTTGAATGAAACTGCCCGCCATGCAGATATTGTTCTTGCAGGATCTTTACAAGAAGAAGAAGAAGGAACTACAACTTCAGCCGAAGGTCGTGTTATTCGAATTCGTCAGGCGGTTACGCCTCCCGGAGATGCAAGAACTGATACTTCTATATTCTTAGAATTAGCTAAAAGATTAGGCGAAGAAGATAAGTTTACATACGAAAATAGCGAAGCGATATTTAATGAGCTACGTGTTGCTTCTAACGGAGGAACAGCCAATTATTTTGGTATTTCTTATAAAAAGATAGAAGATAATATGGGCGTTTTCTGGCCTTGTCCTACAGATGATCACCCGGGAACACCAAGATTATGGGAAGATAAAGTATTTTGTACTCCAGATAAAAAAGCACATTTTAATCCCGCTCCTTACAGATTACCTAGTGAGGTTACAGATGATGAATATCCGATAACCCTTACTACAGGACGTGTTGTTTCTCAATATTTGAGCGGAACACAAACCCGAAGAATTGGTAAACTGGTAGATCAGTTTCCTGAACCAATGGTAGAAATTCATCCGGAACTTGCTGCCCAGTACGGCATCAAGCAACGAGAGCTGATAAAAGTTGTAACCCGAAGAGGGGAAGGACTTTTTCCTGCCAATATTGTTGAAACAATTAGAAAAGATACTGTCTTTATTCCTTATCACTGGCCAGGAATGAAATCAGCAAATCAATTAACGATTGGAACTTTAGATCCGGTTTCAAAAATGCCCGAGTTTAAAGTTTGTGCGTGTGAACTATATCCACAAGGAACAATAGCACCGCCATCAAGTGAATCTGAAGCTTATGCAAGTGTTTAATCTATAAAAAAAGCCACGATGAATTTAACTAATTTCAATAAAAACGAAGAGTTTTTTGTAGATCTGCAACGTTGTATCGGTTGCAAAGCTTGTGAAATGGCTTGTGCCGAATGTGAAACAAATGGACAGGAATCATTAATAAGCGTGAATTATGTAGAACGTTCTTCAACAATTCAGACTACTGTACAAGTTTGTATGCATTGTGAAGATCCTGTTTGTGCGAATGTTTGTCCTGCTGATGCTATTTCTCAGGACGAATTTGGCGTAGTTCATACCGCAAATACAGAAAGATGTATTGGATGTTCAAATTGTGTAATGGCATGTCCGTTTGGAGTTCCTAAAAAAATGGAAGAGTACGATTTGATGATGAAATGTACCATGTGTTACGACAGAACGAGTGTAGGTAAAAAACCGATGTGTGCAACTGTTTGTCCTAGTGGTGCATTGTTCTACGGAACAAGAGCTGAAATCGAAGAAATGAGACCAAATAGTTCCCCAATCAATACATTTATTTTTGGTAAAGAAGTAGTAAACACCAAAGTAAATATTATGATGCCTAAGGGAAGTAAAGAATTAAGAATATATTAAATCTATATCCATGTCAAAAGAAGATAATTTAAATGAAAACTGGAAAAAAGATTTCCCAATAAAAAAACTGGAATCCACTCAGGTAAGCCGTCGTGATTTTGCGAAGTTCCTGACTTTTGTTTCCGGAGGATTAATGGTAGGAAGCGGATTCGTAGCTGCCAAATCTTATTTAATGCCAAAAGAAGGTGTTCAGGGAGAACATTTTATTTGCAATAAAGACGAAGTTCCGGTAGGAGGAACAAGAGGATTCGTCATCGAAGGAAGTACAATTCCATATATATTGATTCATTTAGAAAGTGGAGATTTCAGGGCTTATGAGCAAAAATGTACACATCTTTCCTGTTCTGTATTTTACAAACCCGGAACCGGAATTATTCACTGTCCATGTCACGAAGGTTCATTCGATGCCATGACGGGAGATGTATTGGCGGGACCTCCACCAAGAGCTTTGCCTCAGTTAGAAGTGTTTTTTAAAGACAATGCCGTTTACGTAAAAGCAATGGTAGAGAACAAAGACGCTTAGTTTTAACCCTAAATTAGATACTTATGAGTACTTTTAGAAGAAGTCAGAATCGCGCCAATCCTAATAAACTTAATATTATACTGTCTACGCTTATTTGCGTTTTAATTTTAAATGTAAGTATACAAATTTGGTTATTATATGCAGCCCTTAATAATGCATTAGACAATAATAGAGAAATACTGGTGCCTGCTTTTATTGCTTCTGCTGTTTTATTTTTTATTGGATTTGCATGGTTGTATTATTTACCAAGCGGAAATTTCAGGAGAAAAATAGTGAAGTAAAATTTATTAAACAGAACAATAAGCTATTTGTCGTTTTTTCTGGAACTATATGAAGAATTAAGCTTAAATTTATATTCTTTTAAAATTTTAGATAATTAATAATTTAAACTAAGTAAAAATACTTATATTTGTAATAAGTATTTTTTGCTTATATACACAATAGCAACCATGATTCAAGTCGAAGAAGCCTTATCAATTATTGCAGAGAATAGCACTAATATGCCAGTTCAGAAAATTCAGGTGAGTAAATCACTGGGTTATATTTTGGCAGAAACAGTGTATTCTCCAATTGCAATGCCGCCATTTCGTCAATCTGCGATGGATGGTTATGCTTTTATTCATAGCGAAAAACATCAATATGATATAGTTGGTATTTCACAGGCAGGAGATCATTCAAAAATAAAACTGAAAGAAAATGAAGCAGTAAGGATTTTTACAGGCGCTCATGTACCCAATAATGCGGACACTGTAATCATGCAAGAGCATGTAATGGCGACTGAAAAATCAATTTTAATTACCAGAATGCCGGAACAATTTGCTAATGTTCGTAACAAAGGAGAGCAAATTGGAGAAGAAGAGGTTGTTTTTAAAGCAAATACTTTAATTACACCCGCTGCAATTGGTTTTTTAGCCTGTTTAGGAATTACTGAAGTTGAAGTTTTTAAAAAGCCAAAAGTCGCAATTTTAGTTACGGGAAACGAATTAGTAGAACCTGGTGAGAAATTATCTAAAGGGAAAATTTACGAAAGTAACTCCGTGATGTTGCAGGCTGCACTTCAGACCATCGGAATAAAAAAAACGAAAGTTTATAAAGTAAAAGACAATCTTAAAGCAACTAAAAAAGCATTAAAGGAAATTTTAAAGAAAAATGATATCGTTTTAATCTCAGGCGGAATTTCTGTTGGAGATTATGATTTTGTGAAAGAAGCATTACTAGAAAACGGAGTACAGGAACTTTTTTATAAAATCAATCAGAAACCTGGAAAACCAATGTTTTTCGGATCTAAAAATGATACTTTAGTTTTTGCTTTGCCCGGAAATCCGGCTTCGTCATTAACTAATTTTTATATTTACGTTTATCCGGCAATTAAAAACAGAATGGGATTTTCGGATATTCATTTGAAGAAAATGCTTCGAAAATTAAATGATAACGTTACCAATACAACCGGAAAAACATTATTTTTAAAAGCGTTGTATGATGAAACCCATGTTACAGTTTTAAACGGCCAGAGTTCGGCAATGCTGAATACTTTTGCCATCGCCAATAGTTTATTAGTTGTTCCAAATGATGTAGAAAGTTTAAAAAAAGGACAACTCGTTACGCTTTTACCAATAGATTAGTTTTTAGATAAAGAGAATAGAATAAAGAGAATTGAGTGAACGTTTGAAAGGCAGTATGTAAATTTAAACATATAGCATAAGCCTGAAACAAGAAAAACTTGAAACTTGAAACAAAAAAATAAAAACCCGAAACAAAATTATGAGTCTTCTTAGTTCCGAAAATATTATATTATTCAGCTTTGCGTTAATTGTGATTGCTTTTTTGTATTCTAGTGTAGGGCATGGCGGCGCATCGGGATATTTGGCTTTGATGACGATTTTTGCTTTTCCGGTTGCTATTATGAAACCTTCGGCTTTGCTGTTGAATTTATTTGTGTCAAGCATTTCGTTTTTCTTTTATTACAGAATGAATTATTTCAAGCCAAAGCTGTTTTATCCTTTTGCTATTGCTTCGGTTCCTGCCGCGTTTATTGGTGGTTTTGTGACTTTAGACAATACGATTTATAAAATTATCTTAGGTCTTGTATTGGTTTTTGCAGCACTAAGATTATTTGGAATATTTAATTTTAAAGAAAAAGAAGCAGTCGAAATCAAATTACCTTTTGCATTGGCAATAGGATTTATAATAGGGTTATTGTCGGGAATGTTAGGAATTGGTGGCGGAATTATCCTGAGTCCAATTTTATTGTTCCTGGGTTGTGCCACCGTTAAAGAATCTGCAGCAATATCAAGTTTATTCATTTTTGTGAATTCATTTGCAGGAATGTTAGGATTCTTTTTAGGAGGAAAAACGATTCCAACCGAGAGTTTTTATCTCGTTCCGATTGCAGTTATTGGAGGCGTTTTAGGTGGATTTTACGGAAGTGGGTATTTCTCTAATAAAACATTAAAATTTGTTTTAGGAACTGTGATATTAATGGCAAGTATAAAATTAATTTTTCCGTAAAATGAGTTTAAATTTTAAACACATAGAAACATAGATTTTATAGTTTACGAAAAGGTAATAATGCTAACAAGTTATCACACATAGCTATGTGTATTCATGTAAAGTGAAACGACTTTTAAGCGGTCTGAAAAAATATGTTTCTATGTGTTAGAAAACTATAATTATAAATGATTTAATATGGAATCACTAACCGTTTTTATCCTGTGTGGAGGAAAAAGTTCTCGAATGCAATCGGAGAAAGGATTAGTTCTGTTTCAGAATAAACCATTTATTGAGCATATCATTAAAGCAGTTTTACCCATTACATCAACTATAAAATTAATAACTAATAATAAAGAATACGACTATTTAGCATACCAAAAAATACCCGATATTATTACTGATAAAGGACCTTTGGGAGGAATTTATACGGCTTTAGCAAATTCTGAAACAGAATTTAATTTGATTCTGAGTTGTGATATTCCGTTAATTTCTACCGAATTATTATCAGAATTAATTTCAAAACACAATCAGGAAGCGGAAATTACCGTTTTTGCTTCTGAAAGCAGAATGCATCCCTTAATTGGAATTTATTCTAAAAAAGTATTACCCATTATCAAAAGCGCAATTGATAATGACGATTTAAAAATGATGAATTTGATAGCAAAGATTCCGCATCAAATCATCACTATAGACGAGAGTGAAAACTTTCATCTGACTAATATTAATTCTGTTGACGAATTAAATGACCTGAACATCAATTTAAGTTAAAAGTTATGCGAAATTTAAAAACACCAAAATTAACGATTGTAGGCGCAGGTCCGGGCGATGTAGAATTAATTACGTTAAAAGCCATCAAGGCTTTAGAAAAAGCTGATGTTGTTTTATACGATGCGCTTGTCAATGAAGAGTTATTGCAATACGCAACAAAGGCAGAAATTGTTTTTGTTGGTAAAAGATTGGGTTGTCACGCTTATACGCAGGATCAGATTAACGAATTGATTGTTTCAATGGCAAATCGTTATGGTCATGTAGTACGATTAAAAGGCGGTGATCCGTTTATTTTTGGAAGAGGAAGTGAAGAAATTGAATATGCAGAACAATTTGGCGTAGAAACCAATATTGTTCCCGGAATTTCATCGGCTTTGGGTGTTCCGGCTTCGGTTGGAATAAGTCTAACACAACGCCAGATAGCCGAAAGTTTTTGGGTAATTACAGGAACAACCTCTAATCATGAATTGTCTAAAGATGTTCATTTAGCTTCAAAATCGAATGCGACGGTGGTTATTTTAATGGGAATGCATAAATTAGAAGAGATTATTTCGATCTATCAGCAAAATAGAAAAGATGATTTACCGATAGCAATTATTCAAAACGGAACTAAAAATACCGAGCAAAAAGTAGTAGGAACGATAAGTTCAATTCGTAAATTAGTGGTTGAAAATGAAATTTCGTCACCGGCAATTATTGTGATTGGAGAAGTAGTAAAAAATACTTCAAGGCTGACGTCTTATTTTCAGGAACATTTTGAAGATGAATTTATTTTTCAGAATTTAAATTTAAAATAATGATTGAGATTAAATATTTTGGTGCTGTAGCTGAAAAGACAAAATGTAGTTTCGAAAAGATTTCTTCTTCTGAATTATCCTTGCAGGATTTGTTGCAGGATTTAGAAGAAAAATATCAATTTGAGGCCATGTCTTTTAGTGTGGCAGTAAATCAAAAAATTATACCAAAAGCAGCAGATTACAAGTTACAAACTAGTGATATTGTGGCGCTTTTGCCTCCTTTTGCAGGAGGATAAATTAAATTGGCATGAATACAACAGCACGTTATAACAGACAAATGATTCTTCCGGAAATAGGAGAAGCAGGTCAGCATAAATTATCTAAAGCTAAAGTTCTGGTTATTGGAGCAGGTGGTTTGGGAGCTTCTATACTACCTTATTTAGCTGCGGCTGGTGTAGGTAAAATAGGGATTGTCGATGATGATGTGATCGAGATTTCGAATTTACATCGTCAGGTAATTTATAAAAGTTCTGCTGTTGGAAAATACAAAGCAGAGGAAGCTAAATTGATGATTGCTGAACTGAATCCGCTTGTAAAAGTGAATGCAATTACAGAGAAATTATCTGGAAAAAATGCCATTTCCTTATTTGAAAATTATGACATTATTGTAGATGCAACAGATAATATTGCAATTAAATACCTCATAAACGATGCTTGTTTCATAACCAATAAACCCGTGGTTTACGGATCTATTTTTAGATTTCAGGGCCAGGTTTCGGTTTTTAATTATCAAAACGGACCTACTTACAGATGTTTGTATCCGGATGAAAATACTCAGTCGGCGAGTTGTGAAGATGCCGGAGTAATTGGAATTACAGTTGGAATTATCGGAATGCTTCAGGCTAACGAAGTAATCAAAATGATTTTAGAAATGGGAGAAGTTTTGAGTGGTAAAATATTAGTATATAATATTTTGAATAATGAGCAGCAAAAGTATGATTTTGATAAAAACACGAATGTTGTAATTGATTCAGAAAGCTTTCAGAAAAAATATGATACTATTGAAAATCAAATAGAAGAAGTTTTAGTAGGAGATATTCTGAGTAAAATTGATTCTAATGAAGTGCTTCTTCTGGATGTTCGAAATCATGATGAGGAACCTAAAATTAGCTTCAAAAATGGAATTCAGATTCCTTTAATGAATTTAGAGAATGAAATTGAAAAACTGAATCCAGGTCAGGAGATCTATATTTTCTGCCAATCCGGAATCAGAAGTAAAATGGCAGTGGAATTGCTTAAGAAACATCAGTTTAAAAATATAAAAAGTATTGCCGGAGGCGCTTTGGCAATGAAACAATTATTAAAAGAAAAAATTACTCTTTAAATTTAATAGTGTGCTTCTATGAAAAAAATATTGTTTCTATTGTTTTTTACGCAATTTGCCTTCTCTCAAAAACATGTTGATTATACTGGCGAAACAGAAATTTATATAGCTTATGAAAAGGCTGATAAGCAATTGAATACAATTTATAATCAATTAAAAAAGAAGTTAGGGGCAAAAGATCAAACAAATTTGGTGAACTCTCAAAAAGACTGGATAAAATTTAGAGACTCAAATTGTAAATTTAAAAGTTATCCGGAAGGCGAAGGCGGTGTGATGGCAAATAAAATGTATGCTGATTGCAGAACGCAAATAACAATCAGCAGAACAGAGGAATTACAAAGTTTATTAAATGGTTTTTAAGAGTAATTTCATAATGTTTAATTTGTACTAATTCGTGAAATTAGTGGCAAAAAATTGGTGTAAATCTGTGAGTAAAATTCACAGCTAAAAATAAAATATAATGAGTAAAAATGTATTTGTAGAAGGGCCAATAGCTCCTGAATTTATCGCTGAGTCGATTGCGAAACATCAGTCGAAACACACGATTGGGGCGCATAATATTTTTTTAGGACAAGTTCGTGCAGATGTTATTCATGATAATACTGTCGTAGCAATTGATTATTCGGCTTATACAGATATGGCGAATGAGGCTTTACATACAATTCGTGAAAAAGCGTTTGCCAAATTCGACTTAACCTGTATGCATATTTATCACAGTTTAGGTGTTGTAAAAGCAGGTGAAATCTGCTTGTTCGTTTTTGTTTCGGCAACACGACGCAAACAGGTTTATGAAGCGACAGAAGCCATTGTAAACTGGATTAAAACCGATGTGCCAATTTTTGGTAAAGAAATGTTTGAAAACGATACATTCACCTGGAAACAAAATACTAATGGTTGATATTACGCATAAAATAAACACCTTAAGAGCTGCGACAGCGACAGCAATTGTGAAAGTAAGCAAACAGGAAACAATTGATGCCGTCGTAAACAATCTGGTACCAAAAGGAAATGTATTTGAAATGGCGAAAACGGCTGGATTATTTGCGGTAAAAAACACGCATTTATCGATTCCGGATTGTCATCCAATTCCAATTGAATTTACCTCTGTAGAATATAAAATAGAAGGTTTAACGATCGAAATTATCTTTAATGTAAAAACGGTTTACAAAACCGGAGTTGAGGTTGAAGCCATGCACGGCGCATCTATTGTAGCATTGACAATGTACGATATGCTAAAACCGATTGACAAAGAAATTGAAATTTCGACTATAAAACTGATCAATAAAGATGGCGGAAAATCATCTTTTAAAAATAAATTTTCGAATGTAATCAAAGCCGCAGTTTTTGTTTGCTCTGATTCTATTTTTGCGGGTGATAAAGAAGATCGTTCCGGAAAAGTTATTGTTGAGAAACTGAATGCGTGCGGAGTAGAAACA
Source organism: Flavobacterium bizetiae (assembly GCF_902804475.1). GTDB lineage: Bacteria > Bacteroidota > Bacteroidia > Flavobacteriales > Flavobacteriaceae > Flavobacterium > Flavobacterium bizetiae. Next base: position 14,669 of record NZ_CADCSU010000110.1, read on the forward strand.
GCGCATTATGAAATTATTCCTGACGAATTAGATACTATTCAGGAAAAAACCAAGGCTTTCGCCAAAGAACATCAATTGGTCATTTTTACCGGAGGAACAGGATTATCTCCAAGAGATGTTACACCAGAAGCTTTATCGCCATTATTGGAAAGCAGAATTCCCGGAATTGAAGAAGCGATTCGCAATTATGGTCAGCAACGAATGCCCTATGCTATGTTATCAAGAACAGTTGCGGGAACATTAGGAAAAAGTTTGGTTTTGGCCTTGCCGGGATCAACAAACGGAGCCAGAGAATCTATGGATGCCGTATTTCCTCATGTATTGCACGTTTTTCATATTTTAAAAGGAAAAAATCATGACAGCCTCTAAAACCATTTTAACGGATGATTTTGGACGAAAACACAATTATTTGCGTATTTCGTTGTTAGAGAAATGCAATTTGCGTTGTACGTATTGCATGCCTGCTGACGGAATCGAATTGTCTCCAAAAGCCAGCTTAATGACGGCCGATGAGATTTTTTCGATTGCCCAAACTTTCGTAGAAAATGGTGTTGATAAAATTAGATTAACAGGAGGCGAACCGCTTTTGCGAAAAGATTTTCCTGAAATTGCTTCAAAATTAGCCACTCTGGGCGTTGCCCTTTCGATTACAACAAACGGTATTTTGATTGATCGCCATATTGAGACTTTAAAGCGCTATGGGATTAATAAAATCAATTTGAGTTTAGATACGCTTATTGCTTCTAAATTTCATTCTGTAACGCTTAGAAATCAGTTTGAGAAAGTGGTTGATAATTTGCATTTACTTTTAAATAATGATTTTAAGGTAAAAGTAAATGTAGTTTTGATGAAAGGTTTTAATGAAAATGAAATTGTAGATTTTATCAAATTAACGCAACATTTGCCATTATCAGTTCGCTTTATTGAGTTTATGCCTTTTGCCGGAAACGAGTGGGACAGAAGCAAGATGATTTCTCAGAATGAAATTTTATCAGAACTGGAAAATGCTTTCTCTTCTGAAGAAATTGAAAAATTAGAAGACGAAAAAAACTTCACGGCCAGAACTTATAAAATAAAAGGTTTTCAGGGCGATTTCGGAATCATAAGTTCTATTACAAATCCGTTTTGTGATGGTTGCAACAGAATTCGTCTGACTGCAAACGGAAAAATAAAAAATTGTCTTTTCTCTAATTCTGAAACCGATTTGCTAACACCTTTTAGAAATGGTGAATCGATTACTAATTTGATTTCTGAATCGATTAAAAGTAAAAAGAAGGTGAGAGCCGGAATGGTAACGCTCGAAGAAATAGACGATCCAAAACTTCATTTTGATAATCGTAGTATGATTGCGATTGGAGGATAGTTTCTTTGCTTAAACTGTTATTTTTTTAGGAGCTAATCCCGCTATTCGTTCCAATCTTTTGTGCCGAACACCGGCACAAAAGGATTTTCACTTCTATCGGGGCTAGGACAATCATTTTCATAACAATATTTTCGTTTAGTTTGTCATTGCGAGGAACGAAGCAATCACATAAGATGTGTTGTTTGTTTGTTTGTTTGTTTGTTTGTTTGTTTGTTTGTTTGTTTGTTTGTTTGTTTGTTTGTTTGACAGGCAAGTTTGCTTGGTTTTAGTACGATTGCTTCGTTCCTCGCAATGACACAAAATGAGCATAAAAAAGGTCTAACTTTTTCAAGTTAAACCTTCTAAATTATTTCTTCTTTTTAGCTTTTGCTTTTTTCTGAGCTTTAGCTTTCTTTTTAGCTATTTTTTTAGCTTTTGCTTTATCCTTAGCTTTTTCTTTTTTCTTAGCAGCAGCTTTTAGTTTTGCTTTTTTAGCTTTCTCTTTCTTTTTGTCTTTTTTAGCCTGATCTTTTTTCTTCGCTAATTTCTTTTTCTCTTTTTCCTTGTCTTTGTCTTTCACTTTTTTCTTCTTTTTATCTGTTGATTTATCTTTCTTGTTTTCTCCTTTTGCTTCAGTCACTTCATCAGCTTTAGTTTCTGAAGACTCTTTTTTTGCTGGTTCTTTGATTGTTACTTTTGGAGTTGTTATTTCTTCTGTTTTTTCAATAGCAGCGGGAGTAATTTTTCTTGCCGGAGCTCTTCTCGTTGCAGGTTTTGGAGAAGTTGTTGCTGCTGTTTTTGTTGTAGCTTTTGGCGTAGTAGCTGTTGTTGTGGCTGGTTTTGCAGCTGTTGTTGGTTTAGTAGCTGCTGCTCTGCGAACTGGTGTTTTTGTAGCAGGAGTATTTACTGTTTTTTTATTTTCTGCAACTGGCTGAATATTTTCAGGTGTTGGCGAATCGATTTTTTCAGGGGTAACTTTCTCGTTGTCGTTTTCCATATTGATGCGTTTTTAGATGAGTATATTGTTACAGTGTAACTAAATTGTTAATTAATAGTTAAGTAAAGATAAACATAAAACAAGTCTCTCAATGTTAAGTTTTTATATAAAAATTAACTATAACAAGTTTGTTTTTAATAGTTTGAGTTTTTGCTAAAAATAAAAAACGAAAATCTCTTAACAATTCTACTTGAGAAATAAACAAATTACTTTGTAAGACGATAGCGAATAATAAATGGTAGTTTAAATAACTTATCTTTTGAAAACGAGTACCCTAGCCTAGATGGAAGCGGCATCCTTTTGTGTCCGTCCCGATAGCTATCGGGAGGCACAAAAGATATAGCGGACAGCTGTATTAGCTCCTGAAAATTATTAAAGAAGATTTTAAATTAACTCTCGACAGTTTCTATAATTTTAAAGTTACTCTTAGGCGCTTCGCATAACGAACAGCAATAACTTTCAGCTAAATCTGTAAACAAAATACCTTTCGGGATACCTTGGCTTTCATCTCCGTATTCGGATTTATAAAGGGTTAAACATTCCTGACATTGGTAAATATCGAGTGGTGCTTTTTCTTTTTTCTGTAAATTTTCTGTTGTTTCAGGTACAGAGTTTCCGAGTTCTTCGAAATACTTTTTACTTAATTCGATTAATATTGTAGGCAGTTCGAGTTTGTCTATATCTTGCGAATGCACGACATATTCGCGTGTGTTGGCATCGAAGTTCCTCGCATATAACACATTATAAGTATCTCGAATTTTAATAGATTCGAGATCTTTTGGTAATTCATTTTTCTCGACTACAATCGAAGTAAAATAATGTCCGTCGCGATTGTATTCTGATAATCCAAAAGTTAAGCCGTACGTACTGATGTCGAATTGATCTAGCATGCGAACAAGATATGTTTTAAGATTCAGAGCCCAATCTACCGCTACGGGCAAATGCCAGTTGAGTTCTAATAAAGAATGGCGGACATTAATGCCTCTTTTGCCCAGAAATTTTTCCCATTCGAGTTTTCGATCTTTAGGGATTCCTTTTATAATAAAGGATTTCCAGGGTGTAATACATATTTTTCCGATTTTGCAATCAAAGCACAGATCGCACATTTCTTTAAGAAAATCTAAATCGTATAAATTATTCCTCCAATACAAACCCAGCCAATATTGGTCAATTCCCATTCGGTTCATGCCTTCATAATAAGGAAAAGGATAAAAAGGTATCGTTAGCGGCTTGTCTATCGTTCGGTTATTGGTGTCTAAAGCTTCGCTAACGAGAGCAAATATCATGTCGATACCAATAGATCCTTCGGCTGTGATTTTTTCGATTTCGTAGTAAAACTGAGCAATATCCCAACTGTAAATCAGAATTGGATATACTTCCATACGCTCCCAATTGGGCAAACGAATGTACAAATACCAATAATCTTCATGTTCTGAAGAAATAAAATTAAGATGTCCGGTAAACAATGGAACCAATTGCTGCTTGGGATCGTTTATATTGACTTTTAATTTAGGCTGTTCTTTAAATTGCTCGAGAATATATAAAAACTTGTTACCGGTAAGCCAACTGGTATTTCTGAAAATATCTGTAGAAACATAAGACGAAACAATATTATTGCCGCTTTTTTGCTCTGGAAAAACAAAATGATGTTTGCCTAATTGTTCCTTATCTAAGGTTTTAAATCCTTTTGGGAAAATAATATCCTGCCTTGAACCAAACGAAATAGAATCTAATCCCTGATCCATCGCCATATTGACTACTTCTTTTAATTCTCCCGGCGAAATAACGCCTCCTTTTACTATTAATCTTGTCAATTCCATGTTTTTTTGTTTCAGGTTTTAGTCTCAGTCTCAATCGCAGTCTCAATCGCAGTGCCAGTTGTCACTGAAAACTGTGACTGCGACTGAAAACTAAACTTTACATCTCGCTAATATCTCTTTAACTTCTGTTTTACAGCTTCCGCAGCCTAATCCTGCGCCGGTGTTTTTGCATAAATCGGTAAAATTATTTACGCCGCTTTTTATCGTTTCTTCTATGTTTCCGGCGCCAACCTGACTACAGGAACAAACTAATTTTCCCATAACAGGTTTTGCATTTGAGCTTCCTCTAAGTAATAAATTTCGTTTGTCTGATAGTTCGATTTTGCTTTCGATCATGGTTTTAAATTCGGCAAACTCATTTTTATCACCCATTAAAATCGCGCCTACAAGCAAGTCATCTTTTACAATACATTTTTTGTAATAGCGTTTTTTTAGATCGGCAAAAATAATTTCCTCGTAGGAATCATCGTTTTCCGGAATTTCGATATCGCCAATGCTACACAGATTAATATCCTCGAGTTTAAGAATATTCATTAAAATAGAACCTTTGTAAAAACTACTAATATCTCCCGCTAAAAAGTTGGCCAGAATATCCGCCTGTTCTTCGGCAGCAGAAGTGATTCCGAATAGTTTATTGTTGAATTCGGCTATTTCTCCAATCGCAAAAATATCCGGATTTGAGGTTTGTAAATACTGATTTACTTTTACGCCACGTCCGCAGGCAAGACCACTTTCTCTTGCAATTTCTATATTTGGAATCGTTCCTATAGTATAAACAATCGCATTTGCTGTGATGATTCTGCCGCTTTTCAAAGCAATTTCTATTTCATTAGGAGTATTAGTTTCAAAAACGGTACTTACTTCATTATCAAAATAAATCTGAATATCACGAAGCTGAACTTCTTCTGCCAATAATTTGCTTGAAATACGGTCTAATTGACGTTCCATCAAACGCGACGCTCTTTGAACAATTGTCGTTTTTACTTTTTTATGTTTTAAGGCAGCGGCCAATTCAAGACCTAATAAACCTCCGCCAATTATCACAACGTGTTGTTCTTCGGGTGGTAAATTAGTACTGTCGAGATGTTTTTTTAAACGATCGGCATCTTCTTTTCGCCTTACGGTAAATCGTCCCGGAAGATGAAGCTGTGCGTTTTCAGGAACAAAAGGACGACTTCCTGTAGCCATGATTAACGAATCGTAAGTATGAGTTTCGCCTAAACTATCTGTTATTGTTTTTGTATTAGAATCTATTTTAGTGATAGCAATACCGGGATTCATGCTAATTTTTAGTTTGTTTAAAGCTTCACCATCTTTTACCTTTAGTAATTTTTCCCAGCTAAATTCGCCAGTCATATATTCCGGAAGTAAAACTCTATTGTAAAATGGATTCATTTCATTCGAAAAAACGACAATCTCATCTGTTGAATTGAACTCACGATAGTTTTGAATAAACCTGAAAGCGGCAGCTCCGGCACCTATGATTGCAATTTTCTGAAAAGGTTTTACATATTTACTAATAGCAACCGTGGTGTATTTAAAATCAGGTTCTTTAGAAACTGGATCAACAATGGTATTGGTTAAATTATTTGTTCTGTTTAAATCATTTTCGAGTTGTTTTCCCCAATGCATGGGCAGGAAAAGAACTTTTTCTTTAATAGCATCTGTAACTTTCGCTTTTACGCGAACTTCTCCATTTTTGCTCGATACAATGACAATATCACCATTTTTGATGTCGGATTTATAAGCATCAATTGGGTTTATTTCCAAAACTGGGCTCGGTGTATGCGTCATTAATCTGGATACTTTTCCGGTTTTGGTCATCGTGTGCCATTGATCGCGAACGCGCCCTGTTGTTAAGATAAACGGAAATTGCGGACTCGGTTGTTCTGACGTATTTTCTATAGCCGTTGGTAAATTGAAAATGGCTTTTTGCGATGGCGTATAAAATTTTTTATCGGTAAATAGGCGAGGAGTTCCCGGATGTCCGTAATCCGGTACAGGCCATTGAAAAGTACCTTCGGTTTTTAATCGGTGATAATTTAAAAAGGAGATATCGATGTTTGTATTTTTGGTCAGAGCACAATGTTCTTTGTAGATTTCTTCGGCACTATTAAAATTAAAACCATTGAAATTCATTTTTTTAGCAAATCGAATTAAAATTTCAATATCAGAAAGTGCCTCACCCGGAGGATTGATTCCTTTAGGCAAGTAAGAAATACGGCGTTCAGAATTGGTCATTGTACCTTCTTTTTCTAACCAACCGGCTGCAGGCAATAATAAATCGGCATATTTTGAAGTATCTGCGTTGTGTGAAATATCCTGAACCACAACAAACTTGGCCTTTTGCAACGCTTTCTCGATACGTCGGGAATCCGGTAAACTTACTAACGGATTGGTACAGATAATCCAGATGGCTTTCATTTTACCGGATTCTAAAGCTTCAAACATTTCGGTTGCTGTTAATCCCGGTTGATCTGATATTGTATCAACGCCCCAAAAATCGGCTACTTCTTTGCGATGTTCGGGATTTGCAATGTCTTTGTGTGCAGCGAGGAGAGTTGCCATTCCGCCAACTTCACGTCCGCCCATGGCATTGGGTTGCCCTGTCAGCGAAAAAGGTCCTGAACCCGGTTTTCCTATTTGTCCAGTTAATAAAGATAAATTCAATAAAGCCGTATTTTTATCCACTCCAACAGCACTTTGATTGAGTCCCATAGCCCAAAGCGAAATAAAACCTTTGGCTTTGCCAATAGTATCAGCAGCAAGTTTAATATCATTAACAGAAATGCCACAAATCTTTGATGCTTTTTCTAGCGAAGTACTTAAAACTAGATCTTTGTATTGTTTGAAATTTTCGGCATTATTTTTTACAAAATCATGATCTACGTATCCTTTTTCGATGATACGTTTGGCCATAGCGTGGTATAAAATAATATCAGAACCAGGAATAATCTGCAAATGCAAATCGGCAAAAGCAGCTGTATCTGTTCGTCTTGGATCAATAACAATGATTTTTACTTTCGGATTTTTCTCTTTGTGTTTTTCAATTCTTCTAAATAAAATAGGATGACACCAGGCGGGGTTGGCGCCAGTAATTAGGAACGTATCGGCGAGTTCGATATCGTCATAAGCAATGGGTACACTGTCTTCTCCAAACGTTTTTTTATAACCCACAACGGCTGAACTCATGCACAATCTTGAGTTGGTATCGATATTATTGGTTTTTAGAAAGCCTTTTACCAGTTTGTTTACCAAATAATATTCTTCGGTTAAACATTGGCCTGAAATATAAAATCCAACGCTATCCGGACCGTATTTTTTTATGATAGAAGTAAAAACCGCTGCAGCGCGATCAAGTGCCGTATCCCAGCTTACGCGTTCGAGCGGATAGGATTTACTACCACGCATTTCTGGATATAAAATCCTGTCTGAGGTATCATTGACTACGTAATGCAAATTCATTCCCTTAGAACACAACATTCCTTTGTTTACCGGATGGTCTTTGTCGCCCGTAACCATTATGCTGTTTTTGGCATCTTTGGTAACGATTATGCCACAGCCAACGCCACAATACGAACAGGTAGTTTTGATTTTGGTATTTTGCATTACAGTCTTTTTTTTGATACTACTGATCAATTTGTTTTTAAAACTAAATAAATCACGTATTTATTTTAAAACAAAAATAAGTATTTTTACGTATTAATACTTATTTTTAGGATTTATTTTCTACTTTTGATGAAAATAAAAAAGCAACCGGAATTTATTGTAAAATGTATAAAATCAGGTCTGATGAAAGAAGAACTTCCTATTTGTTATACTTGTATTAATGAAAATTGTTTCATTAAGAAACATTTGCACTTAGAACAAATGAAACAGTATGTTGTAAGGAAACAGACTTTTGTTTGCAAAAAATCGAATTCCTTCATTAAAGAAGGTGATCCTATAAAAGGGCTGTATTTTATTTGTTCAGGAAAAGTAAAAACGATAAAAACCGGAATTAATGGAAGGGAACAAATCGTTCGGTTAACAAAAAATGGTGATACAGTAGGTTTTCGCGGATTTGGAACCAGTAAAAGATATTTAATTGGGGCTTCTGCTTTAGAAGATACCGTTTTATGTAATTTTAGTAACGAAACAATGTTAGAAATTCTTCAAAGCATTCCTGAGTTTACCTATGCTTTGATGTTATTTTATGCTGATGAACTGAATAAAAGTGAAAACAATATACGTAAAATTGCTCATATGAATGTTCGTGAGCGCGTTATTGATTTGTTATTGTATATTCATCGTAAGTTTGGTCAGATGAATGATTTAATTGATATTGAACTATCCAGAAAAGAAATTGCTGATTTTGCCGGAACTACAGAAGAGCAGGCTATTCGCGTAATTTCTACTCTAAAAAAAGAGATGCTGATTAAAACCGTTGGAAAAAAGATTGGGATTTTGGCTGTTGCTCAATTACGTTCTGAAATTATGGAACATAAATATTTTTCCATTTAGATTGATTACGTAATTGTACTTATAATTTAGAGACGTACAATTAGTTTTTGATTTTTGTACGTCTCTTTATGCGTTTATAAATTAGAGTACCAATTTAGTATATAATCCGCGATTTCTTCCCATCCTTTTTCGCCACAAATAAAATGACTTTTCTGATCGTAAATTTTCACATCTACTCTGCTGTTGGGATCTTTATATTGAGCTGCAATTTTTTTGGTTAAAGCAGGCGGAAATATATTGTCATTTCCTCCTCCAATAAATAAAATCGGCTGATGTGGTTTTTTGAAATCGGCATTAGAGAAAGATTTTAATAGCGTTTCTCTACCAATTTTTCGACTTTCGGGAACCGCAATAAGATCGTAAGCTTTGTCTTGTTCTGATTTTGGGAGTGTATTAAAAAAGGCACGATTATACCAGTCTCTGGATCCTAAGAAATGGCCTTGACTTGAAAAAAAGTTTACTGCAGGCCAAACGATTTTTACAGTAGAGAAGGGAGGGAAAACATTTTTGGGAGGCGCTCCGTTAATGCTGACCGCAGCATCGGCTTTGCCTAAATCTATGAGTTTTTGTACGGCTAGTCCCGCCATCGAATGCCCAATTACAAGCGGTTTTTCTGGCAACGTATCGATGAGTTTTGCGATATTCTGTACTACATCTATAAAGCCTGTATCAATAAGTTCCGGATGAATGTTTTTTCTAAGTGTTGCAGGATCACCATTGTGTCCCGGATTTGCGGGAGCATACACTGTATATCCTTTTTGCTCATAATAATTTTTCCATTCAGACCAGCTACTATCATTCACGAACATTCCGTGCACTAATACAATTGTTTTTGATTTTGCCATTATTAAGGTATTTAAAATTGATACTAATTTTAGAATAGGACAATGCAAAATGAGAAACAACCTTTTTATTTTAGGTTGCCGCTTGTAGATAGTTTCTTTTTTTTGTACTAAAATACAAATAAAAGATTTTATTTTAACAAAATAAATTATTTAAATAACTGTAAAATAGTTAGTTATTGATTTTTGAAGTAAAATGATGTAGAGATGTACTGAGGTAAAATTTGGTGTACACCTCTACGAAACGTTTTTTTAGAAAGCTTATTTTTTCTTTCCAACAAATCGAATAACAGAACCTTTTCCGTTGTGGAATAATCCTTCGTTTAATTCGATTTCTTTTTCTTCTAACTGAATGATTTCGTAATCAGGAAAATCAGATTGTATTTCTTCAATAGAAAATAATGATTCAATATCTTTTGGTCCGCCAACTTTATCGTTGATAGCCAGATATTCTAAGTGTTTCTTGCTGAAAGCCTCAAAAATGATAACTCCGCCTTTGCGAAGGTAGGTTTCTAATGTTTTGTGAATTGAAGATTTTATTGCTGCCGGAAAGTGTGCATAAATTAGTGCAATAGCATCAAATTGTTCTTCTTGATAATTTAGCGTTTCTAATTCTCCCACCAGATAATCAATTGCTACATCATTGGGTTCAGCAAGTTTAAGAGCTTTGTTTTTTCCTTCGGCACTAATATCAAATGCTGAAACTCTCCAGCCTAATTGAGCTGCAAAAACAGCATTTCGACCTTCGCCTTCAGCGGGGAAAAGAATGCTTCCGGTTTTTAGTTTTTCTAATTGTTCTTTTAGATAATTATTGGGCGCTGTGCCGTAAGCGAATTCCTCGCTGCTGTAACGGTCGTTCCATCTGTCTGTCCAAGTGTTGTTCATAGTTTATATATTGAATTTAATTATTAAAGGTTTGTGATCACTGTACAAAGTCCAATCGTGATAATTTCCTATTTCTACATTTTCTAAAACTTCAATAAAGTCATTTGAAGCAAAACAGTAATCAAGATGATAAGGCTTATTTTCATGGCGATACATATATAAAGTGGGATGTTGTTCTTTTCCCTGTATCTGATTGAAAAATTTGTGGTAAGTACTAAAGATGTTTTTCGATCCTAATTTATCGACAACATTAGAGTGGTTTCCTTCTCGCCGCGGTTTATCCCAAATGGTATTACTATTAAAATCTCCCATCAAAATAGTTTGTTTTTCCTGAATAAGATCATCATAAAAATTAATAGCTTTCCAAACTTGGGTGACGTAAGCTCCATCTTTATCTGCGGGATTGTTTGCCCAAATTGCGAATAAAGTAAAATCAATTTTTCCGCCTTTAACTGCAATAGGCAAAATGTTTTTGATGTTGGGATTATGGCAATTTAGTAATTCAAATCGATAATCGCTATAAGAGAAAATGCCAAGTCCTTTATTTGGATTTGTTCCGTACCAAAGAATATCTGTAGGTACTTGTATTCCGTCAGGAAATTTAAGTTTTTCAGGACTTTCACACTCAGAAATTACTGCAATATCAGGATTGTAAGCCAAAATAAATTCCGCTTTTTTTCTGAATGCCATATTACAATTCCAAGCTATGATTTTCATTATGGTAAGGCAGTTTTTTTGTGTAGAATTTAATTGTGTTTGTTAGCAGCGGTATTTGCTATAAGTTGAGAAAACGAATCAATAAAATCTATATCAAATATACCAAAAGAATCTGTTTTTGATCTAAAAAAAATACCCTTTTTCGAAAAGTGAAAAAGGGTAAGTTTATATTATTTAGGGTAAAGGTAAATCTATTTTTTCCAGGTAAAAATTCTAGGATTAACAGAAATCATTAACCATGCCCAGTTGTTGGTATGTCCTGCATATCCACCTGGTTTTAAAACTTCTAAAGTTTTTGTACCAAACATCTGAGAATAACCTCCTGTAAGTGTTATATCTTTTTTGAAATTGAATCCGGCTGTAAAATCGACCTCAGTTCCTAAATATGAATCCATTTTTTTGTTTGCTACAACTACATCAGCAGCAGATAAGAATACGTGTGGCATTAATGCAAATTGCCATTTTTTTACATTATAAGTAAATTTCATATTAGCATCTTGCAAACCAACACTGTTTTGATGACCTCCACCAACGTAAAAATAATCCATATAACCGTTGAAAGCGTGGTTGGTACCAAAAATAGGATTGAATGATTTGATCACTGTACTAGTATCATCCATGTCTTTTCCTGATAAATATTCATAACCAATACCAGCTTTAAACGAATCAGTAATGCTGTACGCAAAGTTTACAGCTCCATCCCAGGCACTAACTTGTTTGTCTGCACTTTTTCCGGTTTGACCGTAGAAACTTAAGTTACCATCAATTTTTTTGTTTTTGTAAGTTAGGTAAGTTCCAAAAGTTTGTTTGTAGTCAACTAATAATTTTTTATCAATAAGATTATTCATGTATTCATAACCTGTATTCAAAACTAATAGACTTACGCCCAATTTGTCTACGTTGGTATGATACCATGCATATTGCATTGCTTTGTAATTACCTACTGTGTACGGAGTTTGAAAGTTGTTTTCGGCATCAGAGTTATAGGCAAATCCCATATCAAGCTGATGATTTTTTGGGTGAAACGAAATCATTATCGCGTCATGACTTTGTCCTTGTTGTAACCAGTCAATTTCTCCCATAATACGTTGGTTGTCATAAGAAAGAACCTGACGACCTGCTCTCGCGCTCCATTTTTCAGATATGTCATATTGAGCCCATGCTTCAAAAACAGCTACACCATTTTTATCTGAAGTTGCAGTTGTTCCCACATCTCCCCATGTTCTTACATTCTGTAAAGTTAATTTTACAGATAATTGATCTTGTTTGTAATTAAAATTTAATCTGGAACGTTGTGAGATTTGCGAAGTAGCTTCTGTTCCTTCTGGTATAAGAGTCTTATATCCGTTACGATATTCAAAACGTGGTCTTAATTGCAAATTTGCATCAAATTCCTGCGCCTGAATGTCAAAGCTTATTCCTACTAATAATAAAAGTAGAATTAATTGTAGTTTTTTCATAATTGGTTTCTTTAAATATCAGCAAAATTATAAGAAAAATAGCTCATTATATATGATAAAAATCATATTTACCAGCTAGTCTTTTAATGTATATTAAACTACTGTGTATCAATTACTTTTGCAAATATAGGTGATTTTTCTTTCATAATGTTAAGGATTGTAAAATGCATCCAAATCAGGCAAATAGCAGAGAAAATAAGAATAAAAATCCAAGAGCTGGACCAGATTCCGGTTGCTGTTAGCAGATATCCAAAAATGATAGGTCCGAAGAAACCACCCAAACCACCAATCATTCCTACCATTCCGCCTACAACTCCTACTTCTGTTGGGAAATATTCAGGGATGTGTTTGTACACGGCTGCCTTACCAATTCCCCATGAAATCCCGATAAGTATGACTAAAACAAGAAAAACCCACATATTGGCATCGAATTTAATAACCGTAATTCCTTTAGCCAAAAGTTCTTTTTTCTTAACCGTTTGATTTTGCTCTACTACCACTTGTTGCCAGGATGTGCTGGTGGGAAAGATGGCACTTTCGTTTAAATTTTCTTTCTTTTGGGCAACAGCAAAATCGGTTTTTCCAATCTTGATATTATCATTTGAAACGGCAGTTATTGTACCTTTTTTAGTCGCCAAAACTCCCGGACCTGTAGTCGTGATTTCCATTTTTGGAATCATTAACAAAGCACTTAAAATTACTGATGAACTCAAAACCCAATACATTACTTTTCTGGCGCCGAATTTATCTGATAAATAGCCTCCAAATGCACGAATGACGCCAGAAGGTAAACTAAAGAGTGTTGCAAATAATCCGCCCATAACTAAACTGGTTTGATACACGTTCATGAAATTTGGCAGTAACCATTGCGAATAGGCTACAAAACATCCGAAAACTAAAAAGTAATAGGCTCCAAAACGCCAAACACGTGCTGATTTTAACGAACCCAACATTTGAGAAACGCTCTTAGTATTGTTTTCTATTTTTTTATTTTTGGCGAAAATTAAAAAGGCAACACCAATTACCAATAAGGAAATGGCATAAATAACAGGCAATATTTTCCAGCCATTTTGAGGATCATCTACAGAAAAATGATTTAATAATGAAGGCGCTAAAAAAGTTGTTATTGCGGCTCCGGCATTTCCCATCCCGAAGATTCCTAAAGCGCGTCCTTGCCATTCTTTTGGATACCAGATCGAGGTGTATCCAATCCCGACAGCAAAGCTTGTTCCTACCATGCCAAAGAAAAAACTCAATAAGGCAAACATAAAAAAACTGTGAGCGTAAGGAAGAAGAAACAGTGGAATGGAGCAGAGGAGGAGTAAAAGTGAGAAAACGTATTTCCCGCCATATTTGTCTGTGAGAATACCTATTGGTAAACGCATGATGGAACCGGTTAAGATTGGAATGCCTAAAAGCCAGCCAACCTGAACAACGCTCCAGTGAAAAATTCCGTTATCGACTAAAAAAGTTACCAGAACGCCATTTAGTGTCCAACAGGCAAAACACACTGTAAATGCCAATGTGTTCAGAATTAAAATTTTGTGAGATTGCGATAATGAGTTTGTCGTTTTCATAGTACTTAGATTTTTGATAAAAATAAGTACTGTGACTTAGTTAAAAGCTGCTAAAACGCAGTTTTTGAAAAATAATTACGTATTAATACGTAATTTATAGCAACGAATATTCAGTCGCTTTATTCGAAAGTTCCATCAAGTTTTTTACTTTTAACTTTTTCATTAAGTTAAAGCGATGTACTTCGGCAGTACGCTTACTGATATCAAGTGCTTCAGCGATTTCTTTGTTTCCTTTTCCGGATAATAAAAGTGCCAGGATTTCTTTTTCTCTTTTGGTAATCATCATTTCGTCGGCTAAACTTTGTTTAGGTTCTAATGATGTCGATGAGTTGGTTAACTGGCTAATTAATATTGATGAAATATCGCCACTAAAATATTTTCCGCCGGCAGCAACAGTATGCAATGCTTTCAGGAATTCTTCTTTGCTTGAACCTTTTAACAGATAACCGTCGGCTCCTGCTTTTATCGATTTTAATACGTATTCTTCAGATTCGTGCATAGAAAGCATGATGATCTTTACGTTATTATTTTCGCCTCTAAGTTTTTCTACTACCTCTATACCGGTTAAGTTGGGCATACGAATATCTACTATAAGTAAATCGGGTTTGCTGGCTGCAACCACTTCAAGAGCATCAGCACCATCAATAGCTTCACCTACAACCTCGATGTTTGCTTCGTTTTCAAGTAAGGATTTAATTCCATCTCTTACAAAAACATGATCATCTGCCAGTACCACACGAATGATATTACTCATAATTTACTTAAATTATATTTTGGATTTTTACGTATATTCATCTATAAAGAAGATGCTAATATACGTAATTTTTATATTTGAAATTTGAAATCTGTAAAATTTCAGATTCTAATATTAAAGCCAACATTAAAATATCATTAAAAAATTAAGTTTTGAATTGTCAGGCTGAGCTTACCGATGCTCAATGCCATTAAGTTAATATATTTAGATTATGTTCCATCGGAACACCTCATTGGTAGAAAAAAAAGAATGCATGGTGAGAAACATCGTCCCATTGGGACGTTTGAAATTGTTTATGTAATCTGTATATGTTTTTACCATTTATTATTTATAAAATCAAACGTTCCTACGGAACGTGAAAAAATGCCGTATTTATTGATGCTACCAATGATGTTCCGATGGAACAAAAACAAAGTGATCAGATATTATTTTTAATAAATTATTCCAGTGGATTTTTCCTTAACTTAATGACATTGACCGAAGTTTTGGAAAGATTGGCATTTTGATAGTTCATCGATTTCGCTTAGGATGACAGGATTGAGGGCGGTCTTGCTTTGAACTTTGTCAAAGTTTGAAACTTTGACAAAGTTTTTCATGAAGTTTGTCATTTCTGGTAAATTTTAAGTAACCGTAATATTTTATGAAAACGTTTACCCGCGAGAGGGATAGGAGCAAGCTACCGAAGTAGCGTGGATAGCCCGACAGCATGCCGGTAAGAGGGCGAATAAGCGCAAAGTAAATTGGCCCTCTTACCGGGATGGTGGCTCGCCCTAATAAATGAGATAATTAGTCAATTTGAAAATGAGATAATGATTTTGCGTTCGGCTCGACTTCGCTCAGCCTGACAAAACTTTGTTAGGTGTATGTATTTGTATTTTGGAATTTAAATATTGGAATTTTTATTTCAATATTGGAATGTTGAACGTTATTCTGGTTCCTTCTCCGGGGATAGAATTAATGAATACGCGACCATTTACGTACTGAATTCGCTCTTTCATAAACAATAATCCCATTCCGGATTCGCTATTGCGTTTTTTGTCTACGGCATTGATATCGAAACCTTTTCCGTTGTCGTCTACGATAATACTAAGCAAATTGTTGCTGTGCGAAAGCTGGACAATTATGTGCGATGATTCGGCGTATTTGATGGCGTTATTGATGGCTTCCTGTGTGAGGCGGTAGATATTAATTTCGATCAAAGAATCGAGACGCTGATTGAAATCGGTTTTGTTGTAAAACAGAATTTCTTTCCCGGTGAGTTTTGAAAGTTCCTGGGTGAGTTTTGCAAGTGAGGAAACGATGCCGTGATCGCTGAGTTCCGGTGGCATTAAATTGAAGGTTGCGGTGCGAACGCCTTTGATAATATCGAGTGATAATTTCTTTAAATATTCGATTTTTTGAGCTGATTTTTCTTTATCGTCGAGATTGATGCTTTCGAGACTGAATTTTAAACCTGTAAGCATTTGCCCAATTCCGTCGTGAATTTCTTTGGCGATGCGGTTTTGTTCGTTTTCCTGATTTTCGACGATTTTGCTCGAAATGATCTTTTGCTGATTGATTTTTTCGGTGCTGTTTTCGATATTCAGACGTTCGACTTCGCGTTGCGCTTTTTTACGCTCGGTGATGTTGAAACAAATAATTAAAAGTTCTGATTCTTGTTTTTTGATTGTTACGGGAACCATTGATAAATCGAGCCAAAAGGCTTGGGCTTCTTTATTGATTATTTTGATTTCGCCCTGCCAGCCGCTTCTGTGTTTCTCAAAGATAATTCGGTCGATATTGATTTGTTCTTTCTCATCGGTAGTGAGTACTTCAGAGAATTTTTTGTTGGATGAAAATCGGGTGTAGTTGATTAGTTTGGCAAATTTTTCTCCGATATGAATGATAGAACCATCGGGCGCAATACGGCAATAAAGGAGCGTATTTTCCATGGCGTAATTAAGGGACTTTAATTCCTTAACTGAATTTTCTTTTATTTCGCTAATAATTTCTGTGTCGTAAGCGAGTTTTAAAGCTTTCTTTTCTGAGGCTAAAAGTTTGGCAATTAGTTTCTCTATTTTTTTATTGGTAGGTTTAAAGATGAAGAAAAACTCCATTAACAAAACAAATAGCGTAAAGGCAAAAATCCAGTATTCTATTTTGCGTTGTTCGGTTACTTTTTCGTGCGCTTCGAGATCGTATTGACTTACAATCTGATTCATTTTAGAAAGAAATACGCCTTCGTTTTTTAGTATGGTCTGAACCAGTTCCTGATTTTTGGCTAAAGTTTTTTTTTGTTTTAAGTTTAAAAGAAAAGAATCGGTTGACTGACTAATAATACTGAAAACAGGATTAATATCTGCGTAGAGTTTATTTAGGGTTTCACTTTTTTCTTTTGGGAAAGCCAAACTATCGTTGCCATTTTCTAGCGCGTTTTGTGTTGTTTTCCAGAGTTCCAGAACATTTTTCAGATGCGAAATTTGTTTTGGTGAAACGGTATCTGAAACATAATTTAAAATCAAAACTTCTTTTACAATTTTCTGGCTCAGCATTCTCTGTTTGCCTGAAATATTGATGATTTTAGAATCGCTTAATTGTTGTTTTAAATTGTACTGAACTAATATTTGACTTAAAATGACGGTTATGGCAATAGTCAGAAGTGCAAAAAAATACCAACGGCGTAAATTTTTGAAATTAATTTTATCTGTAGCTTCTTGATTGCTTTTTTTCATTCGAAGTCGATTTACAATCCTAAAGAAGCTTTTATTAAGTTTAAATTTTCTTCTGAATAATTGATTTTTAAGGCTTCCTGATGTCCTTTGTCAGACATTTTATCCCAGGTTTTTTTGATGATGTTTTTTAGTTTTTCATCATCGTGTTTGTGTACAAAAGGATCTAAATAATATTCTAAAAAAACAAGGCAAATTACGTCTTCAAGAAGTTGTGTTTCGGCATCTTTTTTTAGTAATTTCTTTTCGATTAAAAAAGAAACGCGATCGATAAAATCCTGATTGTATCCTGCTTTTTCTAAAATTTCGGCAGTGGTTTTGGCATGAAATTTTTTAAGATCTTCTCTCCATCTCAAATACCCTACACGATCCATTTGGTAGGATTCGCGGGCTACTTTCCATCTACAAATGTGTTGTGCTTTTGAGGCAATTTGAATTTGTTCTGAAGCTTCAGGTTCAAATTGCATGAGCCTTTCGTACATTCGGTTCGAATACAGTAACTCTTTTGGGTATTCGGTGTTTTTGTCGATTTCGATATTAGGATCCTGAGCGTTTTCAGCATCAATCCATTCGCTTGCTTTTTGAAAAGGTGTGTTCATTTTTTTTGGTAAGATAATAGATTTCAAAGATACGGAATTAAGTTTTTTTTCGCCACGAATTTCACGAATTAGCACGAATTATATGATTTGAATTTGTAGAATTAAATCATTTATAACGCCATTTTTGTCATTTCGAGGAACGAGAAATCTTCGCAAGTAACTCCGCACAGAAGAGTTACCAATCTTTGTTGAGCTTCTCGCGAAGATTTCTCGTTCCTCGAAATGACAGGATTGTGCACGTTTAATCTGTAAAACCTACAAATACTTCGTTTTCAATAACTTTAATCGGATAAGTGGCTATTTTGAAATCGTCGCCGTTTAAGTTGGAACCGTCTACTAACGAGAATGTTTTTTTATGCATTGGGCAGGCAATTTTTGGGATATCATCTGTTGATCCTGTCATGCCTCTTGCGAGAACCATTTCCATTTTATGCGGACAGGCATTTTGGCAAGCATACCATTCGTTGCGACGGGCAAAATTAAAAATGGCTATTTGTTTGTTTTTGTATTTAATGCAACCTCCGCGATTGGTTGGGAAGTCTTCTACTTTTCCGGCTTTGAACCAAATTGTTGCCTCATTTAGGTGAACTGTTGTGTATTGATTTAAGATTTCTTCCATTTTGATAAGTTTTGTGTTCCTGTTTCTTATCCCTCTTTTTACAATCAAGAGAGTTTGACGGCGCAGTAAAAAAGAGGGTAAGAGGACAGCAAACGTTTTTGTGATATTTTTTTTCTTTTTTTGGAGCTTTTTTTTCTCTCGCAGATTTTGCAGATTTTATTTTTAATCATTTTAATCGTTTAATCTGTGGCTATTATTTTTAACACATAGAAACATAGGTTTTTTTTGTTTTTTTGGAAAGAAAATGAAAAGAAACTGGTTTCTTACACATAGCTATGTTTATTAATGTGAGTGAAACGCCTTTTTTTAAGTTTAGTAATTCTATGTCTCTATGTGTTAAAAAAAATATTTACAACCAAGCTTTTGGCGCTTTTTGATCTCGTAACGGAACAAAAACAACATTATCATCTTTCTCTTCTGAGTTTACAAAATGGTTGAAGCGTTTTAATAATCTTGGTTTTTCTAATACTTGTTTCCATTCGCATTCAAAAGTATTTACTAAGGTTTGCATTTCGGCTTCAAGGGTTTCGCAGATTCCCAGACTGTCTTCGATTATGACTTCTTTTAAATAATTTAAACCTCCGTCTAGTTTTTCTAACCAGGTTGCAGTTCGAATTAGCGGACCAGCGGTACGGATGTAATACATTAAGAAACGATCCAGATATTTGATAACGGTTTCTTTGTCGATTTTTTCGGCTAATAAAACGGCGTGTTTTGGGTTTGCACCACCATTTCCGGCGATATATAAATTCCATCCACCTTCGACGGCGATTAATCCGAAATCTTTTCCACGGGCTTCGGCACATTCACGAATACAAGCCGAAACGCCGCCTTTAAGTTTATGCGGAGAACGAATTCCTTTGTATCTATTTTCTAGTTCAATGGCAAATCCGGCGCTATCATCCATTCCGTAACGACACCACGCATTTCCTACGCAGCTTTTTACGGCACGAAGCGATTTTCCGTAAGCGTGACCGCTTTCGAAACCATTATCGATTAGGATTTTCCAGATTTTTGGTAAATCACTTAAATGAGCCCCAAATAAATCTACACGTTGTGCCCCCGTAATTTTAGTGTACAAATCGAATTGTTTGGCTACTTCGCCAATAACGATTAATTTTTCGGCAGTAATTTCTCCTCCGGCAACTCTTGGTACTACAGAATAGGTTCCGTTACGTTGAATATTAGCTAAAAATCGATCGTTTGTATCTTGCGTAGTAACATGTTTATTGGCGGTATCGTTATAAATACTAGAGAAAATAGAAGCTACAACAGGTTTGCAAACTTCGCAACCGTCGCCTTTGCCATGATGATCGATAACTTCATAAAAGTTCTCGTATTTGTTTATTTTGACTAAGTCATATAATTCCTGACGATTATAACTAAAATGCTCGCAAATCACCTCTTTTACTTCTTTACCGAGTGATTTTTGAGTCGCTTTTACCAAATCAGAAACCATTGGTTTACAGCCTCCACATCCAGAAGTAGCTTTGGTATGTTTAACCACATCAGAGAAATTAGAACAGGTTTCGTCCAGAAGAGAACAGCATATAGCACCTTTGGTTACATTTTCGCAAGAACAAATTACTGCTGTATCGGGCAAATCAAGAACGCTTCCTAAGCTTGAACCTTCAGAACCATCTCTTGAACCTAAGATTAAATCTTCAGGATTTTTTGGCAATGCCATAGCATTACTAAAAATCTGAAAAAGAGAATTATAATCGCTTGAATCTCCCACTAAAATTCCACCCAATAAGGTTTTAGAATCTTTGGTCACGTTGATTCTTTTGTAAATTCCGCTTAATTTATTCTCGTATATAATAGCGGTAACATTTTCGTTTTCTACGAAAGGATCACCAAAACTTGCTACTTCAACGCCAATTAGTTTTAATTGTGTCGACATATCGATGGTTTCTCTCATGGTTTTAGAACCCTTCAAAATTTGCTCAGCAGCAACATCAGCCATTTCGTAACCCGGAGCAACAAGTCCGTAGATATTTTGGTTGTAAAGTGCCACTTCACCAATAGCATAAATAGAAGGATCTGATGTCTGCATTTGATTGTTTACCACGACACCACCTCTTAAACCAACTTCAAGTCCTGAAACTCGCGCCAGTTCGTCGCGAGGTTTGATCCCGGCAGATATCACCAGCATGTCTACTTTTAGCAATTCGTCATCGGCAAACATCATTCCGGTTATGCATTCCTTTCCGTCGATATATTGCGTCGCTTTGTTAAGATGAATACCAATATTTAATTCTTCAATTTTAGATTGCAGCATATCGCTTGCGCCTTTGTCTAATTGTCTGGGCATTAAACGCGGAGCAAATTCTACCACATGCGGATTCAATCCTAAATCCCTAACGGCTTTTGCTGCTTCAAGACCTAATAATCCTCCGCCAAGAACGGCTGCTTCTGTAGCACCTTTTTGTTTTATTTTTTTGGCGTAAGCCATAATTGCATCAAGATCTTCGATAGTTCTGTACACAAAAACGCCTTCTTTTTCGACTCCGTCAATTGGAGGAACAAAGGCTGAAGATCCTGTTGCCAGTACTAAGTAATCGTAAGTATGTGTTTTCTCTAAATGAGTATGTATCGTTTTTTCTTTACGATTGATATCTGTAATTAATTCAGAAGTATTGAGTGTAATATTATTTTCTAAATACCATTCAGTTGTAGAAAGTGATAAATCGTCTGCAGTTTTTCCTCCAAAGTATTCACTTAAATGAACTCTGTCGTAGGCTCGTCTGGGTTCTTCTCCAAAAATGGTAATCTGATACTTTTCATGTCCTGATTTTGCAATGAATTTTTCGCAAAATTTATAACCAACCATGCCGTTTCCAACTACTATTACTTTTATCATGATTTCTTTAATTAAGTATTACTACGCAAATATAAGTATTTATACTTATTTAAATACGTATGTATTTTAATTTTTTTTAATTGAAAGAAGTTGATTTACTACGTATTTTGTCGTAATCTTTTACGTAGTATGGGCTTTGTGAGGATTCAGGAAG
>NZ_CADCSU010000111.1 GCF_902804475.1 Flavobacterium bizetiae
ACGATTGGGTTTGCAGTATCTATATTTGTATTGACATTTTTCTTTCTTAAAGAATATGTAGTCCAATCTTCTTCAACTTTAGGAAGTTTTTTTTCTAGTATTATAGGTGTCCTTTTAACTTTTGGTCTTACATGGTTCTTAAAAAATAGAAAACTCTTTCAAAAGTTAATTGTTCTTCTGGTTTATGTTATTTTTATTGCGGTTTTTACTTGCTCAAAAAAAAATAATTTAATAGAGGATAGTTCTGTTAGTAAAACAAATATAAATTCTGTTTGTGGTAACTGGGTTACAAAGGAAAATGACTTAATTCTTAAACTTAACATTAGTGATAAGGTAATGAAAATGAACTTTTATCCTAATAATAAGCAATTGTTTTTTGAGTATGAAATAAAAGATCAAGTAATTGATTTTTTTAATGATGAGGATGTGTCTAATTTTCAATGGAAAATTTTAAAGCTGACAAGTGATTCATTAGTTGTACTTGAAAAAAAACAGATTTTAAAATTTAAAAAGGAAAAATGAGGATAATTGGAGTAGTGCTTCAAAGTTAATGATATGAGATTTTGAAACCAGCTATTCGAAGAGTTCTATAAAAGAATAAATTTATCGATTTACGCTGTGTGAATGTCTCCTGACTTTGCACCCTCAAAGTTAATCCATTAAAGAACAATCATTAAAAAAGCCCATTCCTTTTAGGAATGGGCTTTTTTTTAGTCTTACAATCTAGTTTGATTTTTAAAAATCCTAACTGACAAAGTGATTGATCTTTGTCTTAATTATGTAGCACCGCTTTTAATTCGATATACTTTTCAAGGTTTTTAAAATCGTGTCCTTTTTCTTTCATCGATTTAATGAAAGTTGGTGTAGCACCTGTTGCCTGTGCTCCTACAACATCGCCCATATCCAGATTATTAAAACCAAGGTCTTTGTATTGTTGCACCAAAGCAGGAGTTATGTTTTGCGATTTTAATGCAATCATATCACCGGGTTTGATGGTTGCAAAACCCGCTTTTTGAAAACCTTTAATATAATCTGCTGTTACATTTAATGATTTCATAGCAATAAGATCACTGTTTGAAAGATTGTCATACCCTACTTCTTTCAAAGAATTAATAAATGCTTTATCAACATTTAATGCTTTAAGAGCAAGGACATCATCATCGCTGTTTGAAGTGTCTTCACCAGAATTATTTCCCTTTGAAGCACTGCGTACATCTGCAATAAATTTACCATCTATTCCTTGTGACTTTAATGCTATAATATTTCCCGGAGACAGGTCTTTATAACCTGATTTGCGTATGTCTTCGATGTAAGCTTTGTCGATACCCAACGATTTAAAAGGAACGAGATTATCAAGATCAATATCCGAAATTGCCTGTTTTATCGAAGCAATATAGGCTTCATTGACATCTAAAGCTACAAGGGGAATAAGTTGATCTTTGTCCGGATTTTTGTATCCTTTTTGTTTTACCATTTGCACATACGACTGTTTGACATTTACCATAAAGAAAACCATTAAGTCATCATCTTCTGTTACTTTTATGCCTTCCTTAAGCATCGCTGCCTGATAGTTTTTATCGGCGGTAAATTTGTACGTTCCTGTTCCTTTATCCCCTTCAAATTTTCCGGTAAAAGTCATTGTTCCGGCTTCGCGTGTCAATGTAAAGGTGCCTTGTTTGTCTCTTTGCAGATCTTTAAATTCACTCAACTGAAAAGTGCTTGAAGAATTATCTTTTTCATCACTTTTTAATTGAAGATATACTTCATTTCCTTTAATCGTCGCCAGCCAATTTCCCTCTGTTCGTATTCCATTTTTTAGATTCGCTTTTTTTGCGGCTTTTTTTGCAGACTTCTCTGTAGAAGATGCCAGCGTCTGACTTTGCGCTGCCGGTTGATTAAAAAGGCAGGCAAACAATACCATTAATGGTAAGAGGAAAAAATATTTCCACGTGGTGTTTACGTTTGATTTTTTTGAGTTCATCATGATGATTCGTTTTTTTAGTAATGATTGATTATAATTGGTTGTAAGACTCAAAGGAAATTGCGGTGCTGCTACTTTAAGCAGACTAAATTGATAACTCTCTCTTTCAACAGTATCCTGTTGCAGCATTTGGTCATCGGTTAAAAATTCAAGATTAATTTCAAGTGCTTTTCGCCATTGCCAGGCAAAAGGATTGAACCACTGAAAAATAAGAACGATCTCAGCAAGCAAAAGATCTATGGTATGCTTTTGCTCAATATGTATTTTTTCATGCAGCAAAATCTGATTGTAGGTTTCCCATTCGTATTTTTCAGGATTAATGAAAATATTGTTGGCGAAAGAACAAGGAGCTTTGTCTCCTGTTATTTCTACAATTCGAAATTTTCCGTCCTGAATTACTGAACCTGAATACGCTCTCTTAATCAATATAACAGCCTGCATTAAGAAATTCGCCCCAAAAACAAGTACTCCAAACCAATACAAGTAGATTATCCACTGCAATACCACTTCAACATTGATGAGTTGTTTTGTTGGTGTTAGGGGCGTTTCCTGCGTAGATTCTGTTTTTTGCTGGGTTGTGCTATTTTTTATAATTTGAGTTTCCGGCAAAACAACGGCTGTTTCTGCTGGTGCATTTCTAAACGATAATTGCTGAGGCACCGGAATCAGGGGCACGATAAAAGCCAGTAACATACAGGCCAGCAATACATATCTGTTTAGATAAAAGAAGGTTTCTTTTTGCAAAAGTAACTTGTAAAACACAAGGCAGGCAGAAAGAATTAAGGCAGAATATAAGATATAAGGTATCATACTTTTCCTTTTTTAATGATATTTACAATTTCATCAAGATCCTTTTCTGTAAGCTTTTGTTCTTTTGCAAAAAAGGCGAGCATTCGCGGATAAGAGTTATCAAAATAGTCACTCACAATGTCTTTTAATGCAAATTGCTGATACTCTTCCCTACTGATTACAGGGAAAAAACAATGCATATTACCGGCTGTTTCATGATTAAGAAAGCCTTTTTCTTCCAGAATTTTTACAATTGTTGCTACACTGTTATAATGTGGTTTAGGATCTGGCAACAACGGAATTATGTCCCTAATAAAAGCTTTGTTTAAATCCCAAAACACTTGCATGATCTGTTCTTCTCGTTTGGCTAGTTTTATCATAGTTAAATATTTTGATGCAAGATACTACTAATTAATTAGTAGACAAACTAATTAATTAGTTTTTTAACTAATTCGTTAGTAACAGCAGTAAAATAGCGCTATTTAGAGAGGAGTTTTAAACACAAAAACATTTATAAATCAATATATTACCTGATATAGTTTGCGAAATGGCACGCGAATGACACGGATTCGCTTACGCGAAAACGCGGATTGGTACAGATTTTTTAATCTTACGTTTTGTTGAGTAAGCTTGTGAAATGGTGCGTGGATAACGCGGATTCGCTAGCGCGAAAACGCGGATTGGCACGGATTTTTTAATGGTACGTTTTGTTGATTAAACTTGTGAAATGGCACGCGGATGACGCGGATTCGCTGGCGCGAAAATGCGGATTGGTACGGATTTTTTAATGGTAGGTTTTGATTACGCACAATCTTGTCATCCTGACGGAGGAAGGATCACACTCGGAATTTCGCAAAGAAAATCGTCAATCTTTGTCGAGTTTCATGTGTGATCCTTCCTCCGTCAGGATGACAAAAATGAGAAATAGTTCTTATGAAAACGATTGCCCTAGCCCCGATAGAAGAGGAAATCCTTTTGTGCTGGGGTTCAGCACAAAAGATTGGAACGGATAGCGGGATTAGCTCCTAAAAAAAATTAGTCTATCGTATAACTTTAACAACAGATACAAAACAATAAACCTACTTAATCAGGACGCTTTTGTATTTTGCAATATCTTTTAGTACTACTCCAGTACCTCTAACAACGGCTCTTAAAGGATCTTCGGCGATGTAGACCGGTAAATCTGTTTTTTGAGAAATTCTTTTATCAAGTCCGCGTAGCATTGCTCCTCCTCCTGCGAGATACAGACCGGTGTTATAAATGTCGGCGGCCAATTCAGGCGGAGTTAACGAAAGCGTTACCATAATGGCATCTTCGATTCTGAGTACTGATTTGTCGAGTGCTTTCGCAATTTCTCTGTAGGTAACTTTGATTTCTTTTGGTTTTCCGGTAAGCAAATCCCTTCCGCGCACCAGCATATCACTTGGTGGATGTTCAAGTTCTTCCATTGCAGAACCTACTTCTATTTTTATCATTTCGGCAGAAGCGTCTCCAATATATAAATTGTGCTGTGTTCTCATATAATATAAGATGTCATTGGTAAACACATCACCGGCAATTTTTATCGATTTATCGCAAATAATTCCGCCAAGTGCAATCACTGCAATTTCTGTAGTTCCTCCTCCAATATCAACAATAATATTACCCTGAGGCAGCATCACATCTATTCCCATCCCGATCGCGGCAGCCATAGGTTCATGAATTAAAAATACTTCTTTACCGTTTACGCGTTCGCAAGACTCTTTTACTGCTCGCATCTCCACTTCGGTGATACCGCTGGGGATACAGACCACCATTCGCAAAGCAGGCTTAAAAAGATTTTTCTTTATTTCCGGTATATTATTGATAAACCAGTTAATCATTTTTTCCGAAGCATCAAAATCGGCAATTACACCATCTTTCAGCGGTCGGATTGTTTTAATATTTTCGTGTGTTTTACCCTGCATTAAACTGGCCTCTTTGCCTACAGCAATAATTTTTCCGTTTCTAATATCTCTTGCCACAATCGATGGGCTATCTACTACAATTTTTCCGTCATAAATTATTAAAGTATTCGCTGTTCCCAAATCCATAGCTATTTCCACTATCATAAAATCAAATAAGCCCATAATATAGTTTTGTTTAAGAACGCTCGTTGTTGCCGTTTTATTCTCTGTAAACGACAGAATGAAGCTACTTTAGCATAAATTAACAACAAGTGAAAACGTTTTCCTGTTAAAACATCAACTTAAAAATTGCATTAATTGAAAGTTTAAATCCGTTCTGTTAAAATTGCTGTTCTATACCATATCAATACCTACAAATTATACAACTATAATTTATTTTCCTGTAATGAATAACAACCACCTCTTTTCTAATTTTGTAAAATACACGCCTTAAGAAAGTAAGCTTTACTATTTCGTTTACAGAAAATGAGATGAAAAAGCTTCAGTCAATAAAAGAAGTTTAATTTAAAAATAGCGTTATGGAAAAGCAAAACAGCAACGAATACGGACAGACCGACCCTGATTTTATTGATCAAAATACGCTAGTTGATGGAAATAACATTCAAAGCGACGATCAGTATAAGAAAATAGTTCATACAGAATCTACTTCTGAATTTGCAGAAAGCGATCCTGATTATATCGACCAGGAAACTCCTGTAGATCACGATAATTATGCAAGAGATGAAGATCCGTACCGATATGAGGAAAAATTTACCGAAGATCTTGATACTGAAATCACTCTTGAAAACAACTCTTCTACTTCATCGGAAAAGACCGAAAATCAGGATAAAACCAGTAACAAAGACACTTCTGAAAAGGATGATCGTACTGAAAAAGAGTAATAATCGAATCGTTACAAATTAAAATTACAAAATGGCATACTTACTTGTATGCCATTTTTTGTGTGTAAAAACAACAAAATTACCCTGCTACTGCTGTTTTTTTCTGCAAATTGTCTTTTTCTAAAACTCTTTAGAAAGTTTAAAATCCTTACATTTACCCGCTGGCCAACCAATTTATGTTGCATCATTAATCAATTCAAGCAAGGTTAAGCCAATTAATTTTAAGCAGTCAAGATGGAAAAACATACTGTATCAGTAGCATCGTTACCCTTAGATGATAATACAATATCGAATACTAGAATAAAAAAAGTAGATTTATTACCGGATCCGGAATCTCGTCTGGATTCTATGGAAATGAAAGAAAAACCTCTTATGGATTCGAGTATTCCGTTTAGAGATTTAACGAATGCTGAAACTAAAAAAGAAAGTATTGCCCAACTGATTGATAAATTGGATGTTGAAAATAACCTGAGATATCAAAGAACAGTAGAAGATACTTACTGCAATGTATACTCTTATGATTACTGCTATTTCTCTAAAGTATATCTGCCAACGGTTTGGTGGACACCGGAATCTCTTGAAAAAGTTTTAGAAGGACAAGAAGTAGAACCTGTTTTTGAAAAAACCGTAGACCGCATTTACTCGAGCGCGATACACGATTGGTTTCTGGAATGGGGACCAAGTTTTGGCTGGGAAAGAATGTTTACTGTTGAAGAAATTCAGAATAAGGTAAATGCTAATGGCGGCGTTGGAATTATTTGTGCCAAAAGAAGAGAAAAAGGTCTTTCAGGACATATTGTTCCTGTTGTTCCCGAAACTGATGTGCATAAAGCGTATCGCGAAAATGGAATTGTAGTATATCCGCTGCAATCTCAAGCAGGAAAACTGAATTACAATTACTTCGCAGAAGTTCGTAAAGACTGGTGGAATGACGAGTTATATTCGTCGTACGTGCTTTATTATCACGAATAAAAATACAATTAGCAGAATTGCTTAAACATTCAAAAAAAAATATTGATTATCAGCTTGTTAACTACTTGCAAATACGATAATAAAAAACTACTTTTGCAACTTAGAAAAAACAAGGGTAGCAAAAGTTGTGATTTGACTATTCTCTTGCTTAAATTATTGATACAAAAGCAATTAATAACAATAGTAAATTTATAGCC
>NZ_CADCSU010000112.1 GCF_902804475.1 Flavobacterium bizetiae
CATCTCGTCAATACTATTCCAAAAAGAAGTCAACCAATAAGTTTTTTCCTTGATTTAGAAAACAAAATCATAAGAGTAAACGAAAAATTAGATGGAAGATATAAATATTGCGTCGAGCAAATTAAACTAAAAATAAATACTGAATATAGTTAACTAACACCTTTGCTAAATCCACCTATATAGGCACCCTACTTCAACAACATCCTCTCAGTAATTAATTTATTTGAGGAAGTCTCAATTCCGGTAACTTCGGCATACTTTACATTGGGCAGCCAAAAAGAACCTCCTTCAATGCGTACGAATATTTTTTCTACCTGTATTCTTTTCTGATTTACACTTACAAAAACATGATATTTTTGATCTGAATCTATCTTTTTCAAGGTTAAGGGTAGCTTTTTGTACGATACAAATTGAAGCTCAAACTCTTCGTTATCCAGGGTTTTGCTTTCTAATCCGTAGGCAAATTTGCGTTGCAGATAATTAAAGTCTTTCTTCTCCCCTTTCTCAGCATATCGAATCCAATAGG
Source organism: Flavobacterium bizetiae (assembly GCF_902804475.1). Classification (GTDB taxonomy): domain Bacteria; phylum Bacteroidota; class Bacteroidia; order Flavobacteriales; family Flavobacteriaceae; genus Flavobacterium; species Flavobacterium bizetiae. Next base: position 527 of record NZ_CADCSU010000112.1, read on the forward strand.
CTTTTATGGGATTGCTTTTGTCTATTTTTCCATTTTCCTGGTAGTTTATGGCGTAAATAGCCGTGTTTATATTAGGGTCGCGCTGAATATAGAACAGCATATTATCTATATTTTTAGGCGTTGGGAAATGTAATGGCGATGGATTCTTAGATTGTGCCAATAGATTCCCGGAATATATATTTACTAAGATCGTGATAACGATTAGTGATTTTGTAAAGTATTTAAATGATAATTTGTTCATGATGAAATTTTTATATAACCATTCGTTGCGCTTATTTTAACACATAGAAACATAGATTTTATATAGTTAGAAAAGAATATTAAAAAGAAACTAGTTTCTTTACACATAGCCTAACTATGATTGTTTAAACAAGTGAAACGCCTTCTTTAAGCGTTCCAAACCTATGTCTCTATGTGTTAAAACAATCACACCTAACAGATTAACTTGATTTGATTATATCCTGTTTTTGGTTGGTTTTAAAAACCCAATATTTAATCAGCGGATAATTAAATCCATAAGAAACAAAACTATCCGTGATTAATCTTCCGATTCTGTAATCGATTTGAAATGCTTTTTGCAAAACAAGCGTACCAAATGATTTCAGGGAAATACTTCCCAACACCACCAAAGCGAATTTTAAAAGCTGACTATTGATGTGACTGCTGTAACCGGATTGATTTTTAAACACCCAAAATCTATTGATGCTGAAATTGATAATGGCACCAATGGTTCCGGAGATTAAAATAGAAAAGGTAAAATGCAGTTTACCTACTTCTGTTAGCAGAATCATTAAGCCATAATCGGTGATGCCGCCTATAAATGCCGCGACTTGTGCCCGTAGAAAAGTGATAATAGATTTTTTGCTGAACATATATCAGACTTGGTTTTTATCTCTTAAATCGCCCAATTTTAAAAGTTTTAAGCTATCTATAACATTGATTATAAATAATGCAACAGAGATTAAACCAGCCAGATAGGCAATTGATCCATGAAACAAAACTTCGATAATTAAAATTAAAGCAATAATAAACCGAAGTTCTGTTGGCCCGACAAAGCCAGAATCTATACTATATTCATTTGTAATTTTGTAGCGTAACTGACTGATGATGATAGACCAGCCATAGAATGCAACAAAAGCAAAGGCTATTATTTGTGTGCTATTTTGAGCATAAATATAATAGCCAAAACCTATAAGTACAATACCAATCCAATCGGCAATAATATCGAGTGCAAAACCGTACCAACGACGCGGAATGTTTCTATAATAAGCCAATCTTCCGTCTAAAGAATCGCCTAACCAATTGATACCTAATCCGACAATACCCAGAAGCAAATACCAATTGGTTACATAAGCCCCTAAAACAAAAGCAAGAAAAACCAATCCCGAACCAAGCGTACCTATTAAAGTGAGCACGTTTGGCGAAATGAATTTAGGCACCTTTGGAAGCAAAAATACAATCGTTAATTGTTCTGCTCTTTTTAAAATATTCGTTCGTTTACGGTCAGAGAATGTTCTTTGTACAATTGCAGTGTGTTCTTCAATCTGTGTTTCTTTTCCCATTAATAGCGCAATATTTGTAATCCTGACAGTATCGCCAGTTCTACTTTTATAATTTTAAATTTTATTTTTCGTTGCGTATTTTTAAAAAAATCGGTGGTTCTTTTTAGCTTACCTGATCTAACCAGATAACTAAATGCGAGTATAATCAGCATATTTATTTAACAATACCAGCAAAACGTTGATAGAAAACCGTTGGGCTATTCTCATTTTTAGGAGCATACTTTCCAGCAATAATCGGGATATAAATCACCCTTCTTCTGCTTTCTTCACCACGAATAGATGATTCTGCTACTCTGTGCCACAAACGTCCATCGTGAATGGTTAAATCTCCCGCTTCCGGATTGATCGAAACTTCTTCAGGATCGGCTTTATTATCTAAAAAGTATTTTTTACGAAAAAGCATTTGATAAATACTTTGCTTGTGAGTACCCGGAATGATCTTAAGTCCGCCATTTTCAGGTTTTAAAGTGCTTAAATGAATGCCAACATTTAGCATCGGGTTTAATTTTGCACCATAAAAAATGTCTCTCAATCCATCTGTATGCCAGCCCATTTTAGTAAACTTACTTTCCGGCCCGTTGATATAATGATTAAAAACCATTCCGTCTTTTTCTTCAGTTCCTAATCTTGCGCCATCGCCTGCCAATGGTAATAAACCATTAAATCTCGGGTCAAGTAAAAGACCGCTTAAGGTTTGATGATGCTGATTGATAAATGCAAAACGTTGTACAATAGCAGAACCGTCTAAATCTTTTCCGTATTTGATAGGAACGCCGTTTATTTTTTGAAGATCGTTTTCAATCCAATTTTGTTCTACTTGTTTCGAAGCATCAATAATGGATGAAACCGTTTCCGGATTTATAAATTTTTTGAAATGGATGAAACCATGTTCGTTAAAAAATGCAATTTGCTCATTAGTTAATTGCTCAGTAAGGGTGAAGGTTTTATAAGAAGATACCATGATAATATAGATTTAATAAATGAAATAATATAGTTTGAAATTTTATCTAAAACAGAATAACAACAACAGCAACAACAAAACATTAACGTGTTGGTGTGCATTCGGTTTCCAGATAAATTAAACATATTTTCTCTTTTATTTGACATATTCTATAGAATTAGTAGAATTTAATACAAACTTAATATAAATTTTCTTTTACAAAGAATATTTTTTTTATTTTTTTTCGAAAAAATTTAAATTTTATAAATTCCGGCAGCCATTTTTTCGACGAATCCCTTTGGTAGTATGCGATTGGCGTAGACTGAAATAATATTGGTAAAACCCGGAATAACCTCTGATTTTTTATCGAACATGGCTTTTACGGCCATTTTTGCCACTTCATCAGGCTGCATATTAAACTTTTCGGCCATTTTGCTAAAAGCATTTAAACCTGCTCTTTCGGCAAAACCGGTATCAACCGGACCAGGACTAAAACAAGTTACGGAAATTGAAGTTTGTGCCAATTCAAAACGTAAGGCGCGTGTAAAAGATAAAACAAAAGCCTTGGTAGCCGAATAGACAGCCAGCGTAGGTACAGCCTGATAGGCAGCAGTACTGGATATATTTAAAATGTAGGCTTGTTTTTGTTGCGAAAGTACAGGAACAAATAAATGCGAAAGCTCTACCACAACATTCATGTTAAGCTGCATCATCCCAAGCTGATCGTTTAAAGAAGACTTACTAAAATCGCCCCAAACACCATAACCGGCATTGTTCACTAAAATGCCAACCGGATAATTATTAGTTTTTATCCAATCGATTACTTTTAGTGCTGCACCATTTGTCGAAAGATCAATTGATAAAACAAAAGCATTAATGCCGTATTTAACCTTAAGATCATCAGATAGTACTTTTAATTCGGCTGCGCTCCTTGCCACAAGCAATAGTGGATAACCCTTTTTGGCCAATTCATAAGCAATAGATTTTCCTATGCCTTTGCTGGCTCCGGTTATTAAGGCATACGGTTTAATGTTTTCGCTCATTTTATTCATTTAATAATCAAATATAAAGATTAATTATAAACTGTTAGCTGTGCAACGTATATAATGACCCTTCTCTCCTATTCTGTGGGATTCGTTATACTTCGCGTTCTTTAAGTAAGAAGATTTTTATTTTAAAATTAAAATAGCAATGCTAAAATGCCTGCTAAAAAGCCATAACTTAATTTAACATTTGCTATATTAGTACTTTATAACCTTAATACCACTTATAAATATGAACTTTATAAAACAAAGATTATTGACAATTGCAATTTTACTGAGTTCATTTTGTGTAATGGGTCAAAAAACGATTCTCATTAATAATGTTCAGATTTTTAATGGTAAAGATGAAAAAACAATTAATGGAAATCTTTTGATTGTAAATAATCTGATTAGCAAAATTTCTACATCACCAATCCCAACAGATAAAAGCGGAAACACGATCATTATTGATGGCAAAGGAAAATTTTTGATGCCGGGTCTTATTGATGCTCACACCCATATCATGATGGAGTCGATGAACATCGTAGAACTAATGAATAGTGATATAGAATACATTACTGCAAATGCTATTAAATCTGCAGAGATAGATCTTATGCAGGGTTTTACAACCTTTAGAGATCTTGCCGGTCCTGCTGCCGGTTTACAAAAAGCGATAGACAGAGGTTTAATTGTTGGTCCGCGTATATATCCTTCAGGCGCTATGATTTCGCAAACCGCTGGTCATGGCGATTTCCTTAGCCCAAATGCGGTTCCGAGAGATATTGCAGCAAGTCTTGATTTTACCGAACGTAATAATTTTGGAGTCATAGCCGATGGTGCAGATCAGGTATTGAAACGTGTACGAGAGCAGCTTCGCCTTGGTGCCACACAAATAAAACTGGCCGCTGGTGGTGGTGTTTCTTCCACTTATGATCCTTTGGATGTTTCTCAATTTACAGAAGCCGAAATGAAAGCCGCCGTTGATGCAGCAGAAAACTGGGGCACTTATGTCACCGTTCACGCTTATACACCAAGAGCCATACAAACAGCATTGCGTGCAGGAGTACGTTGCATCGATCACGCTCAGCTTATTGATGATGCAACCGCAAAAATGTTGGCCGATAAAAAAGCCTGGTTAAGTCTGCAGCCATTTATAGACGAAGGTAAAAGTCTTTATGCCGAGGGTTCTCCAAATCGTATCAAACAACAAGCTATGATGAGCGGTACTGATAAAGCCTATAATTTTGCAAAAAAGTATAATATTAAAACTGCATTTGGAACAGATTGCTTGTTTGAACCTGAACATTCAGCCAAAAGAGCTGGAGATCTTGTAAAGTTATTGCGCTGGTACAAACCTTATGAAATACTAAAAATGGCTACTTCTACCAATGCAGAATTGCTTGCCATGAGCGGCCCTCGTAATCCTTATCCCAATAAATTGGGTGTTATCGAAGAAGGCGCTTATGCCGACATTTTATTAGTAGACGGAAATCCTATTGCAAATTTGAATGTACTTGAAGACTACGAAAAAACATTATTGTTGATTGTAAAAGATGGTGTCGTTTATAAAAACATACTTGATAAATAATTTAAGGAGCTTAACAACCTTTTAAAAAACATGAAAAACAGATTACTTTTAATTCTTTTACTCTCCCCTATTTTTTGCCTGGCGCAAAACTCACCACCGGAAAATATTAAAATTTTAATGGATAGCGCGGCAAAAAGAATGACAAAAAAACCTTTAATTCATTCTGCTTCAATCGCGATAGTTTATCAGGGAAAAGAATTTATTGGTCATTATGGCGAATTAGAAAAAGGAAAAAATAATTGTCCTGATAATGAAACCATTTATGAAATTGGCTCTTTAAGCAAAACATTTGCAGGAACTCTTGCAGCAAAAGCAGTCTGCGAAAAGAAATTGAATATCGACGACGAAATTCAGAAGTATTTACCGGAAAATTATCCAAATCTAAAGTATGGCGATCAGCCTATTCTCGTAAAACACCTGCTTTCTCATACAAGCGGATTTCCGAATATGCTTCCGTTTGAAGCCAATACAATTCTGGCTGATTTCACCAACCATGATACTCCGGCAAAAATCAATGAACTTTATAAAAACTACCATCAAAAAGATTTTTTAAGAGACCTTCATAAAGTCAAAATCGATACTGTTCCAGGATACAAATATTCTTATTCAAGCGCAGGAAGCCAACTTGTAGCTTTTATTCTCGAAAAAGTGTACCAAACAAAATATGAAAAACTACTAACAGATTACGTGACTCAAAACATTGCAATGCAAAACACCAAAATTAATCTTTCTGGTCAGGAAACTAAAAAGCTTGCAGTAGGTTATCATAGCGATAATAGCGTAATCACGTCGCCAATGCCGCAATTACCTTGGGGAGCATCCGGCAATATGAAATCAACAATACCTGATATGGTGAAGTATATCAAGTTTCAGTTGAAAAACAATAAAATCGTTGCTGAATCACATAAAACAATTGTAAAATTTGATAATGATTTTAGTATTGGGTATTTATGGAATATCGATACAGGCAATAAAAAACTGGGCACCTTTTACGTTCATCATGGCGGAGTGCCGCGATCGCAATGTTATATTTATATCGTTCCAAAATACGATTTGGGTGCCTTTATTATTACCAATCAAAGTGGCACAGAAACCGCCAAGATTATGGAAGATGCATTAACTGAAATATTCGATAAAATAACTGTAATGGAAAAGAATGGCTAAATCTGCATTCCATTCTTCCCAAACATTTGTAAAGCTTGTAACTGTATTTTAATTATTTAAAAAATATTCAATACAGAAAAAATTAAATTTCGAATCGTTCTATTCTCTCAAAAAAATCATTTCGGTAAGTATCACCAATTGGCAGGCATTTTCCTGAAACCCAGACTTCATTATTGTCTGTTTTTTCAATTTTGCCAATAGCCGCGATAAATGATTTATGGATCTTTACGAACTGACTGCCGGGCAGGTTTTCTTCAAAATATTTTAAGGTATTGTACGTTACCACCTGTTCGGATGCAGTATGCAGTACAACATAATTTTTGATGCTTTCTAAATAATTGATGGCTTTAACTTCAATGCGCTGATAACGTTTTTTACCATCCGTTTTTACAAAAAAGTAATCCTCAATGTTCGTTTCAGCAGCTGTATTTACAACAGTATTTTCTGTCTGTTGTTTGCGAACTTTTTCTACAGCCACAATAAAACGCTCAAACGGAATGGGTTTCAGCAAATAATCTATTGCATTCACTTCAAATCCTTCTATTGCAAATTGCGGGTACGCCGTAGTAAACACGATTTTTACCTTGTCTTTGATGATTGCCGAAAGTTGTATACCGTTAAGATCAGGCATTTGTATGTCTAGAAACACTACATCAGGTTTATGTGTTTCTATAAGCGCAAGAGCCTCTACAGCACGCGTGCAGGTAGCAACACATTTGATTCCCTGAAGCTGCTGGAAATATTTTTGAAGCAAGCGTATAGCAGGCGGTTCATCATCTACAATTATGGCAGTAAGGTATTCGCTCATCAGCTCAATGGCATATTTAGGGTTACTTTATGGCTGTTTTCATCCTTTACAATAATAAGAGTATGGTTGTCAGGATACATTAAATTCAGTCGCTGGCTTATGTTTTTGTTTCCTACACCATGCTCATCAAAGCTTTTGGTAATTCGGTATTTATTGTCTGATGTAAAGATAAGTCTTCCGTTTTCAATTTTTAGCTTTATGATTATCGGATTTTCAAAATCATCGCTGATCCCATGCTTAATGGCATTTTCTAGAAAATGAATCAACATTAACGACGGTATTCTGTAATGGGCCAAATTATCCGGATGTATAAAATCTATTGCCACCATACCGTCAAAACGCCTTTTAAAGAGATCGATATAATTTTGCAGAAATACGGTTTCATCTTTTAGCAGCGCCATATCATTTTCGCTTTCATAAGTAACATAACGCAGCATTTCTGATAGTTTCATAATATCAGCCGCTACTTCCGGATTCGTGTCGTACAAATCAGAATAGAAACCGTTCAGCGAATTGAATAAAAAATGCGGACTTAGCTGATTTTTTAAAGCCTGCATTTCGGCGTATTTCTTCTCTAAAATCAACTGATTTACCTGAGCGCTCGTATTCCAAAGGTATTTCATAAAATAACCTACGAGACTAAACAACAGCACTCTTACAGAATAATACGAATTATCATAAATATAATAAATGGGCGTCAGGGTCCTCATATTATAATTATGCCTGCCTGTGATCTTAAAAAGAAAAACTTCTTCATAAATAAAACGTAAGGCGGGAAAAAGTATAATAAGGCTGAGTTGCGCCAGAATCAATAGATACCATTTTTTATAGGGAATAATCCTTGGGCAGATAACAAGATAGTTAAGATAAAAAATCAGCATTTCTAACAACAGAAAACCAATGTTTTGCAGAATACTCCACGGAGTATCTAAATCCTTGTGAACCGTTATGCTTATTAGCAGTTGGTCCAATCCCACAAATAAGGACCAGAATAAAATGTGGTACAGTATTTCTTTTTTTCTGCTCATAATGCTAAAGTAATTCTTTTCGGTTATAAAGCCAACTTCACTGGTTTAACGCGATTCATTACAGGATAAACACCCGCAATTGCACAACGAAATACAATACACAATCCTGCTTAGCTTTTGTTTTACAAAAGAGCCAATTGATACTAAATACATTTTTAAGAAAAATAAGCCCCGTAACATTGCAGCATAAATCCAACCCCACATGACAAAACTATTACTTATACTCGCCACGCTTTTATTACCGCTAATTAATGTAGCGCAAACCACGATTAAAGGCACCGTAAAAGATCAGGATAACGCCACCGCCATTTCTTTTGCCTCAGTATCTATTACTGACAAAAATCAAAATAAAATAGTTACTGCAACAACTGATCAAACGGGTCATTTCTCCATACAGCTTCCCACTTCCTTTATCTCAGGAAATCTTTCGGTAAGTTACATGGGTTATACTAAATACAATAAAGAAATTACAGCTTCTAACCTTCCCGAGATGCTAAATATTACATTAGTAAAAGAGCAAAATCAACTGAATGAAGTTGTTGTCGATGCCCGTAAAAATGCCATTACCATAAAAGGCGATAAAACAATAATTGATGTGGATACCTCCGGTATAGGCAACGGAAACAACGGACTTGAAACTGTAGCCAGAGTAGCGGGCATGCGTCTTGATAAAGACCAAAACCTTGTTTACCGCGGTAACAAAGACATACAGATTATGATTAACGGTAGAAAAAGTCTGCTTTCCGGAGATGCTTTGCGCGAATACATACGCTCCTTAAAAGGTTCGGACATCAAATCGGTTGAGATCATCGCGCAGCCTTCTTCAAGGTATGAAGCAGCAGGAACGGCAGGCATTGTAAATATTGTCCTCAAGAAAAGCAGCGTCACGGGTTTGTCCGGAAACATAAGTACAGCGGCTTACAAAGGCGACTATTTTAAAAGCAGACAAGGAGGAAGATTGTTTTATAATGATTCTCTCTGGACGATTACTACAAATGGATCGTACTACAACGGAAAATCTGTTAATTACAGACATATAAAGCAAAACATTGCCATCGACGGAAACGAAAAAATTATAGACCAATACAATACCTGGCTTCCGGTTACGACATCATCCAGCCTGAATTTCGCTGTAGAAAGAAAAATCAATAAAAACCAGATTGTAAGTACCGAATGGCAGTATTATAACGAAAAGAGCGACGAAACTACTCAGGGTTATACCAATGAATATCTTGACAATAATTTGAAAAATACGGTTAATCTTAGTCAGTTTTTTAAAGTTCCGGAGAAACGTGTTTCGGGTAATGTATTTTATAATTATACTTCTGACAGTCTTACTACAAAACTCGATGTACAAGCCAACTTTTTGCAGTTTAGTAAAAAGAAAAACGGAGCGCAGACTAATGATTATGCCAATGGTAGTTTTATGGAACTTGCAGGCGAAAACAAAACATCCTACACTATTGCCAATCTTCAGGCTGATTTTCGTCAGAAGTTCGAAAAAAACATCAATTTTGAGGCTGGTGCCAAGTATTCTTATGTAAAAATGGATTATTACAACCGTTATAAAACCAACAATACAGAATTACTATTTATACCCGACAGTTTATTGGTCAATGATTTTAATTATGATGAAAAACTGGCTTCGGGATATGTGCAGGCGTCTGGTGAATTTGGCCGATGGAACATTCAGGCAGGAATGCGTATGGAGTATTACAACTTTGCGGCAACGTCTCAAATAAATTTCAAGGTAAATAAAGGAGAATATTCTAATTTATTCCCGTCTCTTTCCTTTGGTTACAAGAACGAAAACAATCAGTACCAGTTTAGCTATAGCAAACGTATCGGAAGGCCAAATTACTTGTCGCTAAACCCGTATTACGAATATATAGATGCGTATACGCTAAACATCGGAAATCCGGCATTACAACCGCAATATTACGACAGTTTCGAACTTAGTTACATCTACAAAAGTAAATTGAATTTGAACCTTTACGGTTATCTTTACAAAGATGGCTTTATTCAGGTTATAGATTATCAGCGCGAACAAAACTATAATGTTACTTATGATGCCAATGCGGCCAAAGGCAACAGGTTTGGCTTTTCGGCCTCAATGCCTTACGAGCCTGCCAAATGGTGGACGATGCAATTGAGTTTAGACACGTATTTTACCGGAGAAAAATCAGCAATAGAAAACTTCTCGTATGACGGAACAGGTTTTGGCTACGATCTTAATTTTTACCAAAGCGCAGACTTAAAAAACAATTGGAAGTTTACCATGAATTGTTTCTACAACGGTCTTTCTACCACGCCTAGCGGCTTTACACAAGCTACTTACGACATTAGTTTAACCGCCAAAAAAAGCTTGCTGAACAAAAAACTGGTCGCAGAAGCAGGATGTACCAACCTGCTTAAAAAAAGCCTTTATAACGAAACCACCAGAATAAACAATGTATCAACCGACTGGACCAATCGTTGGGAAACACGCAACTATTATGTGCAACTCACCTATTATTTTGGATCAGGAAAAAATAAAGAAGTAAAAGCTACATCGCTAAAAGATGAAACCAAAAGAATGTAAAACGAAATACGGATATTTTATTCCGCTATAAAATCAATCTGATCCTTTTTCCCGATTTTCCCGACTCCCCTTTCTCTTATTAATGCAATTGCATCAAGCATTTTTATTAAATAAACATAAGGCGTTGTCAGGTCAAAAACTGGATCTGCGGGACATGGAGACAAAGAAAGTTCGAGGATTTGACATAAAAATAATTCGAATTCCTTAGGCGTTTTTTTATTGAATGCTTTTTTAAATACAACAAAAGGATCTTTGTATTCCTGCTTGGTTAGCGACGAAAGATCAAAAACCGTTTCAGAATGCAAAGACGCTTTCACTTTCCATTTTTTATTTTTCTTTTTTAATGAATAACAAACTTTAATAAAATAGCTTAGAGCCGTATAAAAAACAAAAACATCCGAAGGATTTTCCTTTTTATAAACTTTTGTTTTGTAGCTGTAAAATACTGTTTCGGTTAAAGTTTGTTTATAATAATCAAGATCGGCAAAAGCAAAAAAGGCGTTTATTACCGTAAAGGGATTTCCTGTTGCAAAGCTTGCCCAAAATCCTGTATCGTAGGATATTTTATTCTTTTTCATATTTATGAAATTTAAAAATTCTCGGGCGAAGTTCTGTTCTTTATAAAGGATAATCTATTCGAAAAGCAGCTATAATATTCTGACAAAAGAAATGTTTTACGGGATATTTTTTTATCTTTGAAATTCAGGATTTTTAATCGAAATGGCTTTATCTTTGAGCTTTTAGAAAAATTGATATTTGTTATGGAACAGAAAATACATCAGGGAAGAAACGTAAAACGTTTTAGAGAAATGCTTAACATAAAGCAGGAAGCATTGGCTTACGATCTGGGCGAAGACTGGAACCAAAAGAAAATTTCAATGCTGGAGCAGAAAGATGTAATTGAAGATAATCTGCTGAAACAAATTTCGGCTGTATTAAAAATTCCTGTTGAAGCTTTTCAGAATTTTGATGAGGAACAGGCTATAAATATTATTTCTAATTCATTTGATAATGGATCAATTGGTTATCAAAAGAATGATACTTGTACATTTAATCCTATTGATAAAATTGTACAATTGTATGATGAAATGATTGCTTTGTACGAGCGTATTTTGAAAGAAAAAGATGAAATGATGGTTAGGCTTGAGAAATTGATTGAGAAATAGATACCTGTAGGAACATTTTTACTGGTTTTGTCCTTCTTGCTTTATATATTTAAATTAGTAAAATAAATCATATTCAATATCGTGAAGCTAGTTTCTTTTATTTTACAACTTTTAGTTTGAGATCTTTTAAAAACCACTGTATGAAAAAAACAACTAAAAACTATTTTATTTTTGCAGCAGTCTACACTTTACTACTTGTGTATTTTTACTTTAATCAGCATTTTTTTACCATTAATTTGTATGGCACTTATCATCATATAAGTTATTTCCATTTTGTTCTACCTCTTTTTATTATGGGCACTTTATACTACTTGATAAAGATTGCAACAAATAAATTGAAAAATAGAATAGAGCAATCTAACGATAAATACTCAAAGTTTTTATTATTTGTTCTAGCTCCTAACTCTTATTTTAAATTTAAAGAAAGAACCAAAAACTATATAATATTTCTAGCGTTTGGTATTTTGTTACTTGCCTATCTTTATTTTGGTGATTTTTATTATTTCGCTATTTATAGTAATACTAATCAACTTGTTAGTTATTATTATTTTGTTTTACCAATATTAATTTTTGGTACTATTTTTTATTT
>NZ_CADCSU010000113.1 GCF_902804475.1 Flavobacterium bizetiae
TTCAGTAAGTTAATCCTGCTATTTTAACTAATTTGATAAAAATTTGATAAAAATTGCATTTTTTAGAATTATAATTTGGTCGTTTTAAAGCGAAATTTGAATATTGGTTTTCTTCCCTTAATCTGCATCAATAAAGGGATTAGAGTCGATCTTACTATTTTAAAAAATCTGTAAAGTATTGATTTACAGGGTTGTTTTGTATTTCTTATCTTTGCACCGTAGAAATTTCAATGGGGTGACAGCGATTTGAAGAAAAACAATTTATGATAAAGAAGTGGTATTTTTATGCGAGTTTGATCGTTATTATTACATTTTTAAGTTTGGGTTTTAAACCCTTTAATATGGAAACCAAACCGTGGTTTCTAATAGAAAAAACAGATGGCTCTGAGTACTTGTTTCCATCGCAAGAAGAGGATGATTATCCTGAAGTAAAAAAGGTAAATGTTCTATTTACAGAAAAACGCCTTATAAGTTTTAAAGAGGCGGTTGCCTTTAAAGAATCTCAAGGAAAATACCGATTGGTAAATTCGTTAGGTTATATGGGTAAATACCAATTTGGTTCTAAAGCTTTAAGAGCTGTTGGTGTCCAAAATGACAAAGCCTTCTTAAAAGATCCTGCATTACAAGAAAAAGCATTCCTTGCATTACTATCCAAAAACAAATGGATTTTACGTAATGAAATCGAAAAGTATGAAGGAAAGATTATCAATGGTATTGCAATTACCGAATCAGGTATTTTAGCAGCCGCACACCTTGGAGGAGCAGGTTCAGTAAAAAACTTTTTTAAAAATAGAGGAAACAGGCATTTTAAAGATGCTTACGGTACTTCATTAAAAAGTTATATGAAAGCTTTTGGAGGTTATGATCTTTCTCGTATTGAAGCTGATAGCGATGCTACAATACACGATCAAATTTAGAATAAGCATAAGCAAAAAAAAATCCCGAGTAATTCGGGATTTTTTTTTGCTATTTAGTCAATTAAGATTTCTAAGATTTTAATGGCCGCTTCGCTGATTTTAGTTCCTGGTCCAAAAACGGCAACAGCTCCGGCATCAAATAGAAATTGATAGTCTTGCGCCGGAATTACTCCGCCTACAATAACCATTATATCTTCACGTCCGTGTTTTTTTAGCTCTTCGATAACCTGAGGAACTAAGGTTTTATGTCCAGCGGCCAATGATGAAACACCCAGAATGTGTACGTCATTTTCAACTGCTTGTTTGGCAGCTTCGGCCGGAGTTTGAAAAAGTGGACCTATATCTACATCAAAGCCTACATCGGCATAACCTGTAGCGACAACTTTTGCGCCACGATCATGTCCGTCCTGTCCCATTTTGGCAATCATAATTCTGGGACGTCTACCTTCTTGTTTGGCAAAGGCATCTGCTAATTGTTTTGCCTTTTCAAAATTTTCGTCGTTTTTTATTGCTGCACTATACACACCGCTAAAGGATTTAATTTGCGCTTTGAATCTGCCAAAAACACTTTCGAGAGCATCGCTAATTTCGCCTAATGTTGCTCTGTATCGAGCGGCTTCTATAGCAATTTCCAGTAAGTTTCCTTGTCCGGTTTTGGCGCAAAGTATTAATTTTTCGAGTGATTGATTTACTTTGTCAGTATCTCTTGTTGCTTTTATTTCTTCAAGTCTTTCTACTTGTTGTTTGCGAACCATTTGGTTGTCGACATCCAAAATGTGCAAAGGATCTTCTTTTTCTAAGCGATATTGGTTTACGCCTACAATAATATCTTGTCCACTGTCGATTCTTGCTTGCTTTCTGGCAGCTGCTTCTTCAATTCTTAATTTCGGAATTCCCGCTTCGATGGCTTTTGTCATTCCCCCTAATTCTTCTACTTCCTCAATAAGTTTCCAGGTGCTTTTCAGGATTTCATTTGTCAGGCTTTCAACATAATAACTTCCTCCCCAAGGATCAACTGTTTTAGTAATTTTAGTTTCTTCCTGTAAAAAAATCTGTGTATTGCGGGCAATCCTGGCCGAAAAGTCTGTTGGTAATGCAATAGCTTCGTCTAAAGCATTGGTATGCAAAGATTGCGTTCCTCCAAAAGCTGCCGCTGTAGCTTCAATGCAAGTTCTGGCTACATTATTAAAAGGATCTTGTTCTGTTAAACTCCATCCGCTGGTTTGGCAATGCGTTCTTAAGGCTAACGATTTATCACTTTTAGGATTAAATTGCTGTACTAATTTTGCCCAGATCATTCGACCTGCACGCATTTTAGCAATCTCCATAAAGTGATTCATACCAATGGCCCAAAAGAACGAAAGGCGAGGAGCGAACTCATCGATTGTCATTCCCGTAGAAAGTCCGGTTCGAATATATTCTAAACCATCGGCAAGTGTATAAGCCAATTCAATATCGGCTGTTGCTCCGGCTTCCTGCATGTGATATCCTGAAATAGAGATCGAATTGAATTTGGGCATTTTCTTGCTCGTAAATTCAAAAATATCTGCAATGATTTTCATCGAAGGCGTTGGCGGATAGATATAAGTATTACGAACCATGAATTCTTTTAGAATGTCATTCTGGATCGTTCCGGATAATTTCTCGATTGCTACGCCTTGTTCTTCAGCTGCAACGATATAAAAGGCCATAATAGGCAGAACAGCTCCGTTCATCGTCATCGAAACTGACATTTCGTCTAAAGGAATCTGATCAAACAAAACTTTCATATCTTCGACAGAATCTATTGCAACACCCGCTTTACCAACATCGCCAACTACTCTTTCATGATCTGAGTCGTAACCGCGATGCGTAGGCAAGTCAAAAGCAATAGAAAGTCCTTTTTGTCCTGCGGCAAGATTTCTTCTGTAAAAAGCATTGCTTTCTTCTGCGGTAGAAAATCCTGCATACTGGCGAATCGTCCACGGACGTCTTACGTACATTGTAGCGTAAGGTCCACGTAAATTAGGCGCAAAACCTGCTCCAAAATCAAGAAACTCTAAATCTTCGATATCTTTTTCAGAATAAGTCTCTTTGAGCTCGATTCCTTCTGCAGTAAAAAAGTTCTCAGTTTTAGGTTCAGAGCTTTGTTTAAGTTCATCTGACTTATCACTTTTAACTTCTAACTTAATATGTTTAAGGTCTTTTCTTATCATAGAAATACTCTTTTGAGTAGTTTATTAATTACTTTGAAAAATGATTATTCAAGTTCTAATCGTTCTTGTTCCAGTTTTTCGGCTAATCTTTTTTCGATTATAGGTGTAATTAATGTTTTTCTTGGTTTTATTTTTACAAAAGGGAATAATTCAAGATCGTGTTTCATTTTGTCGTCTTTGTTAGGGTATTTATTCGTTCCTAATAAAACTTCTTTTTTAGAATCGAATAATTCCTGTTCTTTCGCGGCACTTTCCTGAATTTTCTTTTTGATAGTTCCGTCGTTCAAAAGTTTAAGAAAACCTCCACTGGCTTCAATATCTTTGAATAAAGCCAAACTTTTCTCTGCCAATTGCATGGTTAAACTTTCGATATAATAACTTCCATCGGCTGGATTGTTTACTTTATCAAAGTAACTTTCGTGCTTTAAAACTAATAATTGGTTGCGGGCAATTCGGTCACCAAATTCATTGTCTTTATGGTACAAAGAATCATAAGGTAAATTGGCGACAGCATCAGCACCGCCCAAAATTGCCGACATACATTCGGTTGTTGTACGAAGCATATTTACGTTGTAATCGTAAATAGTTTTATTGCGTTTGGTTGGCGTAACCAAAAAATGACATTCTAGATCAGGATTGTATTCTGAAGCAATTAATTTGAAAAGCATTCGCAAAGCACGAAGTTTTGCAATTTCAAAAAAATAATTGGTTCCTACTGATATTTGAAAAACAAATGGTTGTGTAATACTCGGTAAACGATTTAAATATTCGTTTGCGTGTGCTAAACTATACGCAATTTGTTGGGTAAGGTTAGCGCCTGCATTTTGATACAAACCTGAATCGATACTTATTAAAGAAAGATTGGTCGTTGCTTTTGCTATTTTTTCGATCGTTTCGAAATTATTTTTATCAGATGTTGTAAACCAGTTTCCTTCTCTTGCAAAATGACCAATTGGGTCTATATTGCAATAAAAAACAGCTTTTTTCTGAATCGAAATAGTGTCTAATATTTTTACGAAATCGATTGAAATAAAATTCAAATTAAAGTAAACGGTTCTGTTTTCTAAAGGAAGAGTTTCTAGTAATTTTTGAATATCTATTTTTTCGTTTTCGATGGTAAAACGCAAACTTTCAGCACCTCTTTCGATAGTGTTCAAGGCTCTTTGAATCGATTTTTCGATATCGTATACAAAGATGTTCTGACAAATTTTAAAATTAGATGCCTGGGTTTTAACCGAAGCAGCTTTAGAAAATTCGTCGATATGATAAAAGGGTTTTACCTGAATGTCTTCCGGAGAATTCCAGATTACGGTTTGGTTATAATCAGCTCCGTCTAATTCAAACTGAATTTTTTGTTTCCATTGTTTGGATGAAATCGGATTAAAATCGTCGAATAGGGTAGTAGCCATTGGGTTTGTGTACTTTTTCTGATTATTCTTTTGTGTCTTGAATAGTATCTCCTTCAAATTGAATGATATAAATATCTTCGCTGTCTTTTTTCATGAAATACTTTTCGCGGGCATATTTTTCTATTTGTTCAGGATTTTTAAGTTGTTTGATCTGTTCCTGATCTTTTTTTATTTCGTCCTGATAGTATTTTTTATTGTCTTGTAATTCGTTAATCTGGCCGTCGAGAAAACGATGGTCAAAATAAGAGTAATTGTCTAAAAATAGCATCCAGACTACGAAAAAGAGTAAAACCCAGACATATTTGTTGCTCATTAATTTGAACCAGCGCTTGTCTTTATATGGATTTTTTAGTTTCATTTTCTCTTTAACTGATTACTTCTTATAAATTCGATTGGTGTTCTAGCCCCGATAGTAGTGAAAATCCTTTTGTGCCGGGGTTCGGCACAAAAGATTGAAACGAATAGCGGGAAATAGCTCCTAATTTTTATGGAATAAATTTACGATAAAAATTATGAAATTCGTTGATTAATTACAGCGCGAACTACATCGATAGCTACCGTATTGTATTTATCGTTAGGGATAATGATGTCTGCAAAAGCTTTTGATGGTTCGATAAATTGCTCGTGCATAGGTTTTAAAGTGTTTTGGTAACGGGTTAAAACCTCGTCGATATCACGTCCGCGTTCTGAAATATCACGTTTCAAACGACGAATTAATCTTTCGTCAGAATCTGCATGAACGAAAACTTTAACATCAAAAAGATCACGAAGCTCAGGATTTGTCAGGATTAAAATTCCTTCAACAATCATTACTTTACGAGGATGTGTAGATACAGTATCGTCGGTTCTGTTATGTTGTATGAATGAATATACCGGCTGATCGATGGTTTCGCCTTCTTTTAAGGCTTTTAGGTGTTTTACCAATAATTCAAAATCGATCGCACGAGGATGATCAAAATTGATTAATGCTCTTTCGTCGAACGACAAATTATGGGTTTCCTTATAGTAGGAATCCTGAGAAATTACGCCAACTTCAGTGTCTGGTAATTCGTTCATAATTTGGTGTACTACTGTTGTTTTTCCACTTCCTGTTCCTCCTGCAATTCCAATAATGAGCATATATTTTTTGTTTGATATTTTGTTTGGCAAAAATAATAATTTAAGTGAATTGTTTAAATATATTAACGAATTAAACCATATAAGTGAAATAAGTAAATTTAAGCAAACATATATTTAAACAATTTATTACTTCATTGAACTTATATCACTTATATAGCGAAAAACATAAAAAAAATCCCGAAAGTAAAAACCTTCGGGATTTGGTGCAATCAGTATAGTTTTAATAAAATATTCTGAATTTAGTAAGCACGTAAAATTATTTATTCTTTTTTGCTTTTATCATCATTTCAAGCTGATCCCAAAGTTCTTCCGGAATTGCTTCAAGTAAATTAAATTGTCCTGCGCCTTTTAGCCATTCGCCACCGTCTATTGTGATAACGTCTCCGTTTACATAAGCTGAAAAATCAGATACTAAATAAGCGGCTAAATTGGCCAATTCCTGATGATCGCCTACGCGTTTCAACGGAACTTTTTTCGCCATATCAAATTTTTCTGCAAGATCTCCCGGTAATAATCTGTCCCAGGCACCTTTTGTAGGGAATGGTCCCGGAGCGATCGCATTAGAGCGAATTCCGTATTTTGCCCATTCTACCGCTAAACTTCTAGTCATGGCCAAAACTCCTGCTTTTGCGGTAGCACTTGGTACTACATAAGCTGATCCTGTCCAGGCATAAGTGGTTACGATATTTAATATGGTAGCCGATGTTTGTTTGGTGTCGATCCAGTGTTTTCCAAAAGCCAGTGTACAGTTTTTAGAGCCTTTTAATACGATATCTATAACAGTGTCAAATGCATTTGCAGATAAACGTTCGGTTGGAGAAATGAAATTTCCGGCAGCATTGTTTAAAAGAACATCTACTTTTCCGAAAGTTTTTAAAACTTCCTGAAGCATATTTTCTACTTCTTCGTAATGGCGAACATCACATTGAAGTGGCAAACATTGTCCTCCGGTTTCGGTTTCAAGTTCTGTGGCAGTATTTTTTAGCTTGTCTAAATCTCTTGAAGTAATCGCTACCTGAGCGCCTAATTCTAAGAAATATTTGGTCATTGCTTTTCCTAAACCGCTTCCGCCGCCTGTTACTACTATGACTTTACCTTTTAAAGCGTCATCTCTTAACATTTTATCTGTATAGCTCATATTATTTTTCTTTTTATTACAATATTAATTAAATAAATAGGATGCACGCATAATAATGTTATAAAATTTTAATAAACTTTATATATTACATAATTTTTTTGCTGCAGATTCTAATGTAAAATCATCTTTGGCGAAGCAAAAACGTATTAATTTTTGGTCTTTATGATCTGAATAAAAAGTAGAAATGGGGATAGCTGCAACGCCATGATCGGTGATTAGTTTTTTGCAAAAAGTAACATCGTCATCGTTCGAAATATTAGCATAGGATGCAACCTGAAAATAAGTTCCTTCGCAAGGTTTTAGTTCAAAACGGCTATTTTGAAGCAATTTTTGGAAATAATCTCGTTTTTCCTGATAGAATTTCCCTAAAAGATTGACATCTACAACATCTAAATATTCGCTTATGGCAGCTTGAGAAATACTGTTAACGCTGAAAACCAGAAACTGATGTACTTTTTTAATTTCTTTCATCAAATATTCGGGAGCAACGGTATAACCAATTTTCCAGCCTGTAATATGAAAAGATTTTCCGAAAGAAGAAACCATTATGCAACGGTTTAAAAGGAAATCTTTGGTATGAGCCGAAATATGTTTTTCTTCGAAAGTAATATATTCATAGACTTCATCTGATAAAACAAGAATGTCAGGAAATTTAGAAAGTAATTTTTCTAATTGAAGAAAATCAGCTTCCGTTAAAATTTTCCCCGTTGGATTATGCGGATTGTTTATGATGATCATCTTAGTTTTTGAGGAACATGCTTTTTCAATCGTTTCCCAATTTGGAGTATAATCATCGTTTAATGCTACGCGAACGGGTTTTGCATTGCACAATAAAACGGGAGATTCATAAGAATCATAGCTAGGATCCAGAATAACTACTTCGTCGCCGGTTTTTATCAAAGCTAAAATCGTAGTGAAAATTCCTTGCGTTGCGCCAGCCGTAACCAAAATTTCTGTTTCGGGAACAATAGTTCTGTTGTACGAACTCTGAACCAGTTTTGCAATCTGATTCATTAATGGAGGGAAACCTGCCATTGGTGTATATTGGTGTACGTTTTCTTTGGATAATCTCGCAATAATATCAGTTAATCTTTCGTCTACAGGAAAGTTCGGAAATCCTTGTGAAAGATTTATCGCATTATATTCAGCTGCCATTTTTGACATTACTGTAAATATACTGGTAGTTACGTTTGGAAGTTTACTCATGATAAAGTTTGATTAGGGAAAACTTGTGAGTCAAAAGGAAAATAAATTAAAAAATTAATTTATAGTTATTGGTAATGAATATAAAGTTCTCACTTCTTTATTGTTTTGTTTACCAGGAATCCATTTAGGAGAAAAATTTAATACACGAATAGCTTCGGCTCCGGTACCAAACCCTAAGTCTCTAAGGATTTTTATGTCGGTTAAAGATCCGTTTTTTTCGATTATAAATGTAACAAACACTTTTCCTTTTAATTCAGGATTTTCTTTTGGTTTCTTATAATTTTCAGAAATAAATTTATATAGTTGGTCAAGGCCTCCTGGAAATACAGGTTTAACTTCCATGCCTGCTGTATTGTAGACTTGATTCTCGTCTTCGGGATAAATTGGAACAGGAGGGAAATCTGCAAGTGTTTTATATTGACGTTCATCTTCATCAATAGAACTAACTTTATTATTTGTTTTAGCTTGAGAAAATATATTTTGTACAGAGCAAATCAAAATCAGAATTAGAAACTTTTTCATTATGATGGTCTTAAAGTTAGTTTACATTTTATGAATAATAAAAATCGTTGGTCTGTTATGTAAATCAACTTTTAATTTTTTCCAATCTGCAACACGCATGGTTTTAATGAATTCTGTTGGTAAAGTAATATCAGTTGCAATACAAAGGTGAGTCGAAGGATTTACGATTTGCAAAATATCTTCAACCAATTTATTGTTTCTATAAGGTGTTTCTATAAAAATCTGAGATTGATTTTTATCCTGAGACAATTTCTCAAAATGTTTTAATGCCGATTTTTTCTCGTCTTTATCAATTGGCAAATATCCGTTGAAGGTAAAACTTTGTCCGTTCATTCCAGATGCCATCATTGCTAATAAAATAGAAGAAGGGCCAACCAATGGTACAACCTGAATTCCTTTTTCGTGTGCTAATTTTACAATTACGGCACCAGGATCAGCAACGCCCGGGCAACCTGCTTCGCTCATTAAGCCTACATTTTTTCCTTCTAATAAAGGTTTGATGAAGTCTAAATGCTCGCTTGGTTCGGTACGTTTATTAAGAGTGAAAAGGATTAGTTCTGATTGTTTTTTCTCAGGAGAAACTGCTTTTATCGATTTTCTCGCTGTTTTTTCGTTTTCAACAATATAATGATCTATAAAATCGATACTTCTTTTTACGGTTTGTGGCAAAACATCCATCGGATCGCTTTCGCCCATTGTGGTTGGAATTAAATATAATTTTCCTAGAAGTTTCATTTGTGATGATTTAGAATTAAAAGAAAAATGTACTTCAATTAGCAGTTAAGTAATTAAAATACATTAAAATTATGAATGTTTTTCGATAAGTTTTGTGGCAATTATTTCGGCAACTTCGTCTAGCATTTGATAAACGTTGTCGAAACCATTAACGGCTCCGTAATAAGGATCTGGAACATCTACATTTTCGTCCGGAAATAATTCGTTTAAAATAAGATGTACTTTGTTTTTATGTTCAGGAGTTTTGGCTAGCTGAATGACATCTCTGTAATTTGAACTATCCATAACGTAGATGTAATCAAATTCGTCAAAATCAGCGGTTTTAAATTGTCTGCCTTTTTGCTGGTCAATGCATAGGCCATTTTTTTTGGCGACAGCAATAGAACGTTTATCCGGCGAATGACCTACGTGCCATGATCCGGTTCCTGCAGAATCAACAATAAAGTTTTTAGGTAATTTTGATGCTAAAATACCTTCGGCTAAAGGTGATCTGCAAATATTTCCCAAGCAAACCATTAAAATTTTTACTGGCATGATTCGCGTTTATAGCGTTAATTTTTTGTTGATGTCTTCGACAAATTTCTTGAATTGTTTGTCTGTAGAAACTAAATTGTCAACGGTTTTACAAGCGTGTAATACGGTAGCGTGATCGCGATCTCCAATTTGTGAACCAATGTTCGCCAAAGAAGCTTTGGTAAATTTCTTTGCAAAAAACATAGCCAACTGTCTCGCTTGTACAACGTGCCTCTTTCTGGTTTTAGATTGAAGTGTTTCAATGTCCAACTGAAAGTAATCCGATACAATTTTTTGAATATAATCGATAGAGATTTCTCTCTTAACGTTTTTAACAAATTTCTCTACAACGCTTTTCGCTAACTCAATTGTAACTTCTTTTTTGTTGAAAGAAGATTGGGCGATTAACGAAATAATAGCACCTTCAAGTTCTCTAACATTAGATTTAATGTTACGGGCAACGTATTCAATAATATCTTCCGGCATTTCAACACCATCACGATATAGGATATTTTTTAAGATCGAAATTCTGGTTTCGTAATCTGGCTGATGTAATTCAGCAGATAATCCCCATTTAAAACGAGATAACAAACGTTGCTCGATATCCTGCATATCAACAGGAGCTTTGTCTGAAGTCAAAATTACCTGCTTTCCGTTTTGGTGCAAGTAGTTAAAAATGTGGAAAAATACGTCCTGAGTTCCTGATTTTCCAGATAAAAACTGAACATCATCAATAATCAAAACGTCGATTAATTGGTAAAAGTGAATGAAATCGTTACGATTATTCTTTTTTACCGAATCAATATATTGTTGTGTGAAAATCTCGGCAGAAATATATAAAACCGTCTTTTCAGGATATTTATCTTTTACTTCTACACCTATAGCATGCGCTAAGTGTGTTTTTCCTAATCCAACTCCACCAAAAATCAATAACGGATTAAATGACGTTCCTCCTGGTTTGTTGGCAACTGCCATACCAGCAGAACGAGCTAAACGGTTAGAATCTCCTTCAAGGAAATTATCAAAACTATAATTAGGATTTAACTGTGACTCAATTTTTAAATTTCTGATCCCCGGAATTACAAACGGATTTTTAAGTTCAGGATTTAAGTTTTTAAACGGAGCATCAACCTCTTGCGGTTTCATTGGCACTCTGTTGGAACTAGGCAGCTGCTCGGTAAAAGGCTGTTTATTTCCATAAGTGTTCTCCATTTTAATTTTATAGAGTAACTTTGCGTTTTTTCCCAGTTCTTTGGTAAGCGCAACTTTCAATAATTTTACGTAGTGTTCTTCTAACCATTCGTAGAAAAATTTACTTGGTACTTGAATATATAACGCGTTGTCGGTTAGCTCAACTGATTTGATTGGTTCGAACCAAGTTTTATATGCTTGATCTTGAATATTGTCTTTTATAAAGGACAAACAGTTTTCCCATACCGATTGAGCAGTTTTAGTCATAGATTCAGATAAATTTTTTTATTATTGATAAAGATTCTCCTAATAAAAAAGGAGCAATTTTATTCCGTATTTCGGGATAACAAATATGTGAACAAATTTCTGTAAAAAAAAATATTTTGGCCTCTAATTTTATAAAAAAAAGTTGTAAGTGAACTTTTGGAATTTAATTTTTTTTAATATATAAATAATGAAAAATCATCAAACGCAAGTGCGTGTTCGTTACTCAGAAACCGATCAAATGGGAGTCGTTTATCACGGAAATTATGTTCCTTATTTTGAGATTGGACGCGTGGAATGGCTTAGAAACAAAGGGATTTCGTATAAAAGTATGGAAGAAAGCGGGATCGGTTTACCTATTGTTTCGATGCAAATAAATTATAAAAAATCAGCACGCTATGATGAGCTTCTTACAATTCATACTACTTTCAAAAGTCAATCGTCAGTGAAGATTGAATTTGACTGCGAGATTTATAATGAGGCGAATGAGTTATTAACAACTGCCGTATTTATTTTAGTATTTATTTCGTTAAAATCGGGTCGTCCAACTGCCCCTCCGGATTATATTTTAGAATTATTTAAAACGCTTGAATAATTGTTAAAATGAGATGGGTTTTTGTATTAATTTATATAATTTTAATATCGATTTCAAACATTAAATCAAAAATGTCGAATACTGATTCGGCATTTTTTTTGCGCGTTTTTGTTTTGATTTTGCCAATTGGAAGACCTGAATCTTCGTCAATTTCCATTTCCTGAGACGTTATTTCCAACTTTTTTTCTTTAATAACCCGCATTACTTTGTTCATGTTTTTATAATCAAAAGAGATTAAAAAGTAAACATCAATTGTTTTTTCGATAATCTCACAAACTTCGAGCGTCATTTGGGCTGTTGTTTTATAAGCGGCGATTAATCCGCCAACGCCTAATTTTATCCCTCCAAAAATTCGAACTACGACTACAAGAACGTTTGTTACGCCAAAAGATTGTATTTGTCCGTAAATTGGTGCTCCGGCTGTATTATTTGGTTCGCCATCATCATTGGCACGATACGAAATTTTTGGCGCTGTGCCTAATTGGTACGCATAACAATAATGAACAGCGTTCGGATGTTGTTTTTTTAAAGTTTCGATGATGGGTTTTACTTCGTCTTCGTGTTCTATAGGAAAAGCATATCCAAAGAATTTGCTGCCCTTTTCTTTAAAAAGTACTTCTTCAGATTCAAAAGCAATGGTTTTATAAGTATCGTCGTATTCCAAAAGTAAATGTCTAAATTATTTTATTTTTTTGCCACAGATTAAAAGATTGAAAATGATTTTTTCTATTTCCTTTTAATTTTTTACTGTGACTATATGTTTCGCGCAGATTTAAAAAGATTTAAACGGATATACGCAGATTATAATTAAATCTGCTCAAATCACCAGAATCTGCGTGAAAAAAAATCATTTTTAATCTGTGTAATCTGTGGTCAAACCTTAAAAGGGCTATAGTATTTTTTTCTCAAATAAATCAACTACATCTTCCTGTCCCACTTGTAAATTCCAGACATGAAGTCCTAAAGCGGCAGCAGCATCTGTATTTTCTTTTTTGTCGTCTACAAACAAAGTGCGTTTTGGAGAAAGCTCGTGTTTGTTGATTAAGTACTGAAAAACTTCTGCGTTTGGTTTACGCATTCCGATTTCAAAAGAAAAATAAACTTTTTCGAAACATTGATAGAAATCGCTGTAAAAAGAGATTCCGCTTTTATTTTCGAAAGTAGCGATATGAATAGAATCTGTATTACTCAATAAAAACAAACGGTATTTTTTTGAAAGCATTTGTAGAAATTCTAATCGGTATAAGGGAAAATCTGCTAAAACTGCATTCCATGCTTTTAAGATTTCTTCTATAGATGCGTTGGGTAATTCTTTTTGAAAACCAGCAACAAAATCATCATGCGATATATCTCCGGTCTCGAACAAAAGATTCAAACGATCCATTTCGGCGCTCCATTCTTTCATGCCCAATTGCTGCAATCCTGAAATGGTACCTTGTTTATCTAAATTGATAAAAATATCTCCAAAGTCAAAAATTATAGTATCAATCATGATTTCTAATGTTTAATAATTCGTCGCCCTGAATATAGGTTTTTGCTGGATTTTTCTTTTGAATTACAGGCGCTTTCGTTCCTTTTTCAAAAGTGGTTTTTCCGATAAAAATCCTGGCTTCATCCCAAATATTCTGATCTATAAAAGATTGTAAAGTCTGCAATCCGCCTTCGATAATAATCGACTGAATTTGGTTTTGATGCAAAACAGCCAGAATTTGCGGTATTGTATTTTGATTAAAATCAATTACTTCAAAGTTAGTGTTTTCTGCCGAAAGGTTGGTTTCAGATTTTGTAAATACTATGGTTTTTACGCTATTATCAAAAATAAAACTATCTTTTGGGATGCGATTATTTTGATCTAAAACAACTCTTACCGGATTATTTCCTGACCAGTCTCTGGTGTTTAATTTTGGATTATCATCGATAACAGTTTGTGTTCCCACTAAAATAGCCTGTTCTTCGCTGCGCCATTTATGAACCAATTGTCTTGAGTACGAATTGGTAATCCATACAGGTTTTCGATCCTGATCAATCTCTTTTTCCGGAGAAAGAAAACCGTCCTGAGTTTCGGCCCATTTTAATATAATATAAGGTCTTTTTTGCTGATGAAAAGTAAAAAAGCGTTTATTGAGTTCGTTGCATTCTTTTTCTAAAACTCCAACAGTTACATTTGCTCCTGCAGCAATTAGTTTTTTAATGCCATTTCCGGCCACTCTTTCGTTGGGGTCAACAGTCCCAACAACTACATTCGGGATTTGATGTTCTATAATCAAATCGCAGCACGGAGGTGTTTTGCCAAAATGACTGCAAGGTTCTAAGCTTACATAAATAGTAGCTTTTTTTAATAATGATTTGTCTTTTACAGATCGAATTGCATTTACTTCAGCATGAGGTTCTCCGGCTTTTTTGTGCCAGCCTTCGCCAATGATTTTATTTTCGTAAACAATTACGCTACCCACCATCGGATTAGGATATGTAGTTCCAAAGCCATTTTCTGCCAACTTTATGCAGCGTTTTATGTATTTTTCATGTATATTCACGGTACAAAAGTAGTTATTTTTGTTTAGTTCGATAGTTAACGGTATTGTTAAGAAACTATCAAAAAAGTATTTTTACTTTTGTAATAGGTTATACGAATATAGTAATATGGAAAATTGGATTATCAGGGCAATTAAAAAAGAAGACAATCAGGCAGTTGCTCAATTAATACGATCGGTTTTTGATGAAATGGAAATTCCGAAAGTAGGTACGGCGTATGAAGATCCGTATTTAGATTTAATGTTTGAAGAATATAATAAGCCGCAATCAGCTTATTTTGTTGTTGAAAATGAAGGTAAAATTGTAGGTTGTGTTGGAATTGCACCGCTTGAAAATGGAGATCCTGAAATTTGCGAATTGCAAAAAATGTATTTCCTACCTGAAACCCGTGGATTAGGAATTGGAAGTAAAATGATGCAAAAATGTTTAGATCAGGCAAAGGATTTTGGTTTTGAAAAATGTTATATCGAGACAATGCCGTTTATGCATGCGGCTCAAAAATTATATAAAAAATCAGGTTTTGAATATTTAGACGCTCCTTTAGGAAATACAGGGCATAGTTCTTGCCCAGTCTGGATGTTGAAAAACTTATAAGTTTACTATGAAAAAAATAATACTTCCGTTTTTGGTGTTCTCGATTTTGTTTTCCTGTAAAGACGATAAATTAGTAAAAGCTCAAGGATCTCAAACTTCTGTTAAGAATGAGGTTGTTAAAGACTCTGCTGCAAGCGATGAAGTTGTCGTAGAGGAAGACTTTAAAAATGATTTTGAAATTTTGTTGCCAGATGGCTACAGAGATGATCAGGGCAAGAATCCGACTAATGCTTTAAATAAAGACTGGGTTGATTTATTTGAGGAAAATGGAAGTTATTATTTAGGGAAAACTGATTTTACGATCGAAAAAGGATATGACGAATGTGTTGGAGATTCTATAAGATCGATTGTTTCTAAAAATAAATCGGTTTTGTTTATGGATGATCCGAAATTGAAATTAGGAAAAATAAAGGCTTTGAAATTGACTAAAAACAAAATCTGGCCAGGCGAAAAATTAACTTTAAAATTCGATAATACTGATTATGTTTTTAGAGCTGAAGGAAAAGTGCTTTCGACTGAAAAAAGAAGTTTAGACGATAATAAAGAAGAAATCTATAAAAAAGTAGAAAATTATAAACTGTATTTGAAAGCAAACAATGGCTCAGAAAAATTGCTTTTGCAGGTAGAAGCCTTCAATGATACTTTTGTTGAATTGCTTTTTGCCGGAGATATTGATAATGATGGAAAACTGGATTTTATTTTTGGTGCTAACAGAGATTATGAAGAAACACGAGTAATGTTATTCCTTTCTTCGAAGGCTGAAAGTAATGAACCGGTAAAAAAAGTTTCTCAAATTGCAATACAATTTGACTGCTAGTAGCAGCAGAATATAAAAGTAAAAATAAAGACCGCTTAAATATAAATTCAAATATAGATGAGAATTAAACAATACCGCACTCAGTTTATCAAAGAGTTGTCGCCTTTTTACGATGCTTACGAAGCGGAAAGTTTTTTCTATTTAATTTTAGAAGACAAACATAAATTACGTCAGATTGATTTAGCGTTAAATCATGAGTTGACTTTTTCAGACAGTGATTTTATTGTTTGGGATTCATTATTAGCGCAATTAAAAAAAGAAGTTCCGATTCAGTATTTATTAGGGAAAACTAATTTTTATGGTTTGGATTTCGAGGTCAACGAAAATGTTTTGATTCCGAGGCCAGAAACAGAAGAATTGGTAGAATGGATTATCAATGAAAACTCAAAAGCTGAAAAATCTAAAACAATCAAAATTCTTGATATAGGAACCGGGAGTGGTTGTATTGCAATTTCATTGGCAAAAAATATTCCGAATGCCCGGGTTTATGCGATGGATGTTTCTAAAAAAGCAATAGAAACCGCGAAACGTAATGCCATAAATAATAAAACAGATGTTACTTTTATTCTTCAGGACGTTTTAAATGCCGAAGAACTGAAATGTAATTTTGATATTATAGTTTCGAATCCGCCTTATGTGCGTAATTTGGAGAAAGAAGAAATCAAAAAAAATGTTCTGGATTATGAGCCGCATTTGGCGCTTTTTGTAGAAGATAATGATGCTTTGATTTTTTATCGAAAGATAGCCGAGCTGGCACAAAATAATCTGTTGGAAGACGGACAATTGTATTTTGAAATCAATCAGTATCTTGGTGATGAAATGAAAGATTTGTTAGAAAAAATGAATTTTAAAAGCATCGAATTACGAAAAGATATCTACGATAATGACAGAATGATTTTCGGGAAGGTTTTTAAAACGGTATAATTAAGTTCTTGAAAACGAAACTTCTAATCTAGCCCCGATAGCAGTGAAAATCCTTTTATGCCGTTGTTCGGCATAAAAGATTGTAACGAATAGCGGGACAAGTGGTCTTTTTGAATCGATTAACTTCTGCTACAACTATTCAATGTAGAAAACTGCGACTAAAAACTAAAAAATTATTCGTAGCGCAAAGCTTCGATAGGATCGAGTTTTGAGGCTTTTATAGCGGGATATAAGCCTGAAACAATGGCAACGGTAAAACTGGTTGCGAAAGCGGCAAAAATAGCGACCCACGGAATCACGAATGCAAAACTCATTGCGGTTGCAATAGCAAAACCTAAAAGGATTCCGATTATAATACCAATTAATCCGCCGATTTGTCCGATTAGTAAAGTTTCTATAAAAAATTGTACGGCAATTGTAATTTTTTTTGCTCCCAAAGCTTTACGAACGCCTATTTCGCGTGTACGTTCTGTAACCGAAACAATCATGATGTTCATTAAGGCGATAGAAGATCCTAAAATAGTGATAACACTAATGATCCAGGATGCCCAGCCTAAATATTTTGTGATGCCCAGAATACGGTTAATTAAATCATCGCTTCGGCCAATTCCGAAATTATTATCGCGCGTTGGACTTAATTTTCGTACGCGTCGCATTGTGCTTGTGGCATTGTCGATAGCTTCGTCAAGAAACTCTTTTTTGCCCACCATTACGCTCAAGGTATAATTGATATTGGGTGCAGTAAATAAGGAACGCGCTACCTGAATTGGAATTAAAACGCGCAAATCCTGACTATTACCAAAAGTTGATCCTTTTTCTTTTAAGACTCCGATAACTTTAAAACGTGCGCCACGAATCGAAATTATTTTATCGATTGGGTTGACATCTTTTAATAAACCTTTCTCAAAATCAGATCCTACAACGCAGGAATACGTATTGTTGTCGATGTCAAATTGATTGAAACTACGTCCCAAACTTATTTCCAGACCTGAGTTGGAAATGAAATGTTCGTCGACACCCAAAATGGTAATTTCCGGATCGGTTTTTTTGTCGAGATATTTAACTTCGGCGGTTTTGGTGGCTGTAAAGGATAAAGAAGTTTCGCTAAAAGGATATTTGTATTTGTTTTTGAAAGCAACGGCTTCAGGATACGAAATAATAGGATTGACGATTTCACGTTCGTTACTTCCTCGATTTTTAAGGTTGTTTTCGTATTGGTTAATGTTGAAGGTATTGGCTCCCATTGAAGCAAAATTGGTCGAAATTGTATTTTCAAGTGCTGTTACCACGGTTAAGATTCCTACCAAAGCGGTAATCCCGATAGCGATAATTAAAACGGTAAGAATAGTACGCAATAATTGTGTTTTGATAGAACCAAAAGCAATTCGGATATTTTCTTTAAATAATTTTAGCATCATGACCAATTTGTCACGAAAATACGTTTTTTGTTACAAGTTTGTTTTCGAACTGGCATTATTTATTTTAAAAAATAAGATATTTGCAGTCGATTTGTGATTAATAGTAAATCTAAAATCCCAATATAATTAATGTAAAAGAGTTTATGAGGTAAGATTAGAAAATAATCTAAAATCTAAAATCTAAAAATCTAAAATCAGAAAGATGGCTTCAAAACCAAGCATACCACAAGGAACAAGAGATTTTTCGCCAGCAGAGGTGTCAAAACGTCAATATATTATTCAGACTATAAAAAATAATTTCGAAAAATTTGGTTTTCAGCCGATTGAAACTCCTTCGTTTGAAAATTCAGATACCTTAATGGGTAAATATGGAGAAGAAGGTGATCGTTTGATTTTTAAAATATTGAATTCGGGTAATTTTTTCTTCAATAAGAATAAAATTGAATTGCCGGAATCTTTGGAGTCTCTGCAAGTTAATTCGGCCGAAACAATTAGTCTTGATCAAAGAATTGAGCTGAATAAATTTACAGGAAAAATTTCGGAGAAAGCTTTACGTTACGATTTAACCGTTCCGTTTGCGAGATATGTGGTACAACACCAAAACGAAATTGAGTTTCCTTTTAAAAGATATCAAATTCAACCAGTTTGGAGAGCTGACAGACCGCAAAGAGGACGTTACAGAGAGTTTTACCAATGTGATGCTGATGTTGTAGGGTCGAAATCATTGTGGCAGGAAGTAGAATTGGTACAATTGTATGATACTGTTTTTACGTCTTTAGGTTTAGAAGGTGTTACGATTAAAATCAATAACAGAAAAATATTATCGGGAATTGCCGAAGTAATTGGCGCATCTGATAAATTGATCGATTTTACGGTGGCTCTTGATAAGCTGGATAAAATTGGTGAAGATGGTGTGAAAAAAGAAATGATTGAAAAAGGTATTGCTGAAGAGGCTTTGGTGAAAGTTCAGCCGCTTTTTAACTTTTCAGGAACGTTTGCAGATAAAATCAGTCAACTTTCAGATTTATTAGCGGAATCTGAAGAAGGAATGAAAGGAGTAGAGGAATTGAAATTTATTTGTGACAATGTGGCAACTTTAGGTTTGGCAACTGCAACTTTAGATCTTGATGTAACGCTTGCTCGTGGATTAAACTATTATACCGGAGCTATTTTTGAAGTAGCGGCGCCAAAAACTGTTTCGATGGGTTCTATTGGCGGCGGCGGTAGATATGATGACTTAACTGGTATTTTTGGTTTGAAAAATATGAGTGGTGTTGGAATTTCTTTCGGTCTAGATCGTATTTATTTGGTTCTTGAAGAATTGCAATTATTCCCGGAAACTGTTGCTGCAACATCAAAAGCATTGTTTATCAATTACGGAGATGCTGAGGCTTTATATGCGTCGCAAGCTATTCAGAAATTAAGACAAGAAAATATAAAAGTAGAATTGTATCCTGATAATGTAAAAGTGGGGAAACAGTTTCAGTACGCAGATAAACGCTTGATTCCGTTTGCAGTAATTGCCGGAGAACAGGAGATTGCAGCAAATTCATATTCGCTTAAAAATTTGGTTTCAGGAGAACAAATCTCTGTTGATTTTGAGGGGTTGAAAGCTGCTTTATTGGCTTAAGCTTATCTTGTTCGTGGCGGAATTAACCGCAAAGGACGCAAAGGTTTTTTTGCCACAGATTACACGGATTAAAAAGATTTTTTTGTTTTATTCGTGAATTTGGGACAGGATTAACCACAAAGGGCGCTAAGATTTAATTTTACTTTACGCATAGAAAACACAAAGTTCGCAAAGCTATCAACACACAGCTTTGCGAACTTTGTGTTTTTATTAAACCATAACTTTAAAAATCTTAGCGCCCTTTGCGGTTAATTTCGCAAAGTTTTGAGTTTGTTGCTGATGAATAATTCGTGAATTCGTGGCAGATTAATTATAAGTGTTTTAAGATTTAATTTTACTTTACACTTATAAAGCACAAAGTTCGCAAAGCTATATCGACACATCTCAATAGCTATCGGGATTGCGAATTTTGTGTTTTTATTAAACCATAGCTTTAGAAATCTTAGCATTCTTTGCGGTTAATTTTGCAAAGTTGTCGTTCTGATAAAAAAAATGTAAGTTCTGCAAAGCTTTGGGGATGATTGTGTTACTGAATTGTTAGCGTTTGTCAGCTTAAATCTTTTTTAAATTTGCATAAAATAGTTGGTGAGAAAGAAAAAAAAGCACTTAATTTGCGACCAAGTTACGGGCGTAGTTCAAGGGTAGAATAGCGGTCTCCAAAACCGTTGATGGGGGTTCGAATCCCTCCGCCCGTGCAATAAGATTTAATTTTTACCGCAAAGAGTGCAAGGAATTAATCTAAGATATTTTCAAAAAAAAAGAAAAGGTTCGCAAAGCTAAATCAAAAGAAGCTTGCGAACTTTTTCGTTTTAAAATCCAGGACTAAAAATCTTAATTTTCTTAACGGTAATTTTTTTGTCAAAAAGCATAAAAAAAAGCTTCGTCTGAAATAGGCGAAGCTTTTTTTAATATAAGGTAAAGTTGAATTAATAATTATTTATAAAGCCGAAGCTAACCCTTAAATTCAATTTTGATTGGTGATAATTTAATTTCCAATTTTGGAACTCAAATTTACTATAAACTAAAACTTAATAGTCTTAAAATTATACTAAATTTCATTCGTTCGTTTTAGATTTTTAATAGTCTCATTTTTAATAAAGTGACAATTTGACATTTTCTAAGATTTGGCAGTACTTTTGCAATCCAACAGAAAGAATAAAAAATGAAGTTTAAGAATATTTTTAAAAATAAAAGTAATATGACTACGGAAAATACAGAGTTCGATCAGGAATTAGATGATGTAACGTTAGAGAACAATGCAAACGGTGAACAATTAATTGTTGAAGAATTAAGTGTTGAAGAGCAATTGGCTCAAGACCTTGCAAAAGAAAAAGATAAATTCTTGAGATTATTTGCTGAATTTGAAAATTACAAAAAAAGAACTTCAAAAGAGCGTATCGATTTGTTTAAAACTGCAAACCAGGATGTTTTAGTAGCAATGCTGCCTGTTTTAGATGATTTTGACAGAGCGATTGTAGAAATCAACAAATCTGAAGATGAAAACCTTAAAAAAGGTGTGGAGTTGATTCATGAAAAATTGAAAAATACTTTGGTTTCTAAAGGTTTAGAGCAAATTGAAGTAAGAGCAGGTGATGCTTTTAATGCTGATTTTGCTGAGGCAATTACCCAAATTCCAGCTCCGTCTGAAAAATTAAAAGGGAAAATTGTTGATGTTATTGAAAAAGGATACAAATTAGGAGACAAAATTATTCGTTACCCTAAAGTTGTTACCGGAAACTAAAAAATGCAAATAAAATGTTTTGAAGTTCAGGAGTTTAATAACTGAAGTTTAAAATTTAAGATTTGGAATTTATTCAATTATGAAAAAAGATTTTTACGAAATACTTGGCATTTCAAAAAATGCTGACGCTGCTGAAATTAAAAAAGCGTACCGAAAAAGCGCATTGAAATATCACCCGGATAAAAATCCAGGCGACAAAGAGGCAGAAGAAAACTTTAAATTAGCTGCAGAAGCTTATGAAGTTTTAAGCGATCCTAACAAAAAAGCAAAATACGATCAATACGGACACCAGGCTTTTGATGGTTCTGGAGGTTTTGGTGGTGGCCATGGTGGTATGAATATGGATGACATTTTCAGCCAATTTGGTGATATTTTTGGAGGCGGATTTGGCGGTTTCGGTGGAGGCGGAGGCGGTGGCCCTCGTCGTGCTAAAGGAAGTAATCTTCGAATTAAAGTAAAACTGACTTTAGAAGAAATTGCAAATGGTGTTGAGAAAAAAGTAAAAGTAAAACGTAAAGTTCAGGCTAAAGGAGTAACATACAAAACATGTTCTACTTGTAATGGTCAGGGGCAGGTAATGCGTGTAACGAATACTATTTTAGGAAGAATGCAATCTGCGTCAACTTGTCCTACTTGTGGCGGTTCTGGTCAGATTTTAGATAAAAGACCATCTGAAGCAGATGCTCAGGGAATGGTTCAGGAAGATGAAACAGTATCAATCAAAATTCCTGCTGGAGTTGTTGATGGTATGCAACTGAAAGTTTCTAATAAAGGAAACGATGCTCCGGGAAATAGTATTCCGGGAGATTTAATTGTAGCTATCGAAGAATTAGAGCACGAATTCCTGAAACGTGAAGGTGAAAACGTTCATTATGATTTGTATATCAGTTTCCCTGAAGCAGTTTTAGGAGTTTCTAAAGATATCGAAGCAATCAACGGAAAAGTTCGTATTAAATTAGAAGAAGGAATTCAATCCGGAAAAATCTTAAGATTAAAAGGAAAAGGTATTCCAAGTATAAACGGTTACGGAAGCGGAGATTTATTGGTTCACGTAAATGTATGGACACCAAAAACGTTGAATAAAGAGCAAAAACAATTTTTTGAAAATGCTTTAACTGACGATCATTTTATTCCGAGCCCTGAAAAATCAGAAAAATCATTTTTTGAGAAAGTAAAAGATATGTTTTCATAAACTAAACTTTTCAAAAAAGAGCATATAAATTTTAAAACCCATTCTAATGCAAATTTAGAATGGGTTTTTTGCGTAATTATACAAAGATTCGCTTCGAATTATTTACTTTTACAGGCTGTTGATCATAATGATCAAACTGAAGCAGAAAATCTTAAATATAGCATGAGCAACTTACTCGAAGTACATAAAGTCGTAAAACAATACGGTGATTATGTAGCGCTTAACGAAGTTTCATTAAATGTACCAAAAGGCAGTATTTATGGCCTGTTAGGACCTAATGGAGCCGGAAAAACTTCTCTTATCCGAATCATCAATCAAATTACTTTACCAGATAGTGGTGAAATAATTCTTGATGGAGAAAAATTGCAGCCCAAACACGTGCAGACTATTGGTTATCTTCCTGAAGAAAGAGGATTGTATACTTCTATGAAAGTAGGAGAGCAATGTTTGTATTTGGCACAAATGAAAGGACTTACTAAAGCCGAAGCAAAAGTGCAGTTAGAATACTGGTTTGACCGTTTAGGGATTCAGGGTTGGTGGAATAAAAAGATTCAGGAACTTTCTAAAGGAATGGCGCAAAAAATTCAGTTTGTGGTTTGTGTATTGCATAAGCCCAAATTATTGATTTTTGATGAGCCTTTCTCCGGATTTGATCCTGTAAATGCAAATGTGATCAAAGATGAAATTTTGGCATTAAAAGAACAAGGTGCAACAATTATCTTTTCTACACATCGAATGGAAAGCGTTGAAGAGCTTTGTGATCATATTGCCTTAATTCATAAATCGAATAAATTAATCGAAGGAAAACTTAGCGATGTAAAACGTCAGTTTAGAACCAATAGTTTTGAGGTGGGAATTCTGACCGATAATGTCGAAGGTTTAATGTACGATATCACACAAAAGTTTACCGTTTCGCCGGCCAATTTTAAATCATTAAATGATGATTTAAAATTAGATATTCAGATTGGTAATGCAACACCAAATGAGTTATTGAATATCTTAACACAACGCGGACAAGTAACACATTTCGTGGAAAAAATACCGAGTGTAAACGATATTTTTATTCAAACAGTAACTGAAAACAAAAATTAAAATTTCAAAAAATAAATTCCAAATTCCAATGTGAGAGCGATCCAAATTGGAATTTGGAATTTGAAAATTAATATATTTATGAGCATCATTTCGTTGATTATAAAAAGAGAGTTTATTGCAAAAGTTCGTAATAAATCTTTTGTTGTCATGACTTTCTTAAGTCCGTTATTGTTTGTCGCAATAGCTGGATTTATTGGGTATTTGAGTTCGATGAAAGCCGAAACGAAACGTATCGCAATTCATGACGAAACTGGTTTATTTGCTAATGATTTTGTAAAACAGAATAAAAAAGATGCAGCGTTTAAATATCTCAATTTATCTGAAATTGACACTAAAGCATTAAAAGACAGTATCACCAATGAAAGTTTTGACGGTTTAATTGTCATCCCAAAAACAAATAATCTAAGAGATTTAGAAAGTAAAATTGAGTTTATTTCGAATAATAGTCCGAGTATTTCTTTTATCGAAAAAACGCAGGATGTTATTGCAGATAAAATTACCAAAATTAATCTCGATGCAGCAAAACTGGATACTTTAGCAATTCAAAAAGCACAATCGGCAGTTAACATTCATTTGATAAAAGCTTCTGGGGAAGAAAGTCTAAAAGGTTTAAATGAGATTAAAATAGGTATTGGCGGAGCATTTGGTTATTTGATCATGATGTTTATTATCATCTACGGAAATATGGTAATGCGAAGCGTGATCGAAGAAAAAACAAACCGAATCATTGAAATCATTATTTCATCGGTAAAACCATTTCAGTTAATGATTGGTAAAATCATCGGAACATCGCTTGCGGGATTATTACAATTTATGATCTGGGCCATTATTGGTTTGGGATTAATGTATGCAGCTTCGGCATTTTTTGGGGTAAATGTTGGTCCAACGGCCAGAATTTCGCCAGAATTAATGCAGTCAGCCCAACAAGAAATGTCAGGAACGGCTCAAATGTATATTAGCGAATTATGGAATTTGCCTATTGCCAGTATTATCATTGGTTTCGTAATTTATTTTATAGGAGGATACTTTTTATACAGTTCATTTTATGCAGCAATTGGAGCAGCGGTTGACAATCAAACCGATTCTCAACAATTTCTTTTGCCTATTTTAATGCCGCTTATTTTAAGTGTTTACATCGGATTTTTTACTGTTGTCAATGATCCACACGGAACCATTGCAGTTGTATTTTCTATGATTCCGCTTACATCGCCAATCGTAATGTTAATGCGACTTCCGTTTGGAGTGCCGTGGTGGCAAATTGCAATTTCGGTATCATTATTGTTTGCTACGTTTTTCCTTGTTGTCTGGTTCGCTGCAAAAATTTACCGAATTGGTATCTTGATGTACGGCAAAAAACCAACCTGGAAGGAATTGTATAAATGGCTTAAATATTAGTTTTTATAGTTGCAAAGGTTCAGAGAGACAAAGGCTCAAAGGTTTTTTGGATATCAGAACTTATGTAATTTGGAACAAAGTACTTTAAGAATTATACAAAGAGTATTAAAAAGAATATAATAATATAGGTTAAAAGGTGCAGTAACGACGAAGATTTAAAACTTTGTACCTCTGAACCTTTGCAACTTTGAACCTTAGAAAAAAAATGAGCAAAATACTAATTATAGAAGACGAAGCATCGATCAGAAGAGTTTTGGTGAAAATCTTATCAGAAGAAAATGATACGTATCAGGTAGATGAAGCAGAGGATGGAGTTGCTGGTTTGGAAAAAATAAAAAACAACGATTACGATTTGGTTTTGTGCGATATCAAAATGCCAAAAATGGACGGTGTTGAGGTTTTAGAAGAAGCAAAAAAAATTAAGCCTGAAATTCCTATGGTAATGATTTCTGGTCATGGCGATATGGAAACTGCAATTCATACCATGCGTTTAGGCGCTTTTGATTATATCTCAAAACCACCTGATTTAAATCGTTTACTAAATACAGTTCGTAATGCTTTAGATAAAAAACAACTTGTAGTTGAAAATAAAATCCTAAAGAAAAAAGTTAGCAAGAATTACGAAATGATAGGTGAAAGTGAATCAATTAATCATATTAAAATGATGATTGATAAAGTAGCTCAAACTGAAGCCAGAGTTTTGATTACGGGACCAAACGGAACCGGAAAGGAATTAGTAGCACACCAATTACATGAAAAAAGCGAACGTGCCAATTTTCCGTTAGTTGAAGTAAACTGCGCGGCGATTCCAAGTGAATTAATTGAAAGTGAATTGTTCGGTCACGTAAAAGGCGCTTTTACATCAGCTGTAAAAGATCGTGCAGGAAAGTTTGAAGCAGCAGATAAAGGAACTATTTTCTTAGATGAAATTGGTGATATGAGTCTTTCGGCGCAAGCCAAAGTATTGAGAGCTTTGCAGGAAAGTATGATTACGAGGGTTGGAGCTGAAAAAGATATTAAAGTCGATGTTCGTGTTGTGGCTGCAACCAATAAAGATTTGAAAACTGAAATCGCCGAAGGCCGTTTCCGTGAAGATTTGTACCATCGTTTGGCTGTAATTTTAATTAAAGTTCCGCCATTAAACGAACGACGTGATGATATCCCGGCTTTGGTCAGACATTTTGCTGAAAAAATTGCGTCAGAACAAGGAAACGTGGTGAAGGTATTTTCGGCGCAAGCCATAAAATTATTGCAGGAATACGACTGGACAGGAAACATCCGTGAACTTCGAAATGTAGTTGAAAGATTAATCATTTTAGGAGGAAGCGAAATTTCTGAAACAGACGTAACAATGTTTGCAAGCAAATAGTGATTTTAGAATCTAAATTCTAAAATCATAAATCTAAAATTAGAATATGAAACTAAAAAAAATAAACGAAAAATTACAAGACGCTTTAATCGAAAATGGTTTAACTGAGGCAAATGTTTTGCAGCAGGAAACTTTTTCGACGATAAAAAGTGGTGCAGATTGCATTATTCTTTCTCCGGCAGGAAGCGGAAAATCGACTACAATTGTATTAAATGTTATTCAGCAATTGTCAGGTCATACAGAAGAATCTCCACGTGCTTTAATTTTTGTTGAAGATAAAGCCAAAGTGTTAGAAATGGAAGCGCTTTTCGAGAAGTACGGAAAATATTCTAATCTTGAAGTTTACGGTGTACACGATAAAGGCGATATGGATTATGATAAAAACTATATTTCGACAGGAATTGATGTTTTAATTGGTACGCCAAATAAACTGAGCGATATGTTTACGACCGCAGGTTATAATGTAAACCGCTTGAAAATGTTTATTATTGATGATGCAGATCCTATCTTAAAATTACGTCATGAAACTAAAATCATGCGTATTTCGAACAGTATCACAAAAACGCAACGTATTATTTTTGCTGAAACATTGACAGAACGTATCGAAATTTTGGCTGATAAAATGATGCTTGAGCCTTATTTGTTTGATATGGATGAAGAAGGTGAAGAAGAACTTGATGAGGAAGAAGACGATATTCAGGAAGAGGAATAAAAGTGGCAGTTTTTAGTCGCAGTCGCAGTCACAGTCTCAGTCTGAAAACTGTGACTGCGACTGAAAACTAAAAAAGTAATCTATGGAAATATTAAAAACACTTAAGTTTTTGACAATTGTGCTTCTCGCATTTTTTGTTGTTATTTATGTGCTAATTGTTTCCTATGTTTATTTTAATCAGGTCGGAATGGTTTTTCAAAGTGCGAAACTTCCGCAAGATTATCAGTTCGACTATCAGCAGAAATTTGAGGAACTAAATATAGAATCGTTTGATGGTGTAAAATTAAACGGATTACTATTTAAATCTGAAAATTCTAAAGGTCTAGTTTTTTATCTTCATGGAAATGCCGGGACATTAGAAACCTGGGGTAAAATGGCTAAAATTTATACTAATTTAGGATATGACATTTTTATTTTAGATTATAGAGGTTTTGGTAAAAGTGAAGGAGAAATAAAGAATGAAGAACAATTAAATAAGGATGTTTCGATAGCGTATAAAACATTAGCTAAAAGATATCCCGAAAATAAAATTATTATAGCAGGTTATTCAATAGGTTCCGGGCTTGCAACAATTTTGACTTCGCAGCAGCATCCAAAAGCTTTAATATTGCAATCGGCTTATTTTAGTTTTACAGAATTATCGAGCAGTAAAGTTCGGTTTTTTCCTGATTTTCTAAAAAAGTTTCATTTGGAAACTTTTAGATATCTGCCAAAAGTAAAAGCGCCAATTTATATTTTTCATGGAATCGATGATGAATTAATTTCCTGCTCAAATTCAGTTCGATTAAATAAGCTGTTAGATTTTAAAGGACATTTTTATGCTTTAAAAGATCAGGGACATATTGGTATGAATGAAAACAATGATTTTCAAAAACAGCTGCAAATAATATTACAATAGAGAATTCAAATAATTACAAAAATAGAATGTTATGGGATTAATGAAAGTATATTCAGGAAGTGAAGTTTTGGCACTTGCTTTACAAGAAAGACTAGAAGAAGCAGGAGTAGAAACAACTAAAAAAGATAATATTCAATCTGCTCGTTTAGGAGGTTTTGGACAATCTGATTTAGCGGTTGAGGTATTTATTCAGGAAACAGATTTTGCAAAAGCAAATCCTGTTATTGAAGAATTCAGAATGAGTATCTAGATATAGTAAATAGTCGCAGTATTCAGTGGCAGTGATCAGTTTTAGTACTGTAAACTGTGACTGCGACTGAAAACTCAAAAAAAACATGCAATATAAAATGCTAGTGCTCGACATGGATGATACCTTGTTGACAGACGATCATAAAATTTCAGATTTAAATAAAAAAGTGCTTCTCGAAGCACAGGCAAAAGGAGTTCATGTAGTTTTGGCTTCTGGTCGCCCAACATCAGCAATGACAGCTTATGCTAAAGAATTGCAACTTGATTTATACGACTCTTATATTATTTCCTTTAACGGAGCTATAATCAGCACGGTAAAAGATGATCTTGTTTTGTTTGAACAATCACTAACTCCGGAACAAATTCATGATTTATACGATTATAGTGTAAAAATGAAAACGCACATCATTACCTATATTGATGGCGAAATTGTAAGCGAAACCGATTCGGAATACATCGACATCGAAAAAGAAATTACGGGATTACCACACAATAAAGTTCCAGATTTTAAAGCAGCAGTTACTAAACCTGCTGTAAAATGTATTTTATTGGCAGAACGTTCTTATTTAAAAGAAGTCGAAGCTGACTTAAAAGCCACTATGCCTCATTTGAGTGTCGCAATGTCTAAACCTTTCTTTTTAGAGGCTGCTCAAAACGGAATTGATAAAGCGGCGAGTTTAAAACTTCTGGCCGAAAAGCTATACATTCATCAAAGCGAAATTATTGCCGTAGGAAACGCAGGAAACGATCTTACTATGATAGAATATGCCGGACTTGGAGTTTGGGTTGATAATGTAACGCCAGAATTGCGTGACAAAGCTGATCTTATTGTAGCCTCAAATAATAATGACGGAGTTGCCGAAGTAGTGCAGCGTTTTATTCTAAACTAAATTGTTTTTGAGATGAAAGAACCAATAGAAACCGACCGTTTACTTTTAAGAGAATTGCTTTTTTCAGATGTTGATGGATTATTCGAATTAGAATCTAATCCAAATGTGCATTTGTTTGTAGGGAATAAACCAGTTACTCGTATTGATGAATGTCGCGCTTATGTTGAGTTTATTCATCAGCAATATAAAGATTTTGGCACAGGGCGCTGGGCAGTAATCTTAAAAGAAACCAATGAATTTTTAGGATGGTCCGGAATAAAATTCATTACAAATGAAATCAATAATCATAAAGATTTTTATGAAATTGGATATCGTTTCATCGAAAAACATTGGGGAAAAGGATATGCTACCGAAGCCGGAAAAGCTTTTATAGATTATGCTTTTAATGAAATGAAAGTAGATGCATTGTATGCTTACGCAGATGCAGGAAATGAAAACTCAAGAAAAATTCTGGAAAAGCTTGGTTTGCGCTATGTGAATTCTTTTGAATATGAAGGAGAACTGGAAGTTTGGTACGAGTTAAAAAATCCAAACCTATAAATACCTAAGAAATGCGTTCTAAATCTTTGTAATCTTATCTCGTTAAGAATTACAAAGATTTAGAAAACAGCTCGTAGATTCTAATATTTACTATTAGAATTATTTTTTAGCTACAGAAACAAAATATTTATTTCCGTCACCCATTGTTAGTTTTACACGCTCGTCGCAAAGATCGATTGCAAAATTGGCACTTTCGTAACAAGTACAAGTAGTGTTTTTGTCTTTAGACATTTCAGTTTTACAATTGTTGTTTTTAAAAGTCGACAATTGTGGTGTATACAAACTTACTAAATCAGTAGAAGCCGTAACTAATGAAATAATACTTGCTGAATTATTATTAGTAATTCTATAAACAATTCTATCAGTATAATTTACCTCATTTACCGTTACTTTACGAATATAAGTGTAAGCTGTTGAGCCTTCACTCGGTTCTTTAACTTCAAATTTAAATCCAACCGCACGAATTGCAATATCAAATTGAGATTGAGAGTTTAAGCTCGCCCAAGTTGTCAATGTACTAATAGAAGGAAATGGATTAGCAGCTGGAGCAGCAGTTTGCGCTTGCGAGCTAAAAATGGTTAAGAACATCAAGCAGATTGTGGGTAAAAATGCTTTCATATGGATTTTTAATTTATAATTTTCGCCTACTCTTTCTGGTTTTCGGCCTTCCCATTTTTTATAACAACAAAACAACAACATAACGAGGGAAAATCAAAATTGTTATGCCGATTTATTGTTTAAATAATATAATTTTTACGCACTGTTTTTATAGCAGGTGAAATTAGTTTTTATCAACGAATTAAACA
>NZ_CADCSU010000114.1 GCF_902804475.1 Flavobacterium bizetiae
ATATTTATGTTTGTGTAATCGATTACAACTTTTTATTACAGCATTAAAAACCACAGTCTTTTTATTGAATTAAACAGACGTAATGCTAGGCTTAGGATTATTTTGATCAATAAAAAGTTAGAAAGATTAAACCTTAAAAAACCACTTAAAACAATAAACTATTAATAACTTAAACAATCAACCATGAATTTTAAAGATTTATTTAACAAAGGAACCAATTGTTGCTTTGCAGTTGTTTTCTTATTGTGTTTACTGACGGGCAATCGAATGAATGCTCAGACTGTAATACTCGAAGGAACGGTGAGAG
This sequence comes from Flavobacterium bizetiae, assembly GCF_902804475.1. Classification (GTDB taxonomy): domain Bacteria; phylum Bacteroidota; class Bacteroidia; order Flavobacteriales; family Flavobacteriaceae; genus Flavobacterium; species Flavobacterium bizetiae. Next base: position 308 of record NZ_CADCSU010000114.1, read on the forward strand.
ATGCTGCAGGATTAACTTTACCCGGTGTTAATGTATTAGAAAAAGGAACAAAAAATGGTGTCTCTACAGATTTTGACGGGCATTACAAAATAAAACTTTCAAGTCCTAAAGCTATCTTGACATATTCTTTTTTAGGTTTTAAAGCTAAAGAAGTTGCTGTTGCGGGAAAAACGAAAATAGATGTCGTATTAGTTGAAGACTCTAATGAATTAAACGAAGTTGTTGTTGTTGGATACGGAACAGTAAAAAAATCAGATTTAACCGGAGCAGTTTCTACTTTATCTGGTAATGATTTGAAAAAGATTCCTGTTGCCAGTGTTGCTGAAGCTTTAACTGGTCGTGTGGCGGGTGTTAACGTAACTTCTTCTGAAGGATCTCCGGATTCAGAGATTAAAATTAGAGTTCGTGGAGGTGGATCATTAACACAAGACAGTTCTCCTTTAATTATAGTTGATGGTTTTCCTGTTAATAGTTTAAATGATATTTCGTCTTCAGATATTGAAAACATGACGATATTGAAAGATGCTTCTTCGACTGCAATTTACGGGTCAAGAGGTGCAAATGGAGTTATTATCGTAACCACTAAAAAAGGTAAAGACGGAAAAATAGCAGTGAATTTTAATATGTTTTATGGTATGAAAAACATGGTCAATCAGATCGATGTTTTACAACCTGATGATTTTGTAAAATGGCAATATGAATATGCTCTTTTAGCAAAAGGAAAAACCGATTCTTACGAACAGTATTTTGGTAATTGGCAGGATCGTGATATGTATCAGGGTGTTAAAGGTACTAATTGGCAAAAACAAATTTACGGTCGTACAGGAGAAGTTCAGAGCCGTGATTTAGGAATTCGTGGCGGATCAGATAAAATTAATTATAATTTTAATTATGCTCACTATGATGAAAAAGCAATCATGGTAGGTTCTGATTTTAAAAGAAACAATTTATCGCTTTCCTTAAATAGTAAAGCAACTAATAAAATAGATCTTACGTTTACTATGCGTTATTCTGATACCGAGATAAATGGTGGTGGAAGCAATGAGCAAAAAGAAAATCCGGCTGATTCACGTATGAAACACGTTGTAGGATATGCACCAATACCAATGCCAGGCTTAACTACAGATGATACAGATGAAGCAAGTTCAGGATATTTGGTTTATCCGTTTGTTGCTGTGGCAGATACAGATCGTCAGCAGTTGAGAAAAAATTTCAATATGTTGGGAAGTTTTTCATGGAAACTGGCAGACGGACTTACGTTTAAAACAGAATTAGGATTAGATAATTATAATTATCTGGATTATCGTTTTTACGGGCGCTCTACTTTTTATGCGAGAAATACTCCCACTTTAGAACACAGAGGTATGCCATCGCTATTGATGTCGGATCGTAAAGATTACCGTTTTAGAAATGCTAATACGCTGAATTATGATTTGAAAAAAATCATGGGAAAAAATCATAGTTTAAAAGTGCTTGTTGGAGAAGAATCAATTGATTATCGTAGAACTGATGTATCTTCTACAATCGAAGGTTTGCCAAACTTCTTTGATTTAAATCAATCGATACATCTTACTTCACAAGGATCACCTCGTATTGTAGATAACTTTTATTTTCCAGACGATAAATTGCTTTCTTTCTTCGGACGTGTAAATTATGATTATAAAGACCGTTACCTTTTTACAGCTACTTATCGTGCAGACGGTTCAAGTAAATTCTTAGGAAGCAATAAATGGGGATTTTTTCCGGCAGCAGCAGTAGCATGGAAAATTTCAGAAGAAAGTTTCATGAAAGAAATTTCATGGATAAATGCTCTTAAATTAAGGTTGAGTTATGGAGAATCAGGAAATAACAATATTCCAACAGGTCAGACTATTCAAAGTTATAATGCTAATAATAGTACATGGATCAATAATTCAGGTAATTATTGGGCACCATCTGTAGTATTGGCAAATCCTGATTTAAAGTGGGAAACTACTGTTACACAAAACTTAGGTTTAGATTTTGATTTTCTAAAAGGTCGTATCTACGGTTCTTTTGAACTTTATAAAAATGTAACTCAGGATCTTTTGATCAATTTCCCGATAAGCGGAACAGGTTATTCTACTCAATATAGAAATATGGGAGAAACTCAAAATACTGGTTTCGAAGCTACTTTGAATTTGGTAGCCATTCAAAAAGCAGATTACGGATTGAACTTTTCATTTAATTTAGGAGTAAATAAAAATCGTATTAACTCTTTGGGTAGTATGAGTGACTTTGGTGCTGCTACTGCATGGACTTCAGGATTAGGAAATGATTATTCTGTAGCTGTTGGATCACCAATAGGGATGATGTACGGTTATAAGAGCGATGGACGTTATGAGGTTTCAGACTTTGATTATGTTGGTGGTAAATATGTTCTGAAAACAGGTGTTGCAAATGCATCAACAGTTGTTGGAGCGGTACAGCCTGGTTATATGAAACTAAAAGATTTAAATGGCGATGGCGTAGTAGATAGTAAAGATCAAACTGTAATTGGAAATTCGAATCCAAAATATACAGGAGGTTTTGTATTAAATGCCAATGCATATGGTTTTGATTTATCTGCAGCTTTCAATTTTAGTGTTGGTAATGATATTTACAATGCCAATAAAGTTGAGTTTACAACTTCTAACCCAAACAACGGACAATATAGAAATCTAAGTTCTGAAATGGCCGACGGTCAAAGATGGACTAATATTGATGCATCAGGTCAGTTAGTGACAGATCCTGCGACTTTAACTGCTCTAAATGCAAATACTACAATGTGGTCTCCATACATGAGAAACTTTGTTATTAGTGACTGGGCAATCGAAGACGGATCATTTTTAAGATTGAATACTTTGACTTTAGGATATACTACTCCAAAATCGCTTACTTCTGCATTGGGTATTTCTAAATTGAGATTTTATGGTACTGCAAGTAATGTTTTTCTAATTACTAATTATTCTGGTCCTGATCCTGAGGTTTCAACAAAAAGAGCAACGCCTCTTACTCCGGGTGTAGATTATTCAGCATATCCGCGTAGCAGACAATTTGTTTTTGGTTTAAACCTTAATTTTTAATTTAAAAAGCATCAAGATGAAACATAAAATAATAATAGCAGGATTAATAATAGCAGGACTTTTTACGTCTTGCCAGGAAGATTATTTAGACGCTCCGGCTCAATCAACATTAGACGAAGCATTAATTTTTTCAACTCCGGGATTAGCCAAAGATGCCGTTAATGGAATTAAAATCACATTTGGAGATACGAATTCATACAGAGGTCGTTTTTTACCTTTTTATGGATTAAACACAGATACAGAATGGTATAATTCAGGAGAAACTACGTCTAATGACAAACCTGATTTGACCAATTATGATGCAAAATCAAATAACAGCCAAATGGACCTTATCGAAACTCCAGGTGGGGGTGGAGGTAACCCGTGGACCTCAATGTACAGAGGAATCGAGCGTGCGAATCTTTGTATTCGTGGTTTACGCACTTACGGTAATCCTGTAGCTGGTTCTGAATTGGGCTATCTTTTAGGAGAAGCTTTAACTTTAAGAGCGATTTTTTATTCTGATTTAATCAAACAACATGGTGATGTACCAGCCCGTTTTGAACCGGTTAATTCACAAACATTATACTTGCCAAGAACAAATCGTGATGTAATTTACAAACAAATTATTCAGGATTTGGGTGAGGCAGCAAATTTGGTTCCATGGCCTAATGAAAGTACAGCTACAAGTACAGTAGAAGGAATTAATAAAGCTTTTGTAAAAGGACTTCGCGCACGTTTAGCTTTGGCTGCAAGCGGCTACCAACAGTATAAAGATGGTGTGAGAAGAAGTACTGATCCGGATCTTTCGGTAGCAAACATGTACAGACTGGCACTTGATGAAACCCGTTCAGTAATTGCAAGTGGTAAGGCAAATCTAAATCCATCTTTTGAAACTCTTTGGAAAAATGTAAATAAAGAAGTTTTAACTGCCGGCGGAGAATCTCTTTGGGAGATACCATTTGGTGCCGGTAGAGGTAAAATGTTAATTAGTTTTGCTGTTCTTCATAATGCTATAGATCAATATCAAACTGGCGGTACGAGCATTGGAGGTTCTGCAGGACCATTACCAACTGTTTTTTATGACTATGATGTAAAAGATACACGTAGAGATGTTACTTGTGTTCCTTACGCATACGGTAAAGCGGTAAATGGAAAAGCACAGCAAGAATTAGGTGTTATAAACAAATGGTATTTTGGGAAATATCGCATTGAGTGGATGAACCGTATTCTTAATAATAAAGATGATGACGGTATAAACAAAGTGTATATGCGTTACGCTGAAGTACTTTTAATTGCGGCTGAAGCAGCAAATGAATTAGAAGGACCGGGTGCAGCTGCTCCGTATTTAAAAGAAGTACGCAGAAGAGCATTTGCTGCTGCTGATCAGGCTCAAAAAGTAGATGCTTATGTAGATGCTTTTAGCGGAAAAGAAGCAATGTTTCAGGCGATTGTTGACGAAAATAAATACGAGCTTACAGGAGAAATGGAGCGTAAGCAACAACTTATTCGCTGGAATTTACTGAAAACGAATTTGGATCTGGCGAAAGAAAAAATGTTCAACTTACAACGACGTAGCGGAGAATATGCCACTGTACCAACGGATTTATATTATAAGTATAAAGAAGATAATGAAACACTAATTGTGTATGGTTTAAATAAAGGAGAAACTCAAAATCCGGGTGCTGGTTATACTCTTTTTGTTGATAGTAAAGGAGCAAGTGCATGGAATGTTTTGAAAGATGATAAGATAAATTCACTTTATAAATTAGGCGTTAATCCGGATACAAAACAATATTGGCCAATATGGGAATCACTTATAAATACTAGTAACGGACAATTAGTCAATTATTAGAGTGTAGTGTTTCGCAAATCAAATATTAATAATAGTATAACTTATTATGAAGACAAAATATATATTAAAAGGATTACTGGCCACATTGGTGATGTTACTTGTTTTTTCCGGCTGTGAAAGTTACAATGAAGCAGTAGTAGACGATATAGGAGCAAGCAGAGAATTTTCTCCAATCGGGTTAACTACAAGAATTAGAAATCAGACTACAGTCGAATTAAATTGGACTGTAAAAGACGAGGAAGTGGCCAATTATTATGTGGTAGAATTTAGTGCAGATGATCCTGATTTTAAAACAATCTATAAAACGGTTAAAGTAGCACCTAAAGAACTTCCTATACAAGTGCAGTTAGAAGGAGAAACCGTTTATTCGATCAGAGTAAAAGCAGTAAGCGCGACTGGATTAGAAGATTCTAAATGGTCTGTTACAACGGCGACAACATTAACAGAACAACTTTATCTTGCTTCTGTAGATGGAGATATTGATGCAAAGCAGGTTACGTTAAGATGGCCAGCTAATAGCAATGTTACTCAAATTGTGTTGAGTCCGGGAAATATTACACATACTATTACTTCTGAAGAAAAAGCTAATGGTATTGCTGTTATTACAGGATTAACAAGTGAAACTGCCTATACAGCTACTTTGTTTAATGGAACGAAGAAAAGAGGTGACAAAGCATTTACTACCGGAATAGATATAGGAACTGGTATTTTGGTTAGAAGTACAGATGATTTAATGCAAAAAATTGCGGATGCAGCATCAGGATCTGTATTAGTTTTAGAGCCTGGTGATTATTTGGCGGACAATCAAATAGGAGCGATTACTTTAAACAAATCAATTACGTTAAGAGGACTTCGTAGTTTTGACAGACCAAAACTTCATGTGAATTTTGCATTATCAAATGGGGCAGCTAACTTGAGTTTGATAGATCTGGATTTAAAAGGCGATAAAGGATCTGGTGGAGTTTCAGTTATAAAATTTAACGACAACAATGTCACTTATGGTTCTGTTTTAATAAGCGGTTGTAACATACATGATTATGGAGTGTCATTAATAAGTGCAAATTTAAGCGCAGCGAGAATCACTTCTATAATAGTAGATAATACTGTTGTTACAAATGTATTAACAGTTGGTGGTGAATTTATAGATTTAAGAGGTTCATATCTTGGACAGCTTACTCTTAAAAACAGTACTTTTAATAATTGCGCAACAGCAAGATATTTTATTCGTATGGATGCAGGTCTTACTGGCGTAACTAACAATATATTAATTGATAGCTGTACTATATCTAATCCAAACATGGTGGCTACGAATGCAAATTCAATTTTATATATTCGTTTTGCTAGTAATGCAATAATTATTAAAAACACATTGTTTGCAAACACGCTTGCACCATACACAAGAGAAAATGTTACTGCGAATCCGACATTCTCAGGTAATAATTATTTCAATACACCAAATTTAAATGGTAATGTTAACGCAATTGGAAATAATAGACCCGATGCAACCGGAACAGCATTAAACCCTCAATTTGGAAATGCTGCAGGAGGTGATTTTACAATCAATAATCAAACTTTAAAAGACAATGGGGTTGGTGACCCACGTTGGATAAAATAGTTCGTTTTTTAAGTATTAGTTAGAAAAAAGGGATGTAGTCTAAAAACTACATCCCTTTTTGTTTTAAAGTCAAGATAAAAAAGCTGAGACTAAAAACTGCGACTGAAAACTTTAAAAACTACTCAATATCCAAATCAAATTTTTCTAATAATCCTGCAAGAGCAGTATGAGAAACTTTGGTTCTTTTAATTTTATTTTCGGCCGGATCAAAAGTATAATTTCGTGAAGACCTGAAATCAGTTTTTTCTAAAATACAATCCTGAAAAGTAGCATTCGCAAGATCACAATTTTTAAAAACAGACAAAGACAAATCAGTATTAGAGAAATCGACATCTTTGAGGGAACAATCGATGAAGTTGGTTTTCTTTAGTTTTTTATAAATAAAAGTAGAATAATCAAGAAGGCAATCCTGAAAAGACATTGAAAATAAAAAGCTATTGCTGGCACTAAAATCAAGTCCCATTAATTTACAGCCTATAAATTTAATATTCTTTAACCCTGTATTTCTAAGAACAGAAAGTGAGAGATTACAATTCTTAAAAGTACAATCCAGAAAATCGATATAACTAAAATCGCTTTTAGAAAAGTTGCAATTGATAAACTCGCAGTTTACAAATTCGTTATCAGATAATTTCTGGTCAGAATAATCAATAGTGTCAAAAGTTTTGTTCTGGTGCAATGCAGCTTCCATATTGTTAAGTTGAGGTTTAAAAAGAAATATTTGTAAAATGAATTTATTCTAATTCGATACAATCGAAAATATCGTTTTTCAGCGCTATTTCGTTTATTTCTTCTTCGCTGTCAATTCTTAAAATATTATCACAATCTTCCAAATCAAAATTCCATACAGAATTCGGAATCAGTTCAGAAAGTAAGGCATTTGCAAATTCTAACTTCGAATTTGTATCGACAGAAGTTTTAAAAACATAAATCATAATTCGCTTTTTTTTACTTGGCAAATTTCAATAAATGCTTTCCGATTTGATAGGATTCTGCAAGCAATAATTAGGACTTATCAATCAATTTTCGATACTGAACAGGAGTAATACTTTCGTGTTTTTTAAAGAATCTGCTAAAGTAAGAATGATCCTCATGACCTACTTGCATTGCGATTTCACTTACAGAAAGTGTAGTTTGATAGAGTAAATATTTGGCCTCAAGTAATATGGTTTCTTCAATCCATTTGGCGGCGGATTTGCCGGTTACAGTTTTTACAGATTTGTTTAAATGATTGGGAGTAACATTGAGTAAAGAAGCATAATAATTAACCTGATGATGTGTTTTAATATTGGTATAAATCAGCTCTTTAAATTTATTGGCAATCACCTCAGCAGCCGAAATACTTTTAGAACTTTTAACCGAATTTTTATTCATTTCATAAAACAACGTAATCAAATACGATTGAACGATGTTGAGATTTGCATTCGAAGTTTCAGAATATTCTTTTTGAAGTCGGTTCAAAATGGCTGTAATGTCAGGAACATCTTTTTGATCTAAGGTAATTTTTGGATTGCCGGAAATTTTCATGAAATCAAATTCATTAAGCATTTCTCGGCTCCCATATTTTCTAATTAAAATATCAGGATGAAACTGGCATATAAAACCTTTATGTATATTATTGATATTGTCAAGCGAGAAAATCTGGCCAGCCGGCACCATAATAATTTCGTTATCGGTTGTGGTATATTCCTGATAGCCCAACTTCATAACATGCTGACCTGAGGAAACAAAAATTAAGGTATGGCAAGAATGTTTAGAAGGCGGAACTGGATATTGCATCTGCATCATTTCTCCTATTTCGAGACAGAAAAAATGATCAGAATTTGATTTAAAAAGCAAATGAATAGGATTGTCCTCTCCCAGAAACTTCTCCCGAAACCCCTGCGGACTATATGTTTTTACCTTTTCATTTGTTTTACTTTTCATGGTTTAATAATACAATCTAAAATCGAGCAATTTGCACAAAGCATAATGTTTTTGATACAATTCTTCAACTACTTCGGTAATGTCATCATTATCCTGATAAAGGCTAAAAAATGCTTTGTCGATGGTACTGCAACTTGCAATTTTATTATAAGTAGATCCGTAACCCGAAATGGCGCGCGCCCCGGTTATGTCCAGAAAATATTGAGCTTCTTCATCGTTTAAATCCAGTACTTTCAGGTTAGCAAAATGAATGATTTTACCTTTCATTTTGCCTTCAAAAAGTTCGGCTATTTCTTCAAGGCTGTAATAATAATCGTGAAGGCAAATGTTATTGGCTTCGCCCGGCATTACCAAATAAATAATTTCATAATCCTTAAAATTATGATCTTCATAAAGTAATACATTCAAACTTTCTTCAAGACCTTCAATCGTATCGCAGGTTTTATAAATACTTGCAATACCCTGATCAATAGCAATTTCTTCCAGGTTTTTTACTACTAGAGTCGCTTTGTCGTCGTCTACGTCTGGAACACCTTCGAGGCAGAAGATGAATTTTTCGTAATCCATACTATTGTGTTTGGGGTTGCTGATAAGTCTTTGTTTTCCTATCTCACAAAAGTATTTTTTATTGTCGAAAAACTGCTATCCGAAAAGTTTTTTAACGCATTTTTGACATTGAAGAAATAATCGATTCCTTATTATGAGCCCAATCTTGTCATTCTCATTTTTATGATAAAACTTTTTTTTAGAAGCTAATCCCGCTATCCGTTCCAATCTTTTGTGGCTCCCGATAGCTATCGGGACCGCCACAAAAGGATTTCCTCTTCTATCGGGGCTAGGACACTCATTTTCATAATAATATTTTCGTATAGTTTGTTCATTCCGAAAAATAAGGACATGAGCGAGCAATCCCCAAGGGCAGCTTCGCAAACAAGAGGAAATGGAATTTTACTTTATTTAAATAAAAAGTAAAAACCTTAAAAGAAGAAAGTAGATTATTTAGTTTTTAATTCGTTTTGAATATAAATTCATTCCAAACACAATCGAAGAAAGTACAAACGGAACAAAAGCAGAAAGTTGCCAGAAAAGATCAGATCCGGTTTTAAGTCCGGTATTGGATATCTGGAATATTCCTAAAGCAATAAAAAAAAGACAAATGATAAATAAAGTAAATTGAATTTTATAGTTGATCTTCATAGCTTGATGATTTTTATAAAAATAAATAAAAAACAGCTATTCTGCCCTATTCAAAACCAAAAATTTCTGCCACCATTTTGGTGCCGCTTCTTGTAGCGTTTCGGTATAATTGATAATTGTAGTGGCTCTTTTATTTCCGCATGCCGCGCAAAAAGAAGCTTTGGGAGTTCTGTAAGGTTTAGAACAATTCTCGCATGCAGAACCGTATAAATCGATACGATGATGCATAATTGCGTTAGGATTGTTCTCTTCAAATCCTGTCAAATCCTTATAATAATCAAGTAAATCCTTAAAGCGTTTCTTTCTTGTCATGCTGCATTTTCCGGTTTGAAAACCTTCACGATACAATTTAGAGGCTATTTTATATTCTTCCTCATCAAGCATAGGAACTTCCATTTTACAACGCCAACACCAAAGGTTTTTCATGGTTTGATTTTTTCAGGTTTAAAATGTATAAAGAATTACTTTTATGAATTTTAATAGAATGTTTCGCTAATTTATAATCGTTTACTGAGAATAATTTACGGTTTCTCACATTCTGCTAACAAAATTCGTTTTTTTAACATTTATAACACTACGTAGAAATACCTGATTTTGAAGTCGGGATGTAAATTTTAAACAAAAAAAAGCGGATTAGTTTGTACTAACCCGCTTGTCTTGAATATCGAATACTATGTTTTTAGTGCGATACCGCTTTTAAGCCTATGATCGAACCAATAAGAGTTGTAATAAAAAAGAGGCGCCAGAAATTAGCAGGATCTTTAAAAATTAAAATTCCAATTAAAACCGTTCCAACCGCTCCAATACCTGTCCATACGGCATATGCGGTTCCTATTGGTAAAGCTTGTATTGCTTTCATTAAAAGTCCCATACTCACGATAAGGGATATTAAAAATCCGGTGTACCACATGTACATTTCGTTTCCGGTTGTTTCTTTTGCTTTTCCTAAACACAGTGTAAAGCCCACTTCAAATAAGCCGGCAATAATTAAAATAATCCAGTTCATATCTTTTTTTTTGCAAAGGTTAAAAAAGGAATTCGCCCGGAATTTTACATTTGTTAAAAAATGAAACTATTTTATTTCAGCACGGATTCTGCTCAGACTCACCTGAGATATTCCTAAATAAGAAGCAATATGTCCCAATTGAACACGCTGAATTAAATGCGGATAATCCGTAAGAAGTTCTTTATAGCGTTCTGTAGCAGTACGAAATTGTCTTGAAATTAAGCGTTCTTCGGTTTTTACCAATTCTTTTTCGGCAAACTTTCGTCCCCAATTGGCAATATGTATATCTTCTTCAAAGAGTTTTTGCAGTTTTTCAGCTTTTAATTCATATAAATCACAATCTTCGAGAAGTTCAATATCTTCATAACCTTTCTGATGTGCCACATAACTCTTCATCGATAAAACCGTATCTCCTTCTTTTCCAAACCAAAAAGTAACCTCGTTATCGTCGCGATTGGCGTACGCTCTTGCAATTCCTTTTCGGATAAAATAAATTGTAGTTTCAATTTTATCAGCCCGCAATAAAATATGGCCTTTAGAGAAACGGACTTCTTTCGCACAATTTTGAAGTTTTAGTTTTGAAAGTTCCGGAAGGGGATATATCAGGTCAAGAATTTGATCTATTTCCATGTTATGTTTTTATTTTAAAATGTTTTAATCAAGCCACAGATTTACTTCGTTTGTTCTAATTTCATTCTCGATTCAAGAAAGTGTTTTGCGACTTTGACAAAGAGTTACTAACTTAAAAAGAATCTACTTAAAAAACTTTATGACTCTGTGTCTTTGCAAAATTAAATTATAAAGGTTTCTCTCAACAGCGAGAAATTTGCACATAGAGACGCGGAGTCGCAAAGTTTCTCACTAACAGTTTAAGTTATAAAAATAGAACTTAAAAAAGAGTTAGATAGAATTAAAGGCTTATAAAGAAAACTGCTAGATCTGCGTGAAAAATATCTAACACTTAGATTTATAAAATAGCATCAAGAGACTGTCGTAAAATAGTAACTGCATTTTCCATTTCAGATGAATCAAAATGTCCAAAGCCCAAACGCGTTGCCGTAAGGTTTTTGGTTTGATATAAAACTGTTTTAGGCAAAAATAATCCATTTATGGCACATTGTTTCTGCAATTTTATCAAATTAAAATCATCCAGCCATTCTACCCAAATCGCCAAACCCCGAAGCGGAACCTGGAATTTTATTTTTCCGTTTAGTTTTTCTTTCAGCAATACAACAAAATAATCCCGGCGTTCTTTATAGATTTTTTTGTTCTTTTTCGAAAGGCGATGTACTTCGCCTTCCTTGATCCAATCGGTTAAAACCTGTTCTTTGATTACATCGATTCCCGGTTCGAGAATATTTTGATGTTTTTCAAGTTCTTTTATAAAATCTGCCGGAGCAGCAATAAATCCGTAACCAAAACCTGCCGGCAAAGATCTCCCAAAAGACCCAATATAAACCACTCTTTCGTTTGAATCTAAAGCGGCGAGGGGCAAAACGGGATTATTATCATAATGAAAATCAAAATCATAATCGTCTTCTATAATTACAAATCCGTAACGATTGGCCAGTTCCAAGACCTCCATTCGTTTTTTTGCACTTAAGGAAGTGGTTGTTGGATAATGATAATTTGAGGTTAAATACAAAATCCTGATTTGATGTTCGTCGCAAATTTGTTTCAGCTGTTCTGTAATTATGCCGTCTTTGTCAACCGGAATCGTGATAACTTGTGCGCCACTATCAGACAATGTCATATTAGAAATATAATATCCGGGAGAAGCCACCACAACTTTGTCACCCGGAGAAATAAGCAGTTTAGTAACCAGATACAAACTAATTTCGTGACTGTTTGTAGTAAGTAAATTAGAGGTCGAAATACGAATGCCTCTCGTTAAGTTTAAAAAATTAGAAAATTGGGTTTTAAAATTCAAATGCGATTGCGCCTGAACTTGTTCCCAGGTTTTAGTCGTTTTTTGGTTTTTTAATTTAGAAACATACAATCTCGCCAGAACATCACTTTGTACCAATCGCAAATCAGGCAAACCATCATTAAACTGATACGGCAAATCGCTTGTTTCTTTTGGATTTTCAAGAATCGTAGAACGTTTAAAAGTAAAACCTTCGTTTGTTTTCCGCATATTGTTGCTTTCATCAGAAGAAAAATCGGCTTTATTTTTTTGTTGTTTTTCAGATAAAATAAACGTTCCCTTATTGGGCAGAATTTCTATCCAGCCTTGTAACTCTAAATCCTGAAAAGCTTTGATTAATGTATTGCGATTAACTTCTAACACCTTGCATAATATGCGGGTTCCCGGAAGTTTTGTACCCTCAGGAAGTAAGCCTATTTGTATTGCTTTGATAAACTCAAAAACAATTTGCAGATACAAAGCGGTAGTTTCTTCAGGCTTTAGCTGAATGAAACTTTTAAAAGGAATTTGAACCGGACTATCCATTTTTGTAAAACTGGTATACATTAGTAGTACGGCAAGATACTACTTTTGCAAAAAATTAAAACAAATGACAAAACTTTATTTTGCTGCACTGACTCTATTAAGTGTTAGTTTACAAGCTCAGGTGCAAAAAGATACCATTAATATTGATGAAGTAATTATTCATGAAAATAGGTTTAGTACACCAATATCTAAGAAAAACAGAAACGTTTATGTAATAGATCAGGCCACAATTGCAAAATTGCCGGGACGATCTGTTCAGGAAATTTTACAATATGCAAATGGTGTTGATTTAAGACAAAGAGGCCCTTTTGGAAGTCAGGCTGATGTAAGTGTTGATGGTGGAAGTTTCGAACAAACGGTCGTTCTCTTAAACGGAACTAAAATAATCGATTCTCAAACCGCGCACAATATGCTAAACCTGCCTATTCCGGTTGAGGTAATCGAAAGAATCGAAATCATTCGCGGACCAGCGGCGCTTACTTATGGTGTAAATAGTTTAACGGGAGCTATTAATATTATTACCAAAAAACCAACGCAATCCGGATTTTTAGTCAATTCTTATGCAGGTTCGAATTTTGAAAAAGATACGCAAAATACGGGCGATACTTTTTACGGAACCGGAATTCAGGTGGGTGGAGTTTTAAGCAAAGAAAAACAACAACATTCACTTTTTGCATCTCACGATAAAAGTAACGGATACCGCTACAATACGGCTTTCGAAAATAATAAAATATTTTATCAGGGTAATTATCAGTTGAACAATGCCAACGAAATTTTAACTTCTTTCGGGTATATCAACAACGGTTTTGGTGCAAACGGTTTTTACGCCGCTCCGGGTGATAAAAATTCTAGCGAAGTCGTACAAACAACTTTTGCCTCTATACAATCGAAACATCAATTGTCTGAAAAATGGACTTTGATGCCCAGAGTAAGTTACAGATACAATTATGATGATTACCGTTATTACGGAATTGCAAATCTTAAAGCAGGCAGAAGTCAGCATTATAGTAATTCAGTAGCGGCAGAAGTGAACACGACCTATAAAATGGAAACGGGAGAATTAGGTTTTGGTGCCGAAGTACGAAGCGAAGATATCAGTTCGTCTAATATTGGTGATCATAATCGCGATAATTTTGGGATTTATTTGCAATACAGAACAACTTTTATCGAAAAACTGGATGTGAATTTTGGAACTTACCTAAATTACAATTCAGATTATAAATGGCAGGCATATCCGGGATTAGATGCTAGTTATGCGATTACAGATGCTTTTAAAATCATTGGAAATATTGGTACAAGTCAGCGTATTCCTTCGTTTACAGATTTATATCTCAACCAGCGTCCGGGAAATATAGGAAATCCTAATTTAGAAACCGAAAATGCTTTTCAGAGTGAAATCGGATTTAAATACATCAAAAGAGATTTTAGTTTTAATGCCAATTATTTCTTCAGAAAGATCAGCAATTTTATAGACTGGACCAGAAACGTAACTACTGAGCCTTGGCAAAGTAACAATTACGGAAACCTGAATACTAACGGTTTTAATTTACGTACGAACTACAGAGTGAATTTTTCTAACGAATCTAAGTTGAATATTAATCTTGCATATTCTTATCTGGATTTTAAATTTCAGGATGTAATTTCAACTGTTTATGCTAAATATTTAGTTTCATCTTTAGAGCATCAGGTAACCAACACCATAGATTTTCAACATAAAAATTTCACCGCTTTATTCGCGACTCGTTTCAGTCAAAGAGTAACCGGACCATCATATTGGGTAAATGATTTTAGAGTAAGTCAATCGATCAAAAAAGTAACCGTATATGTTGATGCGCAAAATATTTTCAACACTACTTATTATGAGGTAGGAGCGGTACCGCTTCCTTCTAGATGGTTTAGTCTGGGAGTAAAATTTGTGACTTTCTAAGTATTTCCTTTTTAGTTTTATTATAATGAAAAAGCCCTTTTGTCTGTTTGAGATAAAAGGGTTTTTGTATTTAAAAAGGATTGCCCGATATTGATAATCATTTTAGGATTAATTTTCTAAGTTTGTACAACCTCATCGTTTACTATTTATAACTCCAAAAAAAGCAATTTGAAAATTCCTATTTACAATCAGAGATCAGAAGCCGTAGGAGGAATTTATATTGCTGAATTGACTGCATTAGGAAAAGATGCGGCGACGATGAATAGATTAGGAACGCATCGCGATGATTTTTATATTTTTTTGATACTCACAAAAGGAAAAGCAATCATGGAGTGCGACATGATCGATGTAAAAACCAGCGCGCAAAGTATTGTCATAATTAAGCCTTTTCAAATTCATGCGCCAAAATTTGTTTCGCCGGATGCCGCCGGATATTATATTGGTGTCGCTCCGTTTTTGATTCCGAATAATTGTGCTGCGGTATTTCAAAACTTAAAAATTACAGATCAGGCTCATAAAATCGATAAAATACAAAAGAAAGATCTCCTTGAAACAGTAGGTTTATTGCATCGTGCTTTTGAAACTATTACAGTAAATAAAACCGCGATTGTAAACGGTTTCTTTACAGCTCTTATTTATCGTTTCGTGAATTTATATTCAGAATCTAATCATTCGTTATCAGAACATAAAAATCAATCTACTCAGATTTATTCTAATTTTAAGCAATTGATTTCGAACACCACTTTTTTAGAAAGTCCTTCCTTTTTTGCTCAAAAACTAAACATTACAACTTCGCATTTAAATTATTGTGTGAATGCTTCTACGGGTAAATCAGTTACTTATTGGTTGCAAAATGCCATGATTTTAGAAGCGCAACGATTTTTGTATTATACTGAATATGATGCTAAAGAAATTGCCTTTATGTTAGGTTTTGAAGATCATACTTACTTTTCGAGATTATTCAAAAAAGTAACCGGAGAAACTCCTTTAGCCTTTCGAATGAAATTCCGCGAATAGTCCAATCATCCCACTTGGTTATGCAATCTGTGTTTCTGGTTTTAATCTCAATTTTGCATTGAAATTAAAACAGACCACTATGAATTCGATGCCTAAAATTATTGGAGATTTTATGGAACTCGCTTTTAGCAGCAAGATTTGCAAAGTAAAAGTTACCGATACTATAATGCTTAGTGAAAATATCAAAATGATCCAATTCAAAGGTCATTTTCCGCACATTAATTTTAAAATTGGTCAGGCTATAATTATCAGGATTGATGATACTAATTATCGCAATTATACCCCAAGTAAATGGAATAGCGAAGAAGGAACCTTTGAAGTGATTTTTCATGTTCATAAAAAAGGTCCCGGAAGTCGTTTTGTCGAAAACCTAAAACCAAATGATCAAATTACGGTAGGTTTGCCGCGAGGTTTTGAATTTTTTAAAACCGAAGAAAAATACCAGTTTTTTTATGGAGATGAAACCTGTATAAGCGTTTTTAAAAGTTTTAAGGATGAAATTAATGCGAATGAAAACAACTATTTGGGCATTTTAGAATTAGATCCAGCTTCTGCAGAAGTACCAAAAGATTTAGGAATTGCGGTTGATATTATACCCAAATCGGCTAATAGTGCTGAACGTGCGGTAAATATTCTAAATAATTTCGACGATACCATTTGGGATTTATGGCAACACGCACATTTTTATTTAATGGGAAATGCAAAGTCTATTCAAACCTTTAGAAAAGCCTTAAAAGCAAAAGGTATTTCGAATAAAAAAATCTATACGCAAGCGTATTGGGCAGAAGGGAAAATTGGACTTTGATCTTTTATTATTAATTAGTTGAGATTGCTTTATTGAAATTTGATACAATTTAGAACAACCAATTTCAGCCCTTTTGTATCTTAAAAGAGTAGTTTTGAGGCGAAACAAATTTAGTTTTTTAACCACTAAAAAGACTCAAAATGGTACATGAAAGAGTGATGGAGAAGTTGTCGATTTTGGCTGATGCGGCGAAATATGATGTTTCATGTTCGTCAAGTCAAAGCAATCGAAAAAATAAGGATAACGGATTAGGAAATGCGAAAGGATATGGAATTTGCCATTCGTATACTGAAGACGGACGTTGTGTTTCGTTGCTGAAAATTTTACTAACCAATCATTGTATTTTTGATTGCGCCTACTGCGTAAGCCGAAAAAGTAATGATGTAAAGCGAGCTGCTTTTACCGTGCAGGAAGTCGTGGATCTAACGATTGGTTTCTATAGAAGAAATTATATCGAAGGTTTATTCTTGAGTTCCGGCATTTTTGATAATCCTGATTATACAATGGAACGTTTGGTAAGGATTGCCAAGAAATTGCGTCTGGAGGAAAATTTTAATGGATACATACATCTTAAAGCGATTCCTGGTGCGAGCGACGAATTGCTGCAACAAGCCGGAATGTACGCCGATCGTTTGAGCGTAAATGTAGAAATGCCAACCGAGCAAAGTCTTAAATTATTAGCGCCGGACAAAAATCATATCGATGTGATTAAACCAATGGAATATCTTAAAAAAGAAATCGTTGGTCATAAAGAGGAGAAAAAACTCAACTACAAAGCCCCACTTTTTGCTCCGGCGGGACAAAGCACTCAAATGGTTATTGGAGCAACTCAGGAAAATGATATGGAAATTCTGGGCATGGCCAATTATTTCTATGATCAAATGAACATGAGACGTGTATATTACTCAGGATATGTACCCATAAGTTACGATAACAGACTTCCAGCCATTGGAACTCCTGTACCAATGATTCGCGAAAACCGTTTGTATCAGGCCGACTGGCTGATTCGTTTGTACGGATTTAATGTAAATGAAATTGTAGGTTTCGATCAGCCCAATCTTGATCTTGACATTGACCCAAAATTAGGCTGGGCATTGCGAAATATGAATCAGTTTCCGGTTGATGTAAATACGGCCGATATCGAACTCATTAAACGTATTCCCGGTATTGGCTTTTTGAGCGCCAGGAAAATTGTAGCTGCCAGAAAATTTAAAAAACTCGTTCCTCAGGATTTACAAAAATTAGGAATCGCCTATACACGCGCCAAATATTTTCTGGCCTTTGCAACGCCTTTTCAATTACAAAAGGATTTAACCTCTATTCAAATCAAAGATCAAATTTTAGATTCGCAAAAGAGTAAATACAAGAATGACTTTTCGAACCAACTTGCTTTATTTTAATAAAAATGACACAGGTAATTTACGATAGTACTTTTGAAGGCTGGGTTACAGCCGTTTTTGAAATTTATGAATATAAATTGCAGGATATTGTTTTTGCTAAAAACGAAGCTTCTGCCGATTTGCTTTTTTCTACCAATCATTTCGTGATTACAGATGAGGTAAAAGTAAATCGGGTTTTAAGTGGTTTAAAAAAACGCCTTTCTCAAAATGCATATCACGGTTTGTACCAGGCTTTTTTATCAGAAACCCATAAAATTGAAGAAATCATGTTTCGGTATGTGCAATATGTATTGTCAAGTACCATAAATATAGAAGATGATTTTAGCAATAACGATGTTTTAGAATTACGAAAAGCCATTAGGCTTACCGGAAAAGAAGCACATCGTATGGAAGCATTCGTCAGGTTTAAGTTAACCAAAGACCAATTGTACTACGCAATTGTCGAACCGGATTGCAATGTATTGCCCGTGATAGAAACTCATTTTAAAAACCGTTACGCTGATCAGCGCTGGTTAATTTATGATAGCAAACGTAAATATGGTGTGTATTACGATCTGAAAAATGTATCGACTGTAGAATTGCAATTTAATGCTGAATCGAGTTCCTCAAAATCTTTAGCCGAAATAGGGGACGAAGGCGAAGAACTTTTTCAGGATCTGTGGCGTAATTATTTCAAAAGTGTGAATATCGAATCGAGAAAAAATACAAAACTCCATCTTCAGCATATGCCAAAACGATATTGGAAACATCTGACGGAGAAAATTCCGGATATTAAAAAGAGAGTTTGATGTTAAAATAAATGTCTTTACAGATAACGCAATTTTTCTTCTTCGATATCTAAGTAATGCATTTGGCGTCTAATGATCGTTTCATCCAGAGTTCGGTCTTCTTTATTTTTATTGATGAGCCATTGTCTTTGCTTATTTAATAAATCAAGATAAATTACTTTAAGCTCTTTTCCTATTTCTTCGTCATCAATACCATTGCTGTATTGTTCCCATTTCTGAATAAGATGCTGCAGCGAAGTATTGTTTTCGATTTCGTCGCTATAATTGGTTTTAAGATAATTTAAAGCAAATTCAGCTAATTCGTGACGCAGATTATTATGCGCTTCTTCTTTTGGCAAAGGATCATAAATAGCGGTAAGATTAATTTTTTTAATGAAATAAGGCAATGTTAATCCCTGAATGACCAAGGTTAAAAGAATAACGATAAAAGTGATAAACAAAATAAGATTCCGTTGCGGAAAGCCGTTGCCATTATTCAAATAAACGGGTATCGATAAGGCTGCAGCCAATGATACAACACCTCTCATTCCTGTCCAACCCAGTATAAATGGCGTTTTGTAACCCGGATTTCTTCTGTCGGCTACCGTAATAAAGTTGCGCGCAATAAGTGTCACGAGAACCGCTCCGTAAGAAGATAACATTCTGCTGATAATTAAAACAAAGGTGATCAGAACGCCATACCCGATTGCCGACGAAATGCTAACATCTTCGACTTTCAGTCCGTCTGTAATTTGAGGCAGATCTAAACCAATCAGCATAAACACAAAACCATTTAAAATAAAAGTAAGACTTTGCCAGACATTGATACCCTGCAAACGGGACCTACTACTCAAAAAACGATGTCTGTTATTCGATAAAAGCAAACCGCCGCATACTACGGCCAGGACGCCCGAACTATGAACTTCTTCGGCAGCGAGGTAAATAATATAAGGTGTAATCAATGATAAAACAATGTCGACATTGGCATCGGTAGGCAAATATTTATGCGCTTTCATAAAAAGCCATCCAATTAATAAACCAATTCCAACGCCGCCAAAAATCATCCAGCTAAAACTTACCGCCGCTTTATAAAATATAAATTGCTCAGTCGCGACGGCAATCATCGCAAATCTGAAGATAATTAAAGACGATGCATCGTTCAGTAAACTTTCGCCTTCTAAAATGGAAGAAATAGTTTTAGGTACTTTCACAAATTTTAAAATAGCACCGGCACTTACCGCATCAGGAGGTGATACAATGCCGCCCAAAACAAAACCTAACGCTAATGAAAATCCCGGTATAATATAATTCGCGACTAATGCAACAGAAAGTGCAGAGACAAAAACGACTACAAAGGCAAAACTCGTAATAATACGTCGCCAGCGCCACATTTCTTTCCAGGAAACTGTCCATGCCGCTTCATATAATAAAGGCGGAAGAAATATAAAGAAGATCAGATCAGGTTCGATTTTTATTAAAGGTACTTTTGGAATAAAACTAATAGCCAGTCCGGCCAATACAAGTAATATCGGATAAGCAACTTTTATTTTATTAGCCAACATAATCAGTAATAAAATAACAATTAACAGGCCTAAATAAAAAGGGAAGTTATCAAGCATTCTTTTGGTTTATGAAATCTGGTTTAAGGATTTTTAGTTTAAATTTCTGTATTCAATCGGGGTGTAGCCCGTATTCTTTTTAAACATTCGATTAAAATGCTGGGGATATTTAAAACCTAATTCAAACGCGATTTGGCTTACCGATTTTTCAGTATCAAAAATTCGTTCTTTCGCTAAGGTAATTAATTTTAAATGAATGTGTTCCTGCGCTGATTTACCTGTTTCTTTTTTTATTAAATCTCCAAAATAATTAGAAGAAAGGTGCAAACGATCTGCAAAATATCCAACAGAAGGCAAACCTGAATCCTGCGTATTGCCAGATTGAAAATATTCGTTTAGCAAATTTTCAAATTTGGATAAAATATCGGTATTGATGTTCGCACGCGTGATAAACTGCCTGTCATAAAAACGCACACAATAATTTAAAAGCAGTTCTATATTATTACTGATAATATTTTTGCTGTGCTTATCAATAGACTGACTTAACTCGTATTCTAATTTACTAAATAAATCTTTTATAATCTGTTGTTCTTTTAAAGATAAATGAAGCGCTTCATGAAAATCATAAGAAAAGAAAGAATATTGACTGATGTTTTTCGCCAGTGAAGTTCCTCTTGTCAAATCAGGATGAAAAAGTAAGGTCAAACCGGTAGATTTATAATTGTCGGTATTATTAACCTCGAGTACTTGTCCGGGTGCGACAAAAACCATTGTACCATCGTCATAATCATAATTGTTGCGTCCGTATCTTAATTCGCCACAATTTCCGGCTTTTAAAAATATTGCATAAAAACCAAAGTGTATGCGCGTATGATTGGGTAAAGGTTTACTATTCGAATTATCAAAAACACTTATTAAAGGATGTTGCGTTTCGACACCTTTTAATTGATTGTACTGAGTAACTTTTTCGAGTTTGATGAAAGGATCCATGATGCGTCTGTGAAATTATATACACAAATATACTACTCAGATTTTTAATAACTTAGCGTGATTAGGCAAATCAGTAAAAATGGTTAGAATAGCAGTAATCTGTATTATAAGCAACTGATATTATTGGAGGAAATTTGTAGTATTAAAAATGATTTTAAAAATAAAATTATGGAAAAGAGAATATTAGGAACTCAGGGGTTAGAAGTTTCTGCACTGGGATTGGGTTGTATGGGATTAAGTTTTGCTTATGGCGCTCAGATCGAAAAACAACATGCTATAAAAATAATCAGAGAAGCCTATGAGCACGGAATTACCTTTTTTGATACTGCCGAAGCTTATGGTATTGCCAATGAAGAGTTGGTAGGAGAAGCTTTAAGTCCGTTTAGAAAAGAAGTGGTGATTGCGACCAAATTTGGTTTTAAAGATGGAAAGGCATTTAACGGACAAGATAGCAGACCGGAAAATATCAGGGCTGTCGCCGAAGAATCTTTAAGACGTTTGAAAACCGATGTTATTGATTTATTCTACCAACACAGAGTAGATCAAAATGTGCCAATGGAAGACGTAGCCGGAACGGTGAAAGATCTTATACAGGAAGGAAAAGTAAAATACTTTGGACTTTCTGAAGCAGGTGCTTCATCTATTCGAAAAGCGCATGCCGTTCAGCCTGTTTCTGCTTTGCAAAGTGAATATTCTATTTGGTGGAGAGAACCTGAATTAGAAATTTTACCAACACTTGAGGAATTAGGAATTGGTTTTGTACCATTTAGCCCTTTAGGAAGAGGATTTTTAACGGGTGCAATTACAGAAAGCACCAGTTTTGAAGAGAACGACTTTAGAAATACTCTACCTCGTTTTAGTGAAGAAAACAGAAAAGCCAATCAAAAACTAGTCGATTTACTTTCGGCAATTGCTTCTCAAAAACAAGCCACCCCTGCACAAATTGCATTAGGCTGGTTATTGGCACAAAAACCTTGGATTGCGCCAATTCCAGGCACAACAAAATCACACCGATTAACAGAAAATATTGGTGGAGCCTCAATTAAACTATCTGTAGAAGATATTAAAAATATTGATGATGCTTTTGCTCAAACTACTATTCAGGGAGATCGTTATCCTGCACAATTGCAAAAAGCAGTAGACAAATAAAAAAGTAAAACCCTTAAATAAATAATTATTTAAGGGTTTGTTTTTTAATATCGTTTAGAATCTTTTAATTCCAGATTCCGTTCATTGCAGTCAGAATAATAGGTTTGCCGTTTGTAACCACAATGGTATGTTCGTGTTGCGCCATATGTCCGCCTTTGTTGCCCACCATTGTCCAGCCATCATTAAGTTCTACAGCAAGCGACGAAGAAGTCGATATAAAAGTTTCAATTGCTACAACCGAATCCTTTTTAAAACGTCTTTGATCAAATCGGTTTTTATAGTTTAGTAATTCATCCGGTTGTTCATGCAAGCTTCTTCCAATACCATGTCCTCCAAGATTTTTGATTACTTTGTAACCTCTTTTTTTAGCTTCTGTTTCGATTAGATAACCTATTTCAGAAATTTTCACTCCGCCTTTTATATTGTCGATTGCTTTTTGTAAAATATCTTTTGAGGCATCAACCAATTGCTGATGTCCGTTTACATCTTCGCCAATTACAAATGAACCGCCGTTATCAGACCAGAAACCATCCAATTCTGCCGAAACATCAATGTTGATTAAATCGCCTTCTTTTAAAATTCTTTTATCAGAAGGAATGCCGTGGCAAAATTCATTATTTACACTAATACAAGTCCATCCCGGAAAACCATACGTTAAATAAGGCGCCGATTTTGCACCTAAATCATTCAGTATTTTTCCGCCAAATTCGTCTAATTCCTTTGTTGTCATTCCAGCTTTGGCAAAGTTTCTCATTTCCTTAAGAGTATAAGCAACAGCTTCACTCACCTTTTGCATTCCGATTAATTCGGATTCTTGTTTTATTGACATGATTCTATTTTTTTTCTGATTTTGTAATTTTCGTTTGGACTAACAAATGTTCTTAAAAATTTCTTTTATGGTTTTAAGAGTTTCAGTTGATGTACCACGAATAATAATTTTATTTTTCTTGTCTTTAATCAATTTTGTAAACAAATTGTCTTCTGTATTAATGTCAACAATTGTTCCTCCATATTTTAAAGTAGTTTCAGCAATGGCTATTGGTAAATTTGTTGCTCCGGAAGTGCCGGCAATAAATAAAATACCTGAATTTTTAGCAATTTTTAAAGCGCTAAATCTTTTGTTTGTTTTTTCGTCATAACGCTCATCAAACCATAAAATATTGGGTCTCATCCAGCTGCCGCATTCTTTGCATTTTAGTAATTCAATATCATTTGCTGTTAAATCTTCGTCTATGTCTTTTCCTTTTATTTCATCCGGAAGATTTACTATTTCCCTACAACCGTTAGAACATTTAATTTCTCTGTTATTGCCATGAATTTCATAAATTCTTTTTGTTCCGGCGCGTCGGTGTAAATTGTCTATGTTTTGAGTTATTAAATGAAATTTATCTTCTAAAAGATTTTCAATCTCTACTATTTCGCGATGACTTTCGTTGGGTTTGGCATTTTCAAACATTTTTTTTCTAAAAAGCGAATATTGCCAAACCTCTTCCGGGTGTTCTTTAAAATATTTATAAGTTCCAAATTCTTCCGGTTTATGAAATTGAGTTCCTTTTATCCATATTCCATCTATTCCTCTGTAAGTTGGTATTCCGCTATCAGCAGAAATTCCTGCACCGGTCAAAAAAGTGAACAAATTTCTGTTATTTTTATCGTATACCTTCTTTATTATTTCATAAAGTTGTTCTTCCATATCCTGATTTTAATTTCAAAAAAGAACAAATACTATTGCCTTTAAAAATTTGAAAATGAATTATTAAATACAAAACTAATTATTTTCTAGCAGTTCAATATCCATAGTTTTAATTAGTCCGTCCTGAAAAGTATAAATATGCTTGACAATTCCGTCAAATATTAAATTTCCCTGAAGATCTTTTACATTCTGTTTTACCTTAACCTCCAGACTTCCATTTTCCCTTTCATTAAAACCAACTGGTTCAACTTTAGGATTTATTTCTGTCCATTGTCTTGTCCAGTATTCCTTGATTTCATTGTGCCCGCTTATGTAACCGCCTTCCCATGCTTTTGACCATTGTACGTCTTTTTGCATGGTCGATAAGGCGTTGTCAATATTTCTTTCGTTAAAAGAATGATATGCTTTCCTTATAGTATCTTCAAATTGATTTGCCATTATCTTTCAAAATTTAGTTTTAAGATTTATTCTAAAATCCTTGATTCAAATATTTGTTTACCAAAAAATCCACCATTTTTTAGTTTTGGTTATTTGATGAAAAGTTTAAACCATTGCTAATATAAAACTATTTCACAAACAACGAACTACACCATTTATAAAACCCAAAAATCAATTTTGTAAGCTCTTTTTTTAATTGAATCAAAAAGGATTTAATATATTTGAAATATGAGTATAGATACTAAAAACATAACGATCAGGCCTGCTGACAAGAATGATTTGCCTAAGCTAGCCCAATTTCTGCAAATTCTTGTTGATGCAGAACGACCATTTGATCCCACACTTAAAGAGGGTGAAATATTTTATTATGATATACAGGAATTGATAGAAGATAAGGCAACAGAAATTTTGGTTGTCGAAAGTAATAATGAAATTATTGCAAGTGGTTATGCGCAAATTCGGGCTGCAAAACCATATGAAAAATACGAACTATTCGGATATCTCGGTTTTATGTTTGTAAGTTCAGAATTTAGAGGAAAAGGCATTAGCGGTCTTTTGCTTGAAGCGCTTAAAAAATGGGTTTTATCTCAGGGAATTACCGAGGTAAGATTACAGGTATATGATGAAAACGAAGCTGCAGTGCGTGCCTATGAAAAAGCAGGTTTCAAAAAAATCCTTACTACAATGCGTTGTGATATAAGTGAATGATTGTATCAGAGTAGCATTCATTCAAAATGAAAAGCCCTTAAACTAGTACAGTTTAAGGGCTTTTTTTGCAATAAAGGGTTAGGATTCAAACTTCACTTAAAAGAAGAAATCAAAGATATTCACTCAAAAGCAGCTTTGCTTTTTGTAATTATTTACTTTCAGAATAAAATATTAAAATAGAAAAAGTGAATTGTTTCCAGCTTTTTATGAGTTAAGGATAAATTTTTATCATTAAAAAATAATTTATTAAGTTGTTGTTTATTAATGATTTGTAAATATGAGAGCAAACTAATTCATCTCTTTAAAATAGGAGTTTTTACATTTTTAATTTATACTATTTTTATTCAGTCTAAATTAAGTTATATTTGCAACTTTTAATCACCGTTCTGTTATACATCGTATAATCGCATTTCAAAATAAATACAATGACTTCTTGTAATAGTCTCCCCGCAATAACTGTTAAAAGTGTAAAATCTATTCTTGTTTTATTATTCCTTTTGTTTTTTAACCTTGGTTTTACACAAAGCATCAATAAAATAAATATTCAGATTATCGTTAAGGATGCCGAAAGTAAACTGCCAGTAAAAGGAGTTTTACTTGAGGCAGAAGGATTAGCTCAAAAAGGAGAAATGTTGTCAAATGATTTTGGAAATCTTATTCTGAATGATGTTGCAATGGGGAGTTATAAAATAAAACTATCTCATAAAGGGTATAAAATCCTTGAAAAAAAGCTGGACTTTACAACCAGTCAAACTCTCACTTTAGAGTTAATTCCGTCAAGCATTGAGCTAAATGAAGTTGTGGTCACGGCAACAGAATCTCGCGGAATGACCAGTACATCGATCATCGATAAACGAGCGATGCAGCATTTACAGCCTTCAAGTTTTACAGATTTATTAGAATTACTGCCTGGTGGACGCTCAAAAGATCCTGTGTTTAATGCTTCTAACCATATAAAATTAAGAGAAGTAGGAACGTCTGACGCCAATTATGATATTTCATCACTTGGAACTTCTTTTGTTATTGACGGAATTCCTTTGAATACCGATGCCAATTTGCAATACACAACAGGACCAAATGTCACTATTACAAAAGGTTCCGGATATGCCAATACACGCAGAAACACCACGTCAAAAGGCGTAGACATGCGTTCTATTTCTACAGATCAAATTGAGAAAGTAGAAATCATCAGAGGAATTTCATCTGTAGAATATGGCGATTTAACTAGCGGACTGATCAAAATTAAACGAAAAAGCGGACGCAGTAATTGGGAATCACGTTTTAAAGCAGATGAATTTAGTAAGTTATTTTATGTAGGCAAAGGATTTGAATCTGAAGAAAAGCGTTTGGTATTGAATGTTGGTTTAGATTATCTCGATGCAAAATCAGATCCCAGAAATAGTTTCGAAAATTACAAACGAATCACAGCATCCGTAAGGGCTCAAAAAACATGGGAAAATGAAAATCATCTTTTGCAATGGAATTCGAGTTTAGATTATAGCGGTTCTATGGACAATGAAAAAGCAGATCCAAATGTGGGTTATGCAAAAATAGACCGATATACTTCTGATTATAACCGATTTTCGATGGCTAATTCTTTCGATTTAAATTTTAAAACCTCATCATTTTTTAAATCGGTTCAATTGGCGACATCCATTAGTCAGCAATATGATAAAATCGAACAGACAAAATGGGTACAGGTTTCGAATGCAACGGCGATACCTAATAATACAGAACAAGGCGAATCTGACGGTATTTTTTTGACTCCGCAGTATACTTCAAATCTTTTGGTAGACGGAAAACCGTTTGATGCTTTTTTAAAAGCGATGGGAAATTTTGAAATGCGTTTATTTGGATTAAAACATGCTCTGAAAGCAGGCTCAGAATGGATGTATTCTAAAAATAACGGAAAAGGGCAGGTGTATGATACCACGCATCCGCCATCTCCTGAAATGTCTACACGTCCCAGATCCTACAAAGACATTCCGGCAAGTACAGATATTTCTTTTTTTGCTGAAGATGCCATTACAATTTCGCTTGGAAAACATCAATTGAATGCTGCTGGCGGAATTCGGGCCATGTCGTTATTGAATGTGCCATCTGCTTATGCTATTTCCGGAAAATATTATTTCGATCCCAGAGTAAATGCGCAATGGGTTTTGCCGTCTTTTAAAATTGGTGAAAAGTCTTTTAAAACAGAATTTACGGCAGGTTTCGGGCAGTACACTAAATTTCCGACGCTCGCTCAGCTTTATCCTGATTTTATATATAATGATCTGGTGCAGCTCAACTTTTACCATAATACGCCTGAATACAGAAGAATTAATTTAATGACTTATAAAACTTCTCCTGTAAATTATGATTTAAAACCAGCAATTAATAAAAAATGGGAAATTCGAACTGATTTTTTATATGATAATAATCGATTTTCGGTGACTTTTTTTAATGAACGGTTAGATTCCGGATTCAGAAATGGTTCCCGTTATCAGGCGCTTTCTTATAAAAAATACGACAATAATTCTATCGATCCTACAACCCTGACAGCTCCGCCTGATCTTGCTCAGATGAGGTTTGTCATGGATACTTTACTGACGTCGTACAGCATTACCAATAACGGAAGTAAATTACTAAAAACCGGAGTAGAGTTTCAATTTTCTTCGAAGCGTTTTACAGCAATTAATACCCGTTTTACCGTAAATGGCGCCTGGTTTAAAACCACGTATACCAATAGCAATCCTGTTTATAAAAGCGGACAAAAAGATATTATTATAAACGGAAAACGACTTCCGTACATAGGTCTTTATCAATGGGATGATGGCTCAGAAAAGCAACAATTAAATACCAACTTAATTGTAGATACTTATGTTCCTTCACTTGGTTTGGAGTTTTCGAGTTCGTTTCAGTTTTTATGGTTTATAAGCGATCAGTCTACGCTGCTAAACGGAACGCCAATCGCGTATATAGATCCTTCCGGAAAAGAGCATCCTTATCTCGAAAAAGACAAAACCGATCCTATTTTGCAATGGCTGGACATCAAATACAACGATGCTTTGTTTCAGGAAAAAACAATCCCAATGTCGATGAACATGAATTTAAAAGTCTCTAAAGATTTTTATAAAAGATTTAGAATTTCCATGTTCGTTAACCGACTCTTTAGTTACTATCAAAACTACGAAATCAACGGTCAGAAAATAGAACGAAGAGGACTTAACTCTCCTTATTTCGGGATGGAAATCAACTTAAATTTTTAACTTTTAATATTAATAAATACAGCAATTATGAAAATTAAATTACTTCCCATTTATCTAACAATAGCCGTAATGGCACTATTACAATCTTGCTCTAAAGATGATAACAACGATAGTGGCAAACAAACTGCTTTGACGCTAAAATTGGTAAATCCAACAGATCTTACTAGTGTTACTTTTTCTGATCTTTCGGTTTCTTTTAAAGAATTGAATACAGGAAAAGTAACGCCAAGCAGCGCTTTTGTAAATAATAATCTTTCGATTAATCTAAATGAAGGTTCTTATGAAATTTCTGTTGATGGAAAAATTAAGTACGATGCTGACGGAACTATTGTCGAAGCTTCTGTAAGCGGTTATAAAGAATCGGTAGTAGTTACCGGAGGAACCGCTGTTGTTTCCTTAAACCTTTTCCTGAAAACAACACAATCAGATTTTGTTATCGAAGAGATATTCTTTACAGGAACAAAGACTGCCGAAGGCAAACAATATCAGGGTGATAAATACTTTAAAATTCACAACAATACAGATCATATTTTATATGCAGATGGATTAATGATTGCGCAATCAGAATTTATGACTGTTGATAAACAAGATTACACGCCAAATATTATGGCACAATCATTTGCAGCATCAGCGATTGCAATTGTTCCCGGAACCGGAAAAACGTATCCAATTGCGCCGGGTGAATTTTTTATTATTGCCGATGATGCTATTAACCACAAAGAATATAATCCAGGTTCAATCGATTTAAGAACGGCTACTTTCGAATTTTATACAGAAGATGCCGATGATGTAGATAATCCTGCGGTGCCTAATATGGAGAATTTATTTTCTTCGATGATCATTCACAATAGAGGTTTCAAAAGTTTTGTAATTGCCCGTTTACCAGTCAGCAAAAACACCTATTTAGCAGATTACACCTATGATTATGAATATAATTTAGTGTTTGGAGGAGAAAGTTACCCAATGGGAGAAAGTGTTTATTCTATCCCAAATGCATGGATTGTAGATGCTGTAAACTTAAGCGTTCAGTCAGAATTTAAATGGATTGTTACAGCTCCGTCATTAGATAAAGGATGGACATACTGCGGAAAAGTTGATGCTGACCAAACACGTTACGGAAAAAGTGTTCGTCGTAAGGTGCTTTCGACAACATCAAACGGTAAAAAAATATTGAAGGATACTAATAATTCTACATTAGATTTTAGCCCTGAAGCTAAACCATCTTTAATGAACTAATACAATCATGAGCTTTCGTTTCGTCTTACTGTTTTTTATTTTTAGTTCCGGTATTTTGCATGCGCAGGACAGTACTTCGGTGCTGCTGCGCATTCATGAAAATCAGCTTCCTGAAAATAATTTTTCTAATGCCTTTTATACAAATCCTGCCAATATGTTTTATGCGCGACATTATTCGTTATCGCAATTAAGTGCCGGTTATAATAATTCGTCGCAGCAAACCAATATACAGGAATTAGGAAATGGCATTCGTCAGTTTCTGGTCAACGCACAATCTTATTATAAGATCGATGCCGAAAACACCGTTTGGGGAAATGCCTATTATAAAAATGACCAACGTAAAAATGTACAATGGAATGAAAGCTCAGATTTTCAAATCATATATCCATATGTAACCGCTGATTCTATAGGAGGAAATCTCTCTTTCGAGGAATATTCTTTTAAAGGAGGTTATACTAAAGCTTTTCAAAAAATGACACTCGGGATTGTGGCTGATTATCGCGCTTTGATGGAATATCGTGATACAGATCCCAGACCTAAAAATACGGTTTCAGATCTTAACGTGGCAGTTGGTCTTTCGCAAAACATAGGAAATCATTATGCTATTGGAACTTCAGTTAATCTTCAGAAATATACCCAATCGAATAATTTAAAATTCTTTAGCGAATTAGGCGCTCCGGCTGTTTATCATATGACTGGTCTTGGTATGTACAGTAACTTGCTTACCGGAAACAAACTAAGCTCTTTTTATGACGGAAAAGGATATGGCGCAAATGTGCAATTTTTTCCTAAAGATCGAAATGGATTTGCCCTATCTGTAGGTTACAATCATTTTGATTACGAAAAAATAATGACCGAATTTCAAAATCTTATTGCCTCGAGTATTCTGGAAAAAAGATACGAAGGTGAAGTTTCATATTTAAAAAAATCCGAAGAAAGATCGTGGGGTACAAAAGTTGAATTTTATTATAGCGACCGTGCCGGAACCGAGAATATATTCGACAACCAAACCACAACATCGTATATCAAAATATCTGAGTATACTAAATATACCAATCAGGTAACATCGATATTATTTTCCGGATTGTACAGTAATCCCAATCCTGAATTTTCGTGGTCGGTGGCACCAAGTTTCAATTTAAAAAATACTGCCACAAAATATATTGATCCTTTACGCAAAGTCGATGTTCAGAAGGCTATTGGCCGAATCGATTTTTCTGTATCAAAACTTTTTTCGAAATCGCTAATCAATCTGTCAACTTCTTTCGAGCATAGTTGGGCTTTAGATGCTAAAATGAATCTTAGCGATCGTACCGAAACCAATCAGATTTTCGAAATGTTAGATTACAATTTCGCTTATTTATCTTCTGCTTATACCAAAGTTAATCTGGCATCGCGTTGGGATTATAAATACGCAGCCAACCTTAATTTTTTTGCTAAAGCAGGTTTCGATTACTACAATTATTCTAATAATAAAAACAATACCTATTTTCAAATGTCAATGGGTTTGACATTTTAATTTGATATTAAAAAAATCTCTATTGCTTTATAATGAAGTCTATTTTATTAAAAACCTTTCTTTTCGTTTTCTCCGTCAGCATTGTATATTCATTGTTGAGTTTTGGTGCTTCTATGAGCGATAAAATAACAAACGAAAATTGGCGGGAACTGTATAGTAAACCAACCAAACAATGGCCAAAACCTACAATCGATAAAGATGTTGTCTGGCAGGAATTAGAATCTTTGGATATTGATACCAGCTATTATGAGAGAATGGAAGATCCGAAAGTGATTTTAGGTCAGATGCTTTTTTTTGATCCAAAACTTTCCGGTTCGAATCAGGTTTCGTGCAGCAGTTGTCATGATCCGGAATTGGCCTGGGGAGATGGGAGAGAAGTATCTTTAGGAAATGACCATCTGCAAGGCAAAAGAAATACACCATCATTATATAATATAAATGCCCGAAAATCATTTTTTTGGGATGGTCGTGCAAGTACTTTAGAAGAACAGGCGCAAGGCCCGATTACGGCACATCATGAAATGAATATGGATTCGAAAAGTCTCGCTAAAAAACTGAAAAAAGTAAAAGGTTACGCCGGCTTATTTCAGAATGCTTACGGAAATACTGATATTACTTATGAAAAAATCCTGCAGTCGTTAGCCACTTTTCAAAAAACAATACTCAGCAAAAGAAGCCGATTTGATGATTTTGTAGATGGCGATTACACGCAGTTATCTGATCAGGAAATACACGGACTTCATCTTTTTCGTACCAAAGCACGTTGCATCAATTGTCATTCAGGAAAATATTTAACCGATGAATCATTTCATAATATCGGTTTAACCTATTATAAAAGAGAATTTGAAGATTTAGGACTTTATAATATTACCAAAAAAGCAGAAGATGTGGGGAAATTCAGAACTCCCTCGCTTCGTGATGTAATGTATACCGGACCGTGGATGCACAACGGTTTTTTTGATAATATGACAGGCATTATCAATATATACAACAGCGGAATGCATATGATTGATCCTGATGAAGCTGAAAAAGCCGCTGATCCTTTATTTCCAAAAACAGATGTTTTGTTACAGCCCTTAAACCTTGATGATACCGAAATTGAAGCCTTAGTTGCATTTATCAAAACATTATCCGGCCGACAATACAAAATGGAGCGTCCGCAGATACCGAGATAGATCAATATTAAAGTTGTAAAGTGAGATAAGAGGATTTAAATATTTGAATCCTTTTATCTCACTTTATATTTCATGACCTATTCTTTGCGTAACAGAAAGATAATTTATTTCTCTTCTTCTAAACCGTCAACGGCCGAAATCTGATCCAGGATATTCGTTTGGTTAGGCGAAATGTAATTTTTTACTTCGCTAGGAGTTTCTTTCTTAAAAAGAAGATCTAAGGCGTGATAAAGTCGTAATAAAACTTCTTTGTCTTCTTTTTCAATTTCTAAAGCAGTATTAAAATTAAAAACATAATTATTCGAATTGCGTACTTCTACTTTTATCGTTTTTGATGTGATTTTAAATTTAACTATATCCATTGTTTCTTCTTTTTTAGATATTTGAGATGTTCTTATGAAGTTCTTTTAAACAAAACTACAATAAAAAAACCCTAATCAATTGATGATTAGGGTTTTGTTTTTTGTAGCGAGGACGGGAGTTGAACCCGTGACCTCAGGGTTATGAATCCTGCGCTCTAACCAACTGAGCTACCTCGCCAAGATTGCAAGTGAACCGTGTTCCTCATTGCGGGTGCAAAGATAGAAATAATATTAATTGTTGCAAGAATAAAATGAAGAAAAAAAAATATTTTTAAAAATGCATTGTTTTTGGACATATATTCTTATATTTCGAAAAAATTAAAAGTAGCACATGGATCCAAAAATACGTTACGAAATCGAGTTTCCCATAAATTCTTCGCCGCAATTATTATATCAATATATATCAACACCGTCAGGTTTGTCAGAATGGTTTGCAGACAATGTAAACTCAAGAGGCGAATTTTTCACTTTTATCTGGAATGACTCGCAGGAAAAAGCACGTTTGGCCTCTAAAAAAACAGGAGAAAAAGTAAAATTCAAATGGGTTGACGAAAGCAGTAAGGATACAGAATACTTTTTTGAGTTGCATATCTTAGTCGATGAACTGACTAAAGATGTGTCATTAATGGTAGTCGATTTCGCTGAAAAAGAAGAAGTAGGAGAAGCTAAACAATTGTGGGAGAATCAGATCTCAGATCTAAAACATCTTATAGGATCTGTTTAGTAAAATTCTATTTTATACCTTATATTTGCCCTGAACAAAATTCAGGGTTTTTTTATGATCAATTTTAACGGAAACATAGTAGCACAAGACGATAATGTATTAACTCAAAATCGTGCTTTTTTGTATGGAGATGGTGTTTTTGAAACACTAAAAATAGTGAATAATAAAATCTTGTTTGTCGAAGATCATTACTTTAGATTAATGGCTTCGATGCGTGTGGTTCGAATGGAAATTCCGATGAACTTTACAATGGAATATTTTGAAGAGCAGGTTTTAAATCTTGTAAATCAAAAAAATATTTCGGGTTCAGCCAGAGCAAGAATTACGGTTTTTAGAAATGATGGAGGTTTGTATTTGCCAAAAACAAACGAAGTTTCATTTTTAATTCACGCAACGGCACTTGAAAGCACTTTTTATGCTCTAAATACTGCAGAATACGAAGTAGATTTGTATAAAGACTTCTATGTAACCAAACAGTTATTATCGTCGATTAAAACGACTAATAAAATGATAAATGTTACCGGAAGCATTTTTGCTCACGAAAATGGTCTGGCTAACTGCATTTTAGTAAATGATACTAAAAATGTTGTTGAAGCATTACAGGGGAACTTATTTATGGTTGTGGGTAAAAAATTGATTACGCCGCCTGTTTCTGAAGGATGTTTGAACGGAATTATGCGTAAGCAAATATTAGCTTTGTCTAAAAAAATAACAGACATAGAAGTAGTTGAAGAAATAATTTCGCCATTTGATCTTCAAAAAGCTGACGAATTATTTCTGACAAATGTAATCACGGGGATACAACCGATAACTAAGTATCGAAAAAAGGAGTTTACAAGCAATCTGGCTCATTTATTAGTGCAAAAACTGAATGAATCTATATCTGAAAATTAATTCAGATACGGATTTTCAGGTGCATTCGACCAAATAAGATAGTCGCCTCCGAGCTCAATAATTTGCTCTTTCCAAAAATGGGTGGTCGATTTTCCGATAATTTTGTTTTTATAACTATTATCAGTAATGATCCAGGAGTTTCCCTGCATTTCACTCTCAAGCTGATTTTCGTCCCAACCGGTATAACCTAAGAAAAAGCGAATATTGTTTTTACCAATAGATCCGTCGTTTATTAAGTCTTTAGTCGATTCAAAATCACCTCCCCAATAAATTCCGTTAGAAATCTCAACACTGTTAGGTATTAATTCCGGAATATTGTGAATAAAATAAAGGTTGTCCTGTTCAACCGGGCCTCCGTTATATATTTTGAAACTGGCGTCAATTTCAGGTATCAAATCATTAATAGTATACTTTAAAGGCTTATTAATGATGAATCCTATTGATCCTTCTTTGTTATGGTCTGCTAATAAAATTACCGATCTATTAAAAGATAAATCTCCAATTATAGAAGGCTCGGCAATAAGCAGGTGTCCTTTTTTTAATTTTTCTGAAATCATACGGCTACAATTTTTATTAAATTTAATCATAAAATTTTTAAAATCCCAAATAAAATCGTTAAACCGCACAAAAAAACCCTCCATGAGGAGGGTTTTGATTATATTATAAGTTTAGAGAACTTTCTTACTTAGTTCACTGCACCTTCTAATTCTGCTCCAGCTTTGAATTTTACAACATTTTTAGCAGCGATTTGAATAGTTTTTCCAGTTTGAGGGTTTCTTCCGTCTCTAGCAGCTCTAGCAGATACTGACCAAGATCCAAAACCTACTAATGAAACTCTACCACCTTTTTTCAAAGTAGCTCCTACGTTTCCTAAAAATGACTCTAAAGCTAATTTTGCCGCAGCTTTTGTAATTCCTGCATCAGCAGCGATAGCATCGATTAATTCTGATTTGTTCATAATAATTAGTTATTAATTGTTGGTTAAAAAAAATTGTTAATACACAAATTTAGTAGGAAATCCGTTCCTTGCAAGTGTTTTCTTTAATTTTAGCAAAAATTGTTGATAACTTGCTTTTTTTGTTCATAACGCTGGTTGTTTGTCGGTGAAAATCAGGTAAAAACCCCTGTTTTATTGACCTTAATAGACCTTTGCGTTATCAGAAAAAGTTATCCCATTTAATAATTCTGCTACTTGCATTCTCTTTTTTCCTGGTAATTGTAAACTTAAAAGTTGAATAAAGCCGTCTTTGATCGCAATTTTAATTTCTTTTTTACTGCTAATCAAGCTTCCAACTTCGTATGAATGGCTTTCTGAAATGAGTTTTGCCTCGTATATTTTGATGCTTAATTCTTCATCTTTGTCTTTTAAGAAACACCACGAAGCAGGATATGGGCTTAAACCGCGAATTAAATTATTAATTTCTTCTCCGGATTTCGTCCAGTCGATCTTACAATTTTCCTTGTTTAATTTGTAAGCCGTTTTAATTTCGGCATCGTCTTCCTGAATTGTAGTTGTTACGTTTCCGTTTTCAATTACCTTTAATGTATCGATTACGGTTTTGCTTCCTAATAACATTAATCGGTCGTGCAATTGTCCGGCATTTTCTTCCGGTTCGATAGCAATTTCAGAATTTAGGATCATTGCTCCGGTATCTATTTTGTCATCAATGAAAAATGTGGTTACTCCGGTTTTTGTTTCTCCGTTAATAATAGCCCAATTGATAGGTGCGGCACCGCGATAATTGGGTAACAATGATGCATGAAGGTTAAAAGTTCCTAAGCTTGGCATTTCCCAAACCACTTTTGGTAACATTCTAAAAGCAACTACAATTTGTAAATTGGCGTTAAGCGCTTTTAATTCAGCAAGAAAGCTTTCGTCTTTTAAATTTGTTGGTTGTAATAAAGTAAGATTGTTTGCCAAAGCATATTCTTTTACAGCCGAATATTTTATTTTTTGTCCGCGTCCAGCCGGTTTGTCTGCAGCTGTAATAACGCCAACAACATCATAATTGTTTTTGATAATGGTGTCCAGAATGCCTACGGCAAATTCCGGAGTTCCCATAAATATGATTCTCAATTTTTCCATTATAATTTTAAAGTGTATTTATTGTTTGCCTGAATAGTAATATAATTGTTCTCCAGTAATTCCTGAAGTGCCAAAATTACATCATTTGCATCAAGTTTTATTTGGGTTTCAATTTCTCTCGAAGTCAAAGCTGCGGATTTTAATAAGTGCAGAATTTTATCTGCAATCGAATCAGCCTCGGTGATTTTGCCTTTTTGTGTAATACAATAAGAGCAAACACCACAATTTTCTTTGGTTTCTTCTCCAAAGTAATCCAAAATCAATCTGTTTTTGCAGGTTTTATTGTCCTTTATATAATGTAGTACAGATAAAAGCTGGTCTTTTTTAAGCTGATTTTGTTTTTCGAGATATTTAGCGACTCTGTTTATGGTAAGATTATCTTCGCGAACTTCATTAAATAATATAGTAGCGTCGTTATTTTTAGATTTGTATTCGATGATTTCTTTCTCTTTTAGTTTTTCTAAAACAGCAGAAACCTGAGCTTCGGTATGATGTGATTTTTTTGCAATGAGCGAAATATTAAACGGCATTTTCATTTCGTAAATTCCGGGATAAGTTCTCAAAATTGCTAAGATAATTTCTTCATCATTAGGATTCAGACTCATGTATCTAATTACTTCCTTCGATTCAATCAAAAACTGCATCGTAATTTTTTCAGAGAATTCCTGAGACATCGTAATGATTCCCTGTTGATTTAAAAACTGCAAGGCATTGTATGTTTTTAAGGTAGGGAAGTCATACTTCTGGCAAAAATGATTCAGTTTAAACGAAAAAGAATCGTCTAAACCTTCGCCGTAAGCAATCTGAAAATAATTGCAAAGCTTGACATACATTGTATTCAGGAATTTTTTATCCGGCAAAATGCTCAAAAATTGCTGTTCGGTTTGATTGCTGTCTGAAGAATTGGTTAAAACAACCGAAAATGCTTTTTCGCCATTTCGTCCCGCTCTTCCGGATTCCTGATAATAATTTTCTATGTTTTCAGGAAGCTGAGTATGAATAACCGTTTTTACGTTGTCTTTGTCGATTCCCATTCCAAACGCATTCGTGGCAACAATTACCTGCGCTTGTTCGGACATCCACAATTGCATGTTTTTGTCTTTTTCTTTTGCCGAAAGGCCTCCGTGATAATACGTCGATTTAAATCCTAAAGATTGTAATTGCGTCGACATATTCAGGCACGATTTTCTATTTCGTACATATATAATAGAAGGCTGCGGGTTTTTCTTTAAGATTTGTTCCGTTCGGTACAATTTGTCTTCGACTTCAAAAACCATGTAGGCGATATTTTTTCTTTCAAAAGATTGCTGAAAAAGTATCGGATCTTTTAATCCTAATTCTGTTTTAATATCTTCAATCACTCTTGGAGTTGCCGTTGCTGTTAAAGCCAAAAACGGAATCTTCGGAAAATGTTTTTTAAGTTCTGAAATCTTCAAATAAGCCGGACGAAAATCATGTCCCCATTGCGAAACACAATGCGCTTCATCAATGGCAATTAAATTTATAGGAAGATTTTTTAAGCGTTCTAAAATCCAGTCAGACTGAAGCCGCTCCGGAGAAAGGTATAAGAATTTGTAATTCCCAAATTGGCAATTGTCCAGAAGATCAATAATTTCCTCGGTGTGAATTCCGCCTGTAAGCGCAATCGCTTTAATTTCGCGTTTTTGTAAATTGGCCACCTGATCTTTCATCAAAGCAACCAGAGGAGAAACGACCAGGCAAATGCCTTCTTTCATCATGGCCGGAACCTGAAAACAAATCGATTTTCCGCCGCCGGTTGGGAGCAGCGCAAAAGTATCCTGACCATCCAAAACCGAGTCAATAATCTCCTTTTGCAACGGTCTAAAACTGTCGTGTTTCCAGTATTTTAAAAGAATTTTTTGCGCTTCAGGCATTGGTCTCGTTTTAAAGTTAAAAAATTTAGAAATCAGTTTCTAGTTTTGCAACTTTAAACACCTGCCTAAATTTTATCTAAGATATAAAGAATTCTGTTGTCAACCGTATCTTTTGGCACCTCAATTAAGTCGTAACCATATTTCTTATAGGTTTCAACAAGGTGTTTTTGAATGGTTAATGCCTGTTCGAAATTTTCGTAACGCTCTGTGTCGCATTCGTAAATTTCTTCCCAAGGTGGTAAAATAAAAGTTTTTGTGTATTTAAAATCCTCGCAGGCTTTTACAAAATGCTCCGGATAATCATCGCCAATATAATCCATATAGGCTACAACATCAGGAATTCCGCGATCTATAAAAACTACATTATCAGGTTCTTCAAGAGCGTCTTCGTATTGTTTGATGCGTCCTTCCAGCAACATTTCGCTAAATAAAAGAGGTTGTTCCAGAAACAATTGGTCGATACCACGTTGTTGTGCTTCGAGTGTAACTTGTCTTGAAATTTCAGGATAACAACAGTAGCCACGAGCCACTAATTCGTTGATTAGAGTAGATTTTCCCGTTCCCGGGCCACCAATGAGAACTATGATTTGTTTTTGCACTTTCTTAAAATAAAGCGCAAATTTACCTAAACTTATTGTATTTAAAAAGATTATTTTGCCTTGAGCGAATGATTTCGCAATTTTAGGTTATAAAGGTCCTGTTTTTGGCTAAAACTGGACTGAAGTCCAGCTCTACAAAATGAATCGTTCCTCTGGAACTCCAACGAAAAAGAGTCGTAGGCTTGGCAAATATTGTAGGGCTGGACTTTAGTCCAGTTGAGATGATATATATTGACGAATTTTAATTTTGAATAGCCGTTGGTTTCAACCAACGGAATAAAGGATTTGATTAGGTTTTGGCTTTAGCCGAATTATTTTTGATCTTTTTATCTTCAAAAATAAGCTTTAGGTCACAATATAAATAAATTCCAATAATTCCAAGCATTGGAATTGCTAATAGAAATCCTTTTTCTGGAATAATTGAAAAAATACTGATTAATATTAATGCAAAACAAAATGGGTAAGTAAATAATCTTGTTAGTATTTTAGATTTGGACCATTCTCGTTCTTGTTTGTCTTCTGTTTTGACACCAATTATTTTGTAAAAATCATTTAATTGCTCTTTTTTCTCATATTTAGATATTTTATTACTGACTAAATAACAAACAAAAGTTAAAAAGAGAAAAGCACTTATGCAGGCGAAGAAACGCTTGAATTCAAAATCAGTAAAAGCGTTTAATAGTAAAGGAAAGAAGAAGAACAAGGGAAATAATAATTGTGAAAACTTTGCAATTGGATTTAATTTATCAGTGGTTTTTATAAGTTTATTTTCAGAATTAAATTCAAAAGTGAAAATCGGATAGGACATTCCTGTGGTATTTGTTCTTTTCCACACTTTAATTGTATTCTCTTTAATTTCACCAAATGATCTATACTGTTTTGTAATTGAGTAAAGAAAATGATTCTTGATAGTGTCTTCTTTTTTGACTTCTATCAACTTTTGAATATCTGACTTAGTTATTTCCATTTTACTAATACAAGATTACTCACAAAACAAATATTTCCCATTACCCGCACCTTTCTTTTCTGAAGGAATAATAACGTGCGACTCAAATCTTTTTCCTTTCAAAACATCATTTACAAAATCCAGAACATATTGCTGTCCCTGATGAAAAAGATATCCTGAGAATTCGTGTCCGCCACCGCAAAAAGTAATCAGTTCAATGTCTTTATGAAGTTCATTCATATGATTGTAAACAGCGTAAGAACCAAATAAAATCATCCATCCCGAAGCATTTGTTGGGCACGAACGGTGCGAACCTGCATTGTAGGGAACCGTGTTGTCATTGTTTCCGTGTGCTAATAACATTGGAATCGCTTTTTCTTTCGTAATTAAATTGATATCCATAATAGCACCTGAACCTCCAATAAATCCGGCATATTTAAAGTTTTGAGGCAAATTGTTTTGATATAAATTCATGAGTTTATAATCCCAAAAGGAAGCATGGAAACCAATTTCGGCACCGGCACTAATACCGGAAATGAATATTTTTGATGTGTCGAGATTGTATTTATTTGCATTTTCAATCAAAAACGAAGTCGCCTGCCACATATCGCTCACGCCAAGTTGTATTGCTTTTACTTTTTCGGTTAGAGATCCTTTGCATCCAAAATCTTTTCCTTTCATATATAAAGTATACGAAATGCTGGCAACTGCGTAACCATTTTTAGCCATAAAGATTCCGAAGTCTTTCTCGCCCGTGCGTTCTCCACCAGAAAATCCTCCACCAAAAGCAAAAATGATTAACGGAATTTTTTCGTTAGCTTTCTTCTTTGGTAAATACAAATCAAGATCAAGTTTGATGCTGTCATTTTGGAAATAAGTCATCGTTTTGATCTCTTGTGCCTGAATGTTGTTGAATGTGAGTGCGATAAAAAGTAAAAGAATCTTTTTCATTATAGTGTAGTTTAATCTTTCAAAGTCGCTGTTTCGAGACTTTGAGGGTAAAGTATCAAATATAAAAGTTTTGCTATGAATTTAAAGGGTTTTCACGAACTTTAACTTTAGAATGAACCAAAAATCAGTAAATCTTGCGGGGAGATTTACCGCAATATAATTAGTACCGATTGTTAAAATAAGCAACAAAGAATCTGCTCTTTACTCCATAAAAAAAATCTAAAATCTAAAATCTGAAATCTGAAATCAAAAACGTATATTTGCGTTCTATTTTAATGAGCAAATGGAGAACGATAAAGAAAAAAACACCGCCGAATTTTACGAAAGATTAAAGGTTGAGTTAGATAACACAAATACTTGGCCTGCAGAATATTTGTATAAATTTATAGTGCCTTCGGTTGACGATAATGTTGATCGGGTTGAAAAAGCTTTTGACAGTATGGGCGCCGTTATTAAAACAACAAAATCTAAAACAGGTAAATTTACCAGCGTTTCTGTAGATGTTACGATGCATAGTGCTGACCATGTGATTAGCAAATACAAAGAAGTTTCTATTATAGAAGGTATAGTTTCATTATAAATTATGGTTGAAAAGTATAAAAAAGAAGTCGCGAATGACGTTGTTTTTAATTTAGAATACAATTCTGAAAGACAGCGTTTACTTATTCCGGAATATGGTCGTCATTTGCAAAAACTGATCGATCAGGCAACTATTATCGAAGATGATGAAACGCGCAATAAAGCTGCGAAATACATTA
This sequence comes from Flavobacterium bizetiae, assembly GCF_902804475.1. Taxonomy (GTDB): domain Bacteria; phylum Bacteroidota; class Bacteroidia; order Flavobacteriales; family Flavobacteriaceae; genus Flavobacterium; species Flavobacterium bizetiae. The sequence goes on from NZ_CADCSU010000114.1 coordinate 42,270, forward strand.
TTCAGGTAATGGGAAGTTTGAATCCGCATTTGCGCGATGTACCGGATTTTCAACATAAATTATGGGATCAGCTTTTTATCATGTCTGATTTTAAATTGAATGTAGAATCGCCGTATCCAATTCCGTCAAGAGATGTATTGCAGCTTAAGCCGGATGTTTTACATTACCCGCAAAATTTCCCTAAATACAGATTTTATGGTAACAATATCAAATACATGATTGATGTTGCCAATAAGTGGGAAGATGGAGAAATGAAAAATGCATTGGTATTGGTAATTGCCAACCATATGAAAAAATCATATCTGAGCTGGAACAAAGACACGGTAAAAGATGATGTGATTTTCGAACATTTATACGAATTGTCAGGCGGAAAAATCAACTTGTTGCAAAGCACAGAAGAGCTTTTAAACACAACTGATTTATTGCGTACCAATAAACGTATGTCTAACAAAATCACGCCACCCGGACAACCAAAAATCCAAAGCAACAAAAACAATAAAGGCCCGGGAAAACCAAAACCTTTTCAGAAAAATAATCAAAAGTAAAAAAGGGACTAAGATACTAAGCAGCTAAGATGCTAAGGTTTTTTACGAATAGAAAAACTTAGAACCTAAGAACCTTAGCACCTCAGAACCTTAAAAAAAACAATCAGAAATAAAAAAAAGTGCTAAGCAGCTAAGCGACTAAGAGCAAAACTTAGAACCTCAGAACCTTAGTAACTCAGAACCTAAAAGAAAAATATGGGAATTTTTAAAATCGAAGGAGGAACTCCTTTAAAAGGAGAAATCACTCCGCAAGGAGCAAAAAATGAGGCATTACAAATTTTATGTGCCGTGCTTCTAACGGGGGATAAAGTAAAAATTAATAATATTCCCGATATTATTGACATCAATAAATTAATCACTTTGTTGGGTAATTTAGGAGTTAAAATTCAACGCAATGAACCGGGGTCGATTACGTTTCAGGCTGATGAAGTTAATGTAGGATATTTAGAAACCGAAGCTTTCAAAAAAGAAGGAGGAGCGCTTCGTGGTTCTATTATGATTGTTGGACCATTATTAGCACGTTTCGGAAAAGGATATATTCCAAAACCGGGAGGAGATAAAATTGGTCGTCGTAGATTAGATACACACTTTGAAGGTTTTATTAACCTTGGAGCAAAATTCAGATACAACAGAGAAGATCACTTTTACGGAGTAGAATCTCCAAAAGAAGGATTGAAAGGAACAGATATGCTTCTTGACGAAGCATCAGTAACCGGAACAGCGAATATCGTTATGGCTGCTGTTTTGGCAAAAGGAACAACTACAGTTTACAATGCTGCTTGTGAGCCTTACCTGCAACAATTGTGTAAAATGTTAAACTCTATGGGAGCTAACATTACAGGAGTAGGTTCTAACTTATTAACTATTGAAGGTGTTGAAAGCCTTGGAGGATGTGAGCACAGAATTTTGCCTGATATGATCGAAATTGGTTCTTGGATTGGTCTTGCGGCTATGACAAAAAGCGAAATCACGATCAAAAATGTAAGCTGGGAAAACTTAGGTTTAATCCCAAACACCTTTAGAAAATTGGGTATTACAATCGAAAAACGTAATGACGATATTTATATTCCTGCTCACAAAGACGGATATGAAGTAAAAACAGATATTGATGGTTCTATTTTAACCATTGCCGATGCGCCTTGGCCAGGATTTACTCCTGACTTATTGAGTATTGTTTTGGTTGTGGCAACACAAGCAAAAGGCGATGTTTTAATTCACCAAAAAATGTTCGAAAGCCGTTTGTTTTTCGTGGACAAATTAATCGATATGGGAGCAAAAATTATGTTATGTGATCCGCACAGAGCTGTGGTTATGGGACATAATTTCGAATCTCAACTAAAAGCAACAACAATGTCATCTCCGGATATTCGTGCGGGAATCTCATTATTAATTGCAGCGTTATCGGCAAAAGGAACAAGCACAATTCAAAATATCGAACAAATCGATCGTGGATACGAGCGTATCGACGAGCGTTTAAGAGCCATTGGAGCTAAAATTGTGAGAGCATAAAACGTAAAATATTTAGTTAAATAAATATTCAAAAAAATAAACCATTAAGAAATTAAAGGAAATTAAGATCACAACATCTTAATGAATCTTGATATCTTAATGGTTTTGATATCTTAAAACTTGATTTTAAAATCCTTTAAGAAGCTCAAATGACAGATGAACAAAAAGCTGTAAAAGCTACTATATTTAGTATAGTTGGAAACACCTGCTTAGCCTTGGTAAAAGGACTGGCAGGTTTTTTTGGCAATTCATACGCCTTAATTGCAGATGCTATAGAGTCTACTGCAGATATCTTTTCGTCGTGTTTGGTATTATTCGGAATCAAATATTCTAATAAACCGGCAGATGAAAATCACCCGTACGGTCACGGTCGGGCAGAACCATTGATTACCTTTTTGGTCGTTGGTTTTTTAATTACCTCGGCAACAATTATTGGGTACGAAAGTATTGCAAATATTCAAACTCCACACGGATTACCAAAATCATGGACTTTGTATGTTCTGGGTGTTATTATCGTCTGGAAAGAATACTCTTATCGATTGGTAATGAAACGAAGCAAAGAAACGAATAGTTCTTCATTAGCTGCCGATGCCTGGCACCATCGTAGTGATGCTGTAACATCAGTTGCTGCATTTATCGGGATTTCGATCGCGCTAATTATGGGAAAAGGGTATGAATCAGCAGATGACTGGGCGGCGCTTTTTGCTGCTTTTTTTATCTTATATAACAGTTATAAAATTTTCAGACCTGCGCTTGGCGAAATTATGGATGAAAATTTGAATGATGATTTAGTAGAAGAAATCCGTATTGAATCCCTAACCGTTGTAGGTATTCTGGGAACCGAGAAATGTTTTATCCGTAAAGCCGGAATGAAATATCATGTAGATCTTCATGCCATAGTATCGGCTAAAATTTCGGTAAAAGAAGGACACGATCTGTCGCACAGACTACAAGACACCTTAAAAGAAAGAATTCCTGAATTAGGCAATGTCCTGATTCACATTGAACCAGATGATTATCACTAAAAAAAGGTGCAAAGGTTCAAAGTTACAAAGGGACTAAGGTTTTCTTTTGTAACGATAAATAAAAAAATCCGCTTATTCTAAAAGAGTAGACGGATTTTTTTTGGCGTTACCTCCGGCCCGGGCTGTCCGCTGTATCTTTTTATTTTTAAAGAAAAAATAAAAAGGATGCCGCTTCCATCCCTAACGCGCACTCAGGTAATGAGAGTTTATATGCAAAAGCAATACACAATCTTGTCATCCCGAGGAACGAGGGACCTTCGCAAGAAATACCACAATCAAAATCGCCAATCTTTGTCGAGTTACTAACGAAGATCCCTCGTTCCTCGGGATGACAAGATTGGGAAAAAAAACTTAGAATCTTAGAACCTTAGCACCTCAGTACCTTTAATCTAATACGTTCAAAATCTTCAACCCAAATACGACACCATTTTGTTGAATACCGCCTTGATAAGAATGTACATAATCGACTCTGAACAGTTTAAATTTCCCGAAACCAAGATTATCCAAACCAACGGTAAATTCAGTATAAGGTTTACGATCCGGAATGGCCAGCGAATGAAAACCAAGATTCATGGTTGATTTTAAAAGATTCAAAAGCGGAATTTTATTCATAATATATCCCATGTCATTGTGTTCTAAATGCATTTCGAAATAGCTGTCGTTGGTGCTATTGGCGTAATATGGCATTAGGTTAAAAACATTCAGATAACGTTCGCTTGTTCCTATATGCGTTTGATTTCCGTTAAAATGTCTGTAATCGATAAACGAAATATTTTCGGCATTAAAGAACTTTCCTGCTCTTAAATTCATTCCCAGAGTTCCTTTATTGCCTAATGATAAATCGTAAACAACAGAAGCTCCAATGCGTTCAAATTCGTATTTTTTCTCGCTCGCGGCAAATGCTTTTTCGAAAGCTAAAAATACAGTTGGATATTTATCATTTTTAATATTGTATCTGCCGTCAGGTCTTGAAATGTATTTGTTGCCAAAGTTAATTCGGGTACTTATTACGGCTTTAAATAAATGATGTGGATCAAAAGCCGGTGTTGTAAAATCATTTGGTGCCAACGGATTATTAGAAGAATAAATATCATCTTTTTTAAAGAAAGAATAATCAGTTGTATTAAAGAGGGGTTTTCGTTGCTCGTAACCCAATTTTCCAAATAAGTTTACGCCATTTAGAATGTTTTGCGAATAGCCAATCTGAGCATATTCCAGATTATACAATTTCATATAATTGTCCTTAAAAAATAAAGAACTTACAGAGTTGACCAGCTTACTTATGGGTTCGGAACCATTAAATTGAGCCACTTTTGTTCCTCCCGAAACATTCATAGTGGCAAAATTTATGTTGTTGAACTTATGTGTAAAATCTCCGGTAATCCTAAATCGCTCATCTGAAAAACCATAATTAAAAGTCGTGCTTATCGAAGTGCTTTTACCTTCGTCTTCATTCCATTTTTTAAACGAGAAACCAGAATCTAAATTAAAACCCTGAATGGTATTAAAACTTAAAGAAGCGATGTTTAATAATCCTTTGTAATCAAACGAGTATTTTTTGAAAGTGTTTTTATAATCATATCCCATTAAAATATCGGTGACTTTAAACTTATTGTTTTTTGTGTCTACCGAATCCATATATTTTTGAGATTTTCTGATGGTTTGCAAACTGTCTTTTTTAGTATAATCCGTACTTTCTTCAATGGTTAGCGGAATTGGCCTGATCTGATTCCAGAAAGCGTCATCTTTTTTGTTGGCATTGGCTTCAAAAGCAACAATTTCATTTCCAAAAGTTTTCTTCTCAAACGAAGCTGGAAACTCATAATTAGAATATACATAATTAAATTTCCCTGAGAATTTTACGCCAAAGATGCCCGCATTAAAATCCAGCGTTTGTGCGTTTTTTGTCCAGATTTTATTTTTTGTGTTGTAACTAAAGCTTTGTTTTAGGGTCATGACTTCAGTAAATTCATTCTTCATTCGGTACCCTTTTATATCTAAATCCAGGGCATAAATGGCAAAACTATCGTCGACAATATAAATATAACCCTCAAAAACAGGTTCTTTATCACGTTTTGGTATTACTTTAATTTTGTAAACCTGCTGATTGTTATCATCATAAAATGTTCCTTCGAGCTTGTATTTGTAATAGCTGAAAGCGTTATCAGCAATAGGAGAGATGAGCTTAACATCAAAGTCAAGTGTGTTATCATAAAAATCGTAGGTCGATAACGAAGCAGTGTTATAACTATATCCTTTATTGTTTCCGGAAATTTTAGAAGCAATAATTTTCTCTTTTAATTTGTCCGGTTTTTCAAAAGTAATTTTAGAAATTGTTTCAGATAAATATAAAATTCCTGTTCCTGTCGAATCCAGATTGGAGGCCATATCCTGACCAAGATCTACTTTTTTGCCCAGAATTTTTTTCGGCAAATCTTTCACTTTAAACATTCCCTTCGAATAAAAATCAGCCGTATATCGTGCCGTTTTATCTGAGTTGTCTTTTTTTTCTGCTATAGCACTTCTGATAATTGCATCGGCAGGATTTTTTTTAGGATCAATTACAACCTCGTTTAAGGCAAAGCTTTCTTCCTGCATTTTGATGTCTAAAACAATTGTCTTCGAATCGCCGGAAACATCTACTTTTTGAGTCTTGAAACCTAAGTATTGAAAAACGATTTTGTTTTTACCAACCTTCTTTATGTTGAGTTGGTATTTTCCTTGTTCGTTCGAAGTAGTTCCGCTATAAGTGTTTTCTTCAAACACAGAAACAAAGGGCAGGGGATTCCCTTTTTCATCGGTTATAGTTCCCTTTATTTGGGCAAAATTGGAAATTGAAAAAAATAAAAAGGCTAGTAAAGTATAGTTTTTCATGTAAGTGGTTTGTCTAACAAAAATAGAATAAGTTAAAAATGAGCTTATTAAAAATTTGTTAAATAAATACTTATAAAAAAGACTGAATGGCCAGATTGTAACTTTTTAAACCAAAACCTAAAATAACACCTTTTGCATTTCCGGAAAGATATGATTGATGTCTGAAACTTTCGCGTGCATAAGTATTCGAAATGTGTACTTCGATTACAGGTGTTGTAACTGCTTTGATTGCATCTCCTAAACCAATTGAAGTATGGGTATAAGCGCCCGCATTCAAAATGATTCCGTCATAAGTAAAACCGAATTCTTGAATTTTTCCAATTAATTCGCCTTCGATATTACTTTGATAATACGAAAGTTCGATGTTTGGATATGCTTTTTGCAACATTTCAAAATAATCTTCAAAAGTCTGGCTTCCGTAAACTTCGGGTTCTCTTTTTCCTAGAAGATTTAAATTGGGTCCGTTGATAATAGCGATTTTCATATTTAAGTTATTTTGAAAAAATATTTTTTTATTGATATTAGAATTGCAATTTACATTTTAATTGATTTTGCAATTGGTATTGAACTGTGTAAAAATAAAAAAACCGTTCTAATTAATAGAACGGTTTTTATAAAAGTATGTTATATATTTTTTAGAATAAGAATCCTGCAGAAATTTGGAAAGTTGAGTTTTTAACATCAGCATTTTTCGAAGCCTCTGTTAATCCTAAACCATAACGACCTTGAAGGAAAATATTTTTAGTAAGCTTTACACCTAATCCGGCATTAAGACCAAATTCGAAAGTTTCTCCATCCTTAACATCAAAATCATTTTTTTCACTTAATAAAAATGATGCCTGAGGACCAACTTCTAAGCTGAAAGTATTATTTAAGTAAAACTTAGCCATTACTGGAATAGATAAATATCCTAATTCATTTTTAAATTCAGATACTGCATTTTTGTATGTTGCACCTTGTGTAGAATATAAAAGCTCTGGTTGAATAGAGAATTTTTCTAATAATTTGATTTCTGCAACTACACCCACATGGTAGCTAGTAATTCCGTCTTTATCAAATGCAACTCCTTCCAGACCTGCATCACCCGTCTGACTAGCAAAGTTAACCCCTGCTTTAACTCCAAATTGTAGTAATTGTGCTTGCATTGTAGCTGATGTTGCTAGGAACAAAACAGCTGCTAAAATTATTTTTTTCATAAAAGTGTTTTTTAAAATTTGGTATTTTTTAACGTTATCTATTAGTCAAAACTACATTATTTTGATTTTATTGTTTTACATATTGGTTTAAATAATTAATAAAATTCGCACTCATTTCTGTTATTTCTGCTCTTTATTTTATGTTTTTGTCTTTAATCCTTTGAATTTCAGTTTTTTGTTTCATTATCAATTCTGGCTTATTTTGATACTTTTCAGTCTTCCTTTGGACTTTTTTTAACAAGTATAGGATTATTTTTATGAAATAATAACAAACAAAAATTGTAAACATGAAAAAAATTATTTTAGCTGCTATTGCAGTAATGACAGTTGGTTTTGCTAGTGCACAAGAGCAAACTAAAAAAGGAAAATATCTTATAGAAGGTAATACTTCTTTTGGAGGAAATGGACTTGGTAATACAGGTTTTGCATTGAGCTCAGAAGATGGAGAAACACAATGGAACATTGGAGCAGAAGGTGGTTACTTTGTTATGGATAATTTGGCTGTAAAAGTTGGTTTAGGTTATGGTGATACCGGAGCTGATTATGGAGGTTCTATTTTTTCATACAAAGTAGGAGCAAAATATTATGTAATCAACAAAATTCCATTTGAACTTTCTTATACAGGAGCAAGCGTAAAAGATGCAGATGAAAATCCATCTTACTTAGGAATTCAGGGTGGTTACGCATGGTTTGTTGGAAACAATATTTCTATTGAGCCTGGTGTTCGTTATAATGTAACATTAAACGACAATTATGGTACAGGTAAAGATGTTCTTCAATTTAATATTGGTTTTGCATTGCATTTCTAATACCAGAATTACACTATTTTTCAAAAGCCTTCCTAAGTATTTAGGAAGGTTTTTTTGTTTAGGGTTGTTTTGTTTATAACAAAATAAGAGTTGTTAGTTTGTCTCTAGTAAGGTTAACTGTCTAATTACCACTTTATTTGTTAAAAAGCAAATTATTTTTTGTGAAGTATATTTTTATATTTGATTATTAAATTTAACCCAAAACAAATTAAAATGAAGAAAATTATTTTAGCTGCTATAGCAGTAATGGCATTTGGATTTACTAATGCACAACAAACAAGATTTGGAATAAAAGGAGGTCTTAACCTTTCAACAGTAGTTGGCGGAGATGTTGACGATACTAAATCATTAGTTGGTTTTCACGTTGGAGGTTTTGCTGAAATTCATGTTGTAGAGAAATTTTTTATCCAACCAGAACTTTTATTCTCAACGCAGGGAAGTAAATTTGATGGTTTTGGAGGAGATTACGATTATAAATTGAATTATTTAAATATTCCGGTTTTAGCAAAATATTATATAGTAGATAAAAAATTTAGTGTTGAAGCAGGACCACAATTAGGTGTTTTATTGTCTGCAAAACTTGATGGTGAAGATATTAAAGATTATACAAGATCAGTAGATTTTGGTTTTAACATTGGAGCGGGTTATAGTTTTACTGATAATCTTTCAGTAGGTCTTCGTTATACTATTGGTTTATCTCCTCTTTCAGATAAAGATATTGATAATGAAGATGATTATTACAATAGTGCTAAAAACAGTAACCTTGCGTTATCTCTGGCTTATAAATTCTAATTACTTAGTATTAAATAATCTCAAAAAACCTTTCTGGATTTCAGGAAGGTTTTTTTATGCTCAAAATTTTTGATAATAAGAATTTACCACCCAAAATTATAGTATCTGATTTATTCCAGTTTTTAATACGTATATTTCTATATTTGGCGAAATTAATCAACCAAAAAAATAAAATGAAAAAAGTTATTTTATCTGCAATTGCAGTTATGGCATTTGGCTTCGCAAATGCACAAGATGTTAAATATGGTCTTAAAGGTGGCCTAAATATTTCGAACTTTACAGGAGATACAGATGGAGCTAATTTAAAATCAAGAGCAGGTTTTAATGTTGGAGGCTTTGTAGAAATAAAACTTTCTGAAAAATTTTCTATTCAGCCGGAACTTTTGTACTCTACTCAGGGAACTAAAATTGCAAATATTGGAGATTACTTAGACGATGAATTTTTTACGGGAGATATTAATTTTAATTTATCCTATATCAATGTGCCGGTGATGTTTAAGTATTATGTAGCAGAAAAATTTAGTATCGAGGCTGGTCCGCAAATTGGATTTTTAACTTCAGCAAAAACAAAAACAAAATTAGATGGATTTAGTCAAACCGTTGAAGACGATGTTAAAGACAGTTTCGAATCAATCGATTTTGGATTAAATTTTGGAGCAGGTTATGATTTTACAGAACATTTTGCAATAGGAGCAAGATATAATTTAGGATTAGCGAACATCGCGAAAACTGAGGCAGGAGACGATACTAAACTTCATAATAGCGTTTTCTCATTTTCTGCGGCATACAAATTTTAGCCAATTTCAAGCATAATTTTATAAAGTCTTCCTAAATTGTTTAGGAAGGCTTTTTTGTAAGAAAAGTTCATTTTTAATAAGATTTTGCGCCTAGTTACTACAAAAAATGTTAAAATACAAGTAATTTTTTGGTAAGTATATTTCTATATTTGCCCCGAATTAATTTAGCCAAAACAAATAATAATGAAAAAAGTTCTTTTATCTGCAATCGCAGTTATGGCATTTATGAGTGTTAGCGCTCAAGAAACAAGATTTGGAGTTAAAGCTGGTCTTAACCTTTCTACTTTAACAGGTGACGCTGAAGATGCTAAATCTTTAGTAGGTTTTCAAGTAGGTGGTTTTGCTGAAATCAAACTTACTGATAAATTTGCAATTCAACCTGAGGTTTTATTCTCTACTCAAGGAGCTAAATTTGACGATATTGAGGGTGATTCTAAGACTAAATTAAATTACATTAACGTTCCTGTTTTAGCGAAATATTTTATTACAGAAGCTTTTTCAGTAGAAGCAGGTCCACAAATTGGATTTTTAGTATCAGCAAAATCTGACGGTGAAGATATCAAAGATTTTACTAAATCTGTAGATTTTGGTTTCAATTTAGGAGCTGGATACAACTTTACAGAAAATCTTTCAGTAGGTCTTCGTTATACTCTTGGTTTATCTCCTGTTAATGATAATGGTGATGATTTTGAGGATTATACTGTTAGAAACGGTAATTTTGCTTTAGCGGTAGGATACAAATTCTAATTAAATAAGATAATTTCATACTTAAGAAACCTTCCTGATTCAGGAAGGTTTTTTTATTTCTGCTTGTCATAGTTTTGAAAACTAATTACTTAAATAAATTAGGTTAAAGATAAATTTTTATATTTGTATAAGAATATTCTGTTTTTTATTGTTGTATTGGTTCTTTAATTTTAAATTTATAGAAATGAGAAAAATTACTTTATCAATTGTAACATGTTTGGTATTTGTGTTTGCAAATGCCCAGTCAACCAGATTTGGAGTAAAAGGAGGGTTGAATATTTCTAATTTTACAGGCTATCAGGAAGATGTTAAATCGTTGGCCGGTTTTCATATTGGAGGATTTGCAGAAATAAAAATTTCGAAAAAATTTGCGATTCAGCCTGAGTTTTTGTTTTCTACCCAGGGAACTACTATCGAAGGTTATGATGGCGATTCGAATACAAACGTCAAACTCAATTATTTAAATATTCCCGTTTTAGCTAAATATTATGTTACAGATGCTTTTTTTGTTGAAGCCGGACCACAAATTGGGTTTTTATTATCGGCTAAAAGTAGTGGAGTAGATATTGGTGATTTGTATAAATCGACAGATTATGGACTTAATCTTGGCCTGGGGTATAATTTTACAGAAAATATTTCAGGAAATGTGCGTTACACAATTGGTTTAACAGATATTAATGATGTATCTGATGATTCTCAATATCCTGATTTGTATGATGCAAGCTTTAAAAACAGCAATTTTGCATTATCATTAGCTTATAAATTTTAATATTAACATCAATATATTTTAAAAACCTTCCTCATCAGGGAGGTTTTTTTATATCTAAAAATGTTTTACTTTGTAAGTATGAATTGGAGCAGGTATATAAAAGATTATCAATCGTATTTACGCATCGAAAGAGGGTTGTCGAAAAACACCATTGAGAATTATGGTTTTGATATCGAACGATTGTGTCTTTTTTTAGAAACCAATCAAATTGATGTTTCGCCTTTAAAGATCAGCGAAGAAACCATACAGCAATTTATTTATGCTGTTGCCAAAGAAGTTAATCCGCGTTCGCAAGCCCGTATTATTTCGGGATTGAAAAGCTTTTTTAATTATCTGGTTTTTGAAGATTACAGAAATGATAATCCGCTTGAATTAATCGAAACGCCTAAAACAGGTCGTAAATTACCCGATACCCTATCTGTAATGGAAATAGATGCGCTAATTGCTGCGATAGATCTTAGTTCTAACGAAGGCGAACGAAATCGTGCTATGTTAGAAACCTTGTACGGTTGCGGTCTCCGGGTCTCAGAATTGGTTTCGCTTAAAATATCCGATTTGTTTTTTGATGAAGGTTTTATAAAAATAACCGGAAAAGGAAACAAAGAGCGCTTTGTACCCATTGGCAAACTGACTCAAAAATACATGCAGATTTATCAAAAAGAAGTTCGTGTAAACCTTACCATAAAAAAAGGTCATGAAGATACCTTGTTTCTGAACCGAAGAGGCAATCAGCTTACGCGCGCTATGATCTTTACGATTATCAAAGATTTGGCGGTAAAGATAAGCCTGCATAAAAGCATTAGTCCGCATACCTTAAGGCATTCATTTGCAACTCACTTACTTGAAAATGGTGCCGATTTAAGATCCATTCAATTAATGTTGGGTCACGAATCGATTACAACAACTGAAATTTACGTGCATTTAGATCGAAGTTTTCTAAAAGAAGTCATGCATTCCTACCATCCGAGAAAATAATTTTTTGCCAAGACAAGCCATTTTAAGTGAAAATTTAATATATTGTGTAATATTTTATATTAATTAGGAAATAAAAAAACATGAACTGAGTCTCTTTTTTGTTCTTTTTTGTTGAGATATTATTTTAAATAATTGAATCTACATAAATAAGTAATATATGGTTTTTGATTTATATGGAAATGAGGATTGCTTAGAGGTAAATAATTTTTACAAGAAGCTATTTGCAGAAATGCCTGATTTACTTTTTCAGTTTGTTATTGATTGCGATAATAATTATACTTTTCCCCTTGTCAGTAAATCAGCTGATGAAATTTTCGAGCTTACTGCCGAGATGTTTTCAAACGACCCTAAAGTCATTATTTACGATAGAATTTTTCCGCAGGATCGCGATTTCTTTTTTGATTCCTTAGTCAAAGCCCGTCGAGAAGTGAAACCCTGGCAAATCGAGTTTAGAGCGATTTTGCCTAAAAAAGGATTGCGTTGGTTTAAGATTTCTTCTAAAACTGAATTGTCTCCCGTGGATGGTTGTGTTAGTTTTTACGGTCACGTTTCTGATATTACAGAACTAAAAGATAAGGAAGAAAAGCTGCGTATATCCGAAGAACGTTTTCAGTTTGCACTTGAAGCTTCTACTGCAGGAATCTGGGATTGGGATATGGTGACCAATAACGTATTTTATTCTTCATTATCATTAAAAATTTTAGAACTTGATTCTACTGATATTTTTGATGATCCTGAGCGCTGGGATAAAATTGTTCATCCCGATGATTTGCCTAAATACTATTCTGATATCCAGGAGCATTTTGATAATAAAATTCCGTATTACGAAAATTATCATCGCGTAATGACTTCGAGTGGAAATTATAAATGGATTCTGGATCGCGGCAAAGTGATTAAAAGAGATGAAAACGGAAAACCATTACGTGTTATTGGTACGCATACCGATGTTTCTTTGCAAAAAGAAAAAGAATTAGAACTTTTAAAAACCATGAAACTATACAGTGATCAAAATAGCCGACTGGTTAATTTTTCGCATATCGTTTCGCATAATTTAAATACGCAGGCGGGTAATATCAAATCGATTTTAGATTTTATTGATGCCGATATCGAACGACAAACAGTTAATGAAATGCTGGAGCATTTAAGAACAGTTTCTAACGATCTTAATGATACGATTTCAAATTTAACTCAGATTGTAAAAACGCAAAGCAATATCAATATTGCGGTTGTGCCATTAAAACTTTGTGAGTATATCGATAAAACGATCTCGACTATTAAAGGGTTTGATAAACAAAAGAATGTTACGATAATAAATAACGTTCCTAAATATCTCACTATTAATTTTAATCCGGCTTATATGGAAAGTGTTTTGTTGAATTTTGCAACAAATGCCATAAAATATGCACATCCGGACCGTGATCCTGTTATTGTTTTTGATTTCTCGATTGAACCCGAAGGACATAAATCCTTAAAAATTACCGATAACGGATTGGGTATTGATTTGAATGTTTACGGTGATTTGTTGTTTGGTATGTATAAAACATTTCACAAACATCAGGAAGCCCGCGGAATTGGTTTGTACATTACCAGAAACCAAATTGAAGCGATGAAAGGAACGATTTCTGTAGAAAGTGAGGTTGGAGTAGGTACAAGTTTTAAAATCATCTTTAATGATGTTTAAAATCATAAATTAATATAAATAATAAAGGCTATCTGTAGAAGATAGCCTTTATTATTTTATAGAGTTTAGAGATTACTTCGCAATATTTACTGCTCTTGTTTCTCTAATTACAGTTACTTTTACCTGACCTGGATAAGTCATTTCAGTTTGGATTTTTTGTGAAATCTCGAAAGATAAGTTTGCTGCATTATCATCAGAAACTTTTTCGCTTTCTACAATTACACGTAGTTCTCTACCAGCCTGAATTGCGTATGCATTTTTTACACCGCTAAAACCGTAAGCTACTTCTTCAAGATCTTTCAAACGCTGAATGTATGAATCTAAAACCTGACGTCTTGCACCTGGTCTTGCTCCTGAAATAGCATCACAAACCTGAACGATAGGAGAAAGTAATGATTTCATTTCGATCTCGTCGTGGTGAGCTCCAATGGCGTTACAAACTTCTTCTTTTTCACCATATTTCTCCGCCCATTGCATACCTAATAATGCGTGAGGTAAATCACTTTCAGTATCCGGCACTTTACCGATATCATGTAGTAAACCTGCTCTTTTTGCCAGTTTTACGTTAAGCCCTAATTCAGCCGCCATGATACCACAAAGTTTAGAAACCTCTCTTGAATGTTGCAATAAGTTTTGTCCGTAAGATGAACGGTATTTCATTCTACCAACAACTTTTATCAATTCCGGGTGTAAACCGTGAATTCCTAAGTCAATAACCGTACGTTTACCAACTTCGATAATTTCGTCGTCAATTTGTTTAGCTGTTTTAGCAACAACTTCTTCAATTCTTGCCGGGTGAATACGTCCGTCAGTTACCAATTTGTGCAATGACAAACGGGCGATTTCTCTACGAACCGGATCAAAACAAGAAAGGATAATAGCTTCCGGTGTATCATCAACAATGATTTCTACTCCGGTTGCAGCTTCAAGCGCTCTAATGTTACGACCTTCACGACCAATAATTCTACCTTTTACATCATCAGATTCAATGTTAAATACTGAAACGCAATTTTCAACTGCTTCCTCAGTTCCAACTCTCTGGATGGTATTGATGATAATTTTCTTAGCTTCTTGTTGTGCTGTAAGTTTAGCCTCTTCAATGGTATCCTGAATATGAGACATTGCTTTACTCTTCGCTTCGGCTTTTAAACCTTCAACCAATTGTTCTTTTGCTTCTTCAGCAGAAAGCCCTGAAATTACTTCAAGTTGTTGCAATTGACTTTTGTGTAGTTTGTCAACTTCAGCTTGTTTTTTATCTAAAACTTCAATTTTGTTGTTGTATTCATTTGTTTTAGCTTCAAAATCGTCGTTTACTTTTTTAGCTTTAGAAAGTTCGTTAGAAACCTGAGATTCTTTATCGCGAACTCTTTTTTCTACTTCTGCTACTTTTTTATCTCTCGCTAAAATAACTTGTTCATGCTCAGATTTTAATTCAATGAATTTTTCTTTAGCCTGAAGAATTTTATCTTTTTTAATGTTCTCTGCTTCTAAATTAGCATCTTTTAAAATTGAAGAAGCTTCTTTTTTTGCGTTCTTGATTAGATTAGAAATATTGCTTTTTTCGATAATTTTAGCGATTGCAAAACCTGCCGCAATCCCTATAATACCTGAAATAATGATCGTTATTATGTCCATGTTTGTTAAAATTTATATATAAAAAAAGCCTACATTAATTGCTTGAATAAACTCGTAAAGACAAGTTTTGAGCTAACTCACTGTTCAAGTTTCCCAGCCAAAAGGAGGGCATACTATAGTAGCGACGATTTGCTCATTCTAAATTGTTAGTGTTGAGTTTACCAATTGTGAACTAATGTAGGCAGTATCTTAGTTTCTGTAAAGAACGTTTAATTTTCGAGATATTGATCTAATAGCGAATTTAATCTTTTAATTCTTTCGATGGTTTCTTCGCCATCGATTGCGTTATCAATTTGTTTTTGTTCTACTTGTGATGCAAATTGCAAGGCACACATAGCCAGAACATCTTGTTTATCACGAACCGCGTAACTTTCTTCGAATTGCTTGATCATAGCATCAATTTTTTTAGAAGCACTTCTAAGTCCTTCTTCCTGAGTTGGTTCTACCGTTAATGGGTAAACTCTGTCTGCAATTGATATTTTAATTCTTAGCTTTCCGTCCATGTCTTTCTAGTCTGATAGTTGTGCTATACAGTAATCAATTTCGCGAATTAATGAATTTATTTTAAGCTTTGTCTCTCTCTTGTTATTGTCGCTGCCGAGCAACGAATTGGCTATCTTAAGTGTGTCATATTGCTTCTTCAAAGCCTCCATTTCTTCAGATTGTTTCTGGATAATTTGCGCAGCTTTGGCTAATTCTAATTGTAATACCTGATTGTGCTTCTCTAAACCTTTTGACTTCTCAAAAAGCTTTTCGACTTTATATTCAAGAGTATCAATTATTTCTGCAATTACACTCATTGTAAATCCTATTCATTACTTAATCATACAAAGTTAGTATTCCTTTTTATTAATGCAATTTTTTATCGATTTTTTTACATTAAAAATAACCAATTAAATGAAATTCAATTAATTGTATTTTTGTAGCTTTTTACTCGGTTTTGGCTTGTTAATTTTTTATCTTAGCAAAAATGTTGTTTATGAAATCCTCACTATTTGCCTTATTTTTTTGTCCATTTATTTTTGCCCAAACGCAATATCCAAAGAATGATTTCCGCCCGCCGCTTGATATCCCAATGCAACTTTCCGGTAATTTTGGGGAGTTAAGGCCCAATCATTTTCATGCCGGGTTCGATTTAAAAACGAATCAAAGAGAAGGATTAAGTGTTCATGCCATTGCCGACGGATATGTTTCAAGAATAAAAATTTCGACTTTCGGTAACGGAAAATGTATCTATATTACCCATGCGAACGGATATACCTCAGTCTATGGACATTTACAAACTCCTGTAGGTGAAATTCAGGAATATGTAAAAAAAACACATTACAAAGAAAAAGCATACGAAATCGAAATGTTCCCAAAACCAAACGAATTGCCGGTTACAAAAGGGCAAATTATTGGACTTTCGGGAAATACAGGTTCTTCTGAAGGACCACATTTGCATTTTGAAATTCGTGATTCTAAAACGGAATTTGTGATCAATCCGATATTTTTTGGTTTTGATAAAAATATTAAGGATACGAAAAAGCCAACATTGTCAGGTTTGTATGTTTATCCTTTAGATAATGCAACGGTAAATCAGTCTAAGCAGCCATTGCTGGTTAGTATGACGCTTCAAAAAGACGGAACTTATTTAGCGGGTAAAGTAAAAACCAATGGAAAAATTGGTTTTGGAATCAATGCGGTAGATACCGATGATGTTTCTCATAACAAAAATGGCGTATTTAATGTTTCCAGTTTTTTAAACGGAAATCAAAACTACAATTATCAGTTTAATACCTATTCGTTTGATGAAATGCGTTACATCAATGCTTTTATTGATTATTCAAGATATAAAAAGACAAGTCAGCGCGTTCAGAAACTTTTTATGAAAACGCCTTTTGCTTTAAGCATTATCAAAACAGATGCAGATCGCGGTATAATTTCGGCTCAGCCAAATCTTGCTTCGATGTACAGAATTGAAGTTTCTGATTATTTCGGAAATCAAAATTCAATTACAGTTCCAATCGAGTACGATACGGCAACTCCACTTGTTCAGGCAGAACCCGTAACGTCAAAATATTTCATTAGATACAATAAAGATTCAAATTTCGAGAAAGATAATATGTCGGTTTTCTTTCCGGCAGGAACTTTCTACGATGATTTTAATATGAATTTTGATGTAAAAAATAATAAAGTTTACATTCATGATGATACCGTTCCCGTACATTCAAACTTTACAATTACGATTAAAGATGATACTTATCCTGAATCTTTGCGAGATAAACTTTATATAGGGAAAGGAACGAGTTATAACGGAACCATTAGAAAAGGGGATGTTTTTACTGCCAAAGCTAAAATACTTGGTCAATATGGTTTGGTTCTCGATACCATTGCTCCGGTGATTAGAATTGCAAAACCTGTTGAAGGAAAATGGATCAGTGACCAGAAAAAAATTGACTTTACCATTAGCGATGCTGCATCAGGAATAAAATCGTACAACGGATACCTAAACGGAAAGTGGGTTTTGTTTGAATATGAAAATAAAGCCAGAAGAATTACGCACACTTTTGATAATGAATTGTTACTGGAAGGTGAAAATGATTTAAAAATAGAAGTAATTGATAATGTGGGTAATTCTGCTATCTTTGAAACTCGTTTTTTTAGAAGTCAACAAAAATAAAACCAAAGCGATTGAACCATAATAAGCTACTATTTGTTTTTCTTTTTTTATGCATTACGTGTTTTTCATTTGCCCAAAGTGCTCATGTTAAAGGTGTTATTTTAGATGAGCAAAATCGACCTGTTTCAGATGTAAATGTTACCTCTTTAGGAGCAACAAAACAATCTGATGCAAACGGTTTTTTTGAAATTAATGTACCTTCAAATAAAAAAACGTCGCTGATTTTTACTCATATTTCTTTAAAAATGATGAGTCTTACAGTGAATTTAAAGCCGAATGAGGTTTTTGTTTTTAATCCTGTAATGAATAACTCTGAAGAACAAATGGGAGAGGTTTTTGTTTCTTCCCGAAATAAAAAACGTGTTCAGGGTATTGCTACTGTTGATGCAGCTACAATTAAAAAAATTCCCGGAGCAAACGCAGGAATAGAAAATATTCTAAAAACATTACCCGGAGTAAATTCAAACAATGAACTAAGTACGCAATATGCCGTTCGTGGCGGTAATTATGATGAGAATTTAGTGTATGTAAACGAAGTCGAAGTGTATCGTCCGTTTTTAATTCGTTCCGGACAGCAAGAAGGTTTGAGTTTTACCAATACAGATTTAGTTCAGAATGTTGATTTTTCGGCTGGAGGATTTCAGGCCAAATTTGGGGATAAGCTATCTTCTGTTTTAGATATTACGTATAGAAAACCAACTCAGTTTGGCGCATCATTAGAAGCCAGTTTATTGGGCGTAAGCATTTCTGTTGATGCCGTTTCTAAAAACAAAAAATGGTCAGCAGTAACCGGAGTGCGTTATCGGAATAATAGTTTATTGGTGAATAGTCAGGATACACAAACCAATTATACGCCTAGTTTTGCCGATATTCAAACGAATATTAATTATGATATTTCGAATAAATGGCAAGTGAGTTTTTTAGGTAATATTTCGCAGAATAAATATTTATACCAGCCATTAACACGCGAAACTAAATTTGGAACTATAGATCAGCCTATGTCGCTTGCGGTATATTACGAAGGCAAAGAGCGGGATCAATATGACACTTATTTTGGAGCTTTAAAGACAACCTACAAAGTATCGCCAACTCTAACCTTAAAGTTTATCGGATCGCTGTTTCATACTATAGAGGAAGAGCATTTTGATATTTTGGCACAATACCGTTTAGGAAACATAGGCGAGGACGGCCCAACTCAAGTCGATTTTACACGAGGAATTGGTTCGCAGCTCAATCATGCCAGAAATGATTTGGATGCTTTAATTGCAAACGCAGAAATTAAAGGTTTTAAGGAATGGAAAAACGACAGTCAATTAGAGTTTGGTTTAAAATACACCAGAGAATCTATTCGTGACAGAATTGTAGAGTGGGAGATGATCGATTCAGCTGGTTTTTCTATCAATCCGCCAATTGCTATTTTGCCAAAAAATAATCAACCGTACGAACCTTATACCGGGCCGCTTTTGCCGTATCAAAATGTTCGCGCTACAAACTTTAATACTATAAACAGATTTTCGGGTTATGCCCAATACAATAAAAAATCAGAATTGGGATCTAGTCAGATTTGGTATAATTTGGGAGCCCGTTTTCAGAGTTGGGATGTTTCCGGTGCTGCGATCGAAGGAAAAAATCAAATAGTGTTTAGTCCGCGTGCTCAGTTTGCTATTAAGCCGGATTGGGATATGGATATGGTTTTCAGGCTTTCGGGCGGAATATACCATCAGCCACCATTTTACAGAGAACTTCGTGATCTGAATGGCGTTGTCAATCCAAATGTAAAAGCGCAAGAATCTGTACATATTGTTTTGAGTAATGATTATAATTTTAAGATGTGGAATCGCCCTTTTAAATGGGTGACGGAATTGTATTATAAATCACTTTCTGATGTAAATGTGTATTCGATCGATAATGTGAGAATTCGTTATATCGCCAATAATAATGCAACAGCCTACGCGCAAGGTCTTGATTTTAGACTGAACGGAGAGTTTGTGCCCGGAACAGAATCCTGGATTAGTTTCGGGTATTTAAAAACCGAAGAGAATTACGAGAATAAAGGTTATATCGCCAGACCAACAGATCAGCGTTTAAAATTTGCCATGTTATTTCAGGATTATATGCCTAATATTCCGAGTGTGAAATTATATCTTAACTTGGTTTACAATACCGGTTTGCCTGGTGGATCTCCTGCATATTCTGATCCTTATTTGTATCAAAATCGCTTGAATGATTATAGAAGAGCAGATGTTGGTTTTGCCAAAGTTTTTGTAGATAATAGTACGAAAGTAGCCAAAGCAAAGTGGTTGAAAAACTTTAAAGAACTATCCGTAGGATTAGAGATTTTTAATCTATTTAATAATCAAAACGCAATAACCAATACTTGGGTTCGCGATGTGTATTCTAAAAATCAATACGCCATTCCGAATTATATGACTTCGAGAGTTTTTAATATTAAGCTAAACGCGCGGTTATGATAAATAAGCGTGAAAAAAGAAAAAGAATTTTTTACGTGCCGGGAATAATATCTTTGGTTTTTATTCCGTTGTTGTGTTTGTATTCTTGGTATAGAAAAGATGTCTTTAAGAGCGAAGGATGTATTGATATCTATTTTCCTGAAAAGTCTTTTACCAAGTCAAATTTGGAATCTATTAAAAGAAATTATCAGGTTTTTAATTTTAATAGTTCTGAAGTTTTAGAATCTAAAGACTTAAAAAATCTTCAGACTGTTTTAAGGAAGATGAATCGTGAAAATGATACTATAAATGGTGTTCAGATTCATTTGGGAAATAAAATGGCTTATGAAGTTTATGTTAGAATTTTGGATATTTTAGCAATTGAACAAATGCCTACTTACCAACAATATAACAATGATTTTTTTGTTTTAATGTTGCCAAAACCGAAGGCTGATAAAAATTTACGAGAAATAACTCCCATTACATGTGGTTATTGGGAAGCTAATAAAGAGTTTGTCTTAAAAGAACGGAAAGAAAAGCAATTTCAATATGTTTTAGCGCTGTATAAAAAGTATTGGTATCTTTTTCTAGCTTATCTGGGAATCGTAGTTCTCAACATCTTTGCCTTAGTAAAATTCAATAAAACGAAATAATACAATCAAAAATACTATATTTGATATCCTAATATAATTAGCTTACATGAAAAGATCCTTAACCTATATAGCCTTAGCAATCATCGGAACATTAGCGAGTTGTAAAGATGAAGTTCAGAAACCGAAAGTAATTTATGATGCTGCCAATAAATCAAATGTGGTGTCAAAGACGGATTCAACGCAGATTGAAATAGCCGATTTACCTATTCAGATGGAAGGAACGAGTTATTTAATTCATCCTGTTGGTGATTTACGTGTTTTCGAAAAGGGAACCAAATCACGCTACGGATCGTCTAGTGTAAATGATGTAAGCTTTACTATTTCTAATTTAGGGGAGTATGAAATTACAGGATATTTACAAAATTTAAAATTTCAAAAAATAGATTCAGATTCTATTCGTCCTTTAACAGATAAGCCGGCTTTGATCTTAACGGCTACTTATTTAAAGTCAGTTGCAGACAGAACTCAAAACCAAATTATGGTTTATACTCTTGCTGATTCAGATACTAATAAAGACGGTAAAATTGATTCAGGAGATATTAAAACATTATATCTAAGTAATATCAGCGGAGAAAATTTCACAAAGATTTCCGAAGATTTTCAGGAATTAATAGATTGGAGTTTAGTAGAATCTAAAAGTCGTTTGTATTTCAGAACAATTGAAGATACCAACCAAAACGGACAATTTGATAAAAATGACGTTTTACACTATAACTACATAGATTTAGGATCTAAAAAATGGGAGGTTAAGAGTTATAAACCTATTTAAAGATTCTAAGTTACTAAGGTTCTAAGTTACTAAGATTTGGAATCAAAAAGAAAAAGCTGTTTAAAAATTAAATCAATTAATTTTTAAACAGCTTTTTCTTTTAAGACGATGGTTAAGACTCTTTTAATCTATATAATTTGGCAAAAAAACCTCAGCACCTTAGAACCTTAGTAGCTTAGCGCCTCTATATCAATATGTCGCTTTCGAGATCAGATTTTTCAATGTCAAAATCAAAACCTAAACGGTCTACTAAATCAATGACGAGTTTTTTGTACCAGTTTTCAGATTTTGGATGAATGTAGATCCTTTCGATTAATTGTTTAAGATCAACGTTTATTTTTAAACCGTCATTTAGTTTGATGTCGCTTTTTGAAGTGTCGGTAAGAATACGTACTTCACGCTCATATTGGAAGCTTTTTCTTTTAAATAGAAACGGGAAGAACAAATCATCAAACGGAATATATTCTTTTTTATAGTCGATGTAATTGACTTCGCCAATATACTGGTCAAAATTATTTTCAGGTCTTACTGCTTTTTGTAATCTGCCAATAGTCGACTGAATCGCTAATCCTTCACTATTTTGAGTGAAAATCTGCCACATAGCAAAAGATTCGTATTCGTTAATATGCCAGCTGCTAATAGCCACTTTTTCGCGATGTGTCTTGTAATAACTTAAAAATTCAGGATTATCAGCGGCAAGTTTTTTAATCTCCTCAAAAGTAGGTTCGCTAAAAGTACCTTCGTATTGATCTTCAAACTTGTCAGATCGGGACATGAATAGTTTTTTAGACAATAATAAATCAAGAAATTTAGATAAGTCTAAGTATTTCCAAACAATTGTATCTGGATCATCAGGAAGCGTTATGTTCGGATTATTGAGATACATTTTTTAAGTTTTAAAATTTATTCTAAAAAAAAAAGCCACAGATCGTAAAGATTAAAATGATTTTATTTCGTTAAAAAAAGAATCTGTGTTAATCTGTACAATCTGTGGCTAAAAGTCTAATCTTTTTATTTACGATTCAAAAGACTGCATCGTTACCAGTTTATTATAAGTTCCGTTATGATTGATTAATTGATCATGCGTTCCTTGTTCTACTATTTTTCCTTTTTGCATAACAACAATCAAATCTGCTTTTTGAATAGTCGAAAGACGGTGTGCGATTACGATCGAAGTTCTGTTTTGCATCATATTCTCTAACGCCACCTGAACAAATTTTTCACTTTCTGTATCCAGAGCTGATGTTGCTTCATCCAAAATCATAATTGGAGGATTTTTTAGTACAGCACGGGCAATTGATAAACGTTGTTTTTGTCCTCCTGAAAGTTTGTTTCCGCTGTCTCCAATATTGGTATAAATTCCTAAAGGCAACTCATTCACAAATTCAAAAGCATTGGCGATTTTTAGCGCTTCAATAATTTCGTCATCTGTAGCGTCTAATTTTCCTAACGAAATATTCGCTTTTATAGTATCATTAAATAAAATACTGTCTTGTGTGACCAATCCCATTAATCCACGAAGAGATTGCAGGTTCATGTCTTTGATGTTGATTCCGTCTATAGAAATAGTACCGTCATTTACATCATAAAAACGAGTCATCAGGTTGGCAATCGTACTTTTTCCACTTCCGGATTGTCCAACAAGTGCTACGGTTTGTCCTTTTTTAATAGTAAGAGAAAAGTCTTTTAAAACGGTTTCGTCCTGATATTTAAAATTGATGTTTTTAACTTCGATACTATCATCAAAAGATGTTTTTACAATAGCGTCAGGTTTAGAAGTAATCGGGTTTTCCTGATCTAAAATTTCAAGAACACGTTCTGCTGCGGCATTTCCTCTTTTTACTCCATAAGAAGCTTTAGAAATCGCTTTTGCCGGAGTTAAGATATTATATGCTAATCCCATATAGGCAATAAAAGCAGCGCCATCTAGACTTTTGTCAATTAAAACCATTTGTCCTCCATACCATAATAAAATAGCAATTACAGTAATTCCCATAAATTCACTTGCGGGAGAGGCTAAATTCTGGCGATTACCAATGTTATTTGATAAATTAAAAAAACGTTCTGTAGAATTTTGAAAAACGGTGTTGAAATAATTTTCAGAATTATATCCTTTTACCACCTTCAGGCCTCCAATAGTTTCTTCTATAGTCGATAAAAAAGTTCCTTGTTCCTGTTGTGCTTTAGTAGATTGTTTTTTTAGCTGTTTTCCAATTAATGAAATAATATAACCCGAAACAGGAATAAAAATAAAAACAAAAAGCGTTAGTTTAGGACTAATAATCAGCATTGTAGTGATGGTGAAAATAATAGTCAGAGGTTCTTTTACAATAAGTTCCAGAATAGCCAGAAATGAGTTTTGTACCTCATTTACGTCAGCTGAAATTCTTGAGATAACATCTCCTTTTCTTTTTTCAGAATAAAAGGCCAAAGGCAACTCCAATGTTTTCTTGTACATTGCATTTCGCATGTCTCTTAAAACACCATTTCGTAAAAAAGTGATAAAAAACATAGCGGCATAATCGGCTAAGTTTTTAAGTAAAAAGATCGAAATGATAATCGCGACCATAATCGATAAGACATACCCGGATTCATGCGTGCCTTTTGTAGTGGTAATGTAATAGCTTAAATAATCCTGGCCGTAATCCTGAATTTTTAAAATTCCATGATATACCGGTTTTTCCGTAATTTGTTTGTTTTTATCGAATAATACCTGAAGCATTGGTATTAAAGCAACAAACGAAAGCGTGCTAAAAAGCGCATACAAAACATTGAAAAAAATGTTTAAGAATGCATATTTTTTATACGGATATATAAAGGGAATTATTTTTTTTATGTTACTCATTTATTTATATATGTTTTTTTCTGCTGTAGCAATTACTCTTTCGAGTTTTTCAGTAATAATTCTATAATAATTTACTTAGAATTGTAGCTGAAATTTTGCACACAATGTGTGCAAAATTATAATTTGTTGAAATAGAGTATTTTGATTGTTGTCGTTATGCAATTTTAACTTTTAGTTGGATAATCAATCTGACTACTATTTCGGTAATGTTATTATTTCAATTGCATTCCTGCAATGATATTTTGAATTTTTTCGTCTAAGAAACTTTCTGCAGCATCAAAATTGGCAACCGAATCTAATTCTGCATTAACGCTAATGTAGAATTTAATTTTAGGTTCAGTTCCGCTTGGTCTTGCACAAATTTTAGAACCATCTTCAGTATAATAAATCAACACGTTAGATTTCGGAATATCCATTGTAGATTCCTCACCAGTCAATAAATTTAAAGCAATAGACGATTGATAATCTTCGACCATAATTACTCTTTGTCCGCTGATTTCTTTCAAAGGATTTTGACGTAAATCAATCATCATCTGATTAATTTCCTGCAAGCCTTCCATTCCTTTTTTAGTTAACGAAACCAAATGTTCTTTATAAAAACCATTTTCAACATAAAGTTGTAAAAGTTCATTGTAAACACTGCTTCCTGCTGCTTTTGCCTGAGCTGCAACTTCGCATATTAATAAAGTAGCTGCAACAGCATCTTTATCTCTAACAGCATCACCAACCATAAAACCAAAGCTTTCTTCACCGCCTCCAATAAATTCGAGTTCCGGGAAATCTTTAATCATTTTAGCTATCCATTTAAAACCAGTCAAACCAACTTTGCATTCAACGCCGTAGCTAGTGGCTAATTCCATCATCATCGGAGTAGAAACAATCGTAGAACCTACAAATTGTTTGCCATTAATTTTTCCGGCTTTTTTCCATTGTTTCAATAAGAAAGAAGTCATCAAAATCATGGTCTGATTTCCGTTTAGCAAAATCATTTTGCCATCATTGTTTCTAACCGCAACACCAAGACGGTCGCAATCAGGGTCAGTTCCTACAACAATATCAGAATTGGTTTTGTCTGCCAAAGCCAAAGCCATAGTCAAAGCCTCAGGCTCTTCAGGATTTGGAGATTTTACCGTTGGGAAATCCCCGTTTGGTTCAGCTTGTTCTGGAACAATATGCACATTCGTATAACCCGCTTGCGATAAAGTATCAGGAATAGATTTTATAGAAGTTCCGTGCAACGAAGTAAAAACAATCTGCAGATTATCTTTGGCTTCAGCCGGAGTATTAAAACTTGCGTTTTTTATAGACGATTTTACAAAAGCCTTATCAATTTCAGTATCGATATATTCAATCAGGCTTTCGTTAGAATTAAACTTAATTTTATCGTAGCTTAAATTTTCGATTACATTAATAATTGCCCCATCCTGCGGAGGAACAATTTGTCCTCCATCTTCCCAATATACTTTATATCCGTTATATTCCGGCGGATTATGAGAAGCCGTAAGTACGATTCCGCATTGGCAACCTAAATATTTAAGAGCAAAAGACAATTCAGGAGTCGGACGTAAATCTGAGAATAAATAAACGTGAATTCCGTTTGCAGAGAAAACGTCAGCTACTACTTTAGCTAAAGTATTGCTATTATGACGGCAATCGTAAGCAATAACAACCTTTAAAGGCTGATTAGGGAAAACCTCATGCAAATAATCAGACAATCCCTGAGTATTTTTTCCAAGCGTATATTTGTTAATTCTGTTGTTTCCAACGCCCATAACACCGCGCATTCCGCCAGTTCCAAATTCAAGATTTTTATAAAAACTCTCTTCAAGTTCTTTTGGCGAGGTAGTCATTAATTCCTTAACCGCAGCTTGTGTATCGTTGTCAAATGTAGGTGTCAACCATTCGTTTACAGCATTTAAAATATTAGGTGCTATATTCATCATTCGTATATTTTTATATTTAAATTAAAGTAGTAATAATTTTCAGGAGCTAATCCTGCTTTCCGCTATATCTTTTGTGGCGAACCCCGCCACAAAAGGATGCCGCTACCATCAGGGCTAGGACTTCACGTTAAAAATTAACCTCTCGGGCAACTTTATAACGTGCTTCGTTGCTTTTAGTTCTTAAAATAATTTCACCAAGAAAACCTGCAAGAAACAGTTGAGTTCCTAGAATCATGGTAGTTAAAGCAATAAAAAACCAAGGATTACTGGTTACAAGGCTATATTTCATTCCGTTATACATATGGTATAATTTAGATATACCTATATATCCGGCTGCTAAAAAACCGATAATAAACATTAATGAACCCATCGCACCAAATAAGTGCATAGGTCTTTTTCCAAATCGGGATAAAAACCAAATCGTGATCAAATCCAGAAAACCGTTTATAAAACGCTCCATTCCAAATTTAGTTTCACCGTACTTACGTGCCTGGTGAATCACTACTTTTTCTCCAATTTTATTAAAACCGGCATTTTTTGCCAAAACAGGAATGTAACGGTGCATTTCGCCCGAAACCTCAATGTTTTTTACCACCGTATTTTTATAAGCTTTTAATCCGCAGTTGAAATCATTCAATTCAACACCCGAAGTTTTTCTGGCTGCCCAGTTAAAAAGTTTCGACGGAAGATTTTTCGCTACAACAGAGTCGTAACGTTTCTTTTTCCAGCCTGAAACCAAATCAAATTTCTGAGCCGTGATCATTTCGTATAATCCTGGAATCTCATCCGGACTATCCTGCAAATCCGCATCCATGGTAATAATAACGTCTCCTTGTGCTTTTGCAAAACCAGCATGCAGCGCCTGTGATTTTCCAAAGTTTTTCATAAAGCGAATTCCCTTTACATTAGGGTTTTCGTTAGAAAAACTTTCAATAATATTCCAAGAATCATCTGTACTTCCATCATCTACAAAAATGATTTCATAAGAGTAATTGTTAGATTGCATCACTTTAATAATCCACGAATAGAGTTCTTTTAGTGATTCCTCTTCGTTAAGAAGCGGTATAAGTATAGATAAATTCATTTATATTTTATTATAGACTTTAAGGTTTGTCATTCTTTACTACTGCTCCGATAATTAGAGAGTATATTAATCCAATTAATGAATACATGACAAGTGTTACTGGAAGAACAATTAATGGATTCATGAATTTTTTCACCATGCTAAGTCCCATTTCTAATTCTTTTGATGATATATTAGGATTCTGAGTAATCATTCCTTCTTTAGAAATCTCCAGCATTTCATTTATGAATTCAGGAAATATTAGATTAAAAATTACACTAAATATAGCATATACCAGGCCTGCAAGAACAGTAATTGAAATCCCTGTTTTTAAACATTCAGAAAAAGATATGAATCCGTTGTTGATATCCTTTTTATAATGATTGCAACCTAAGTAAATAAATATAAGAGGTAATACTAAATAATTTGAGATATTTACAATTACTCCAACACTTGAATTTACTAATGATTTCATGCCAATTACATACATAATGACAAACTCTAAAACCATTATAACACCGAACAAAAGACCGTACATAGTTCCTGACTTAGCAGGAGATATATTTTTATCCATAAATTATTTAGTTTAATTAATCCACAAATATAGCAATTCCCAATATATGAGAGATAAAAAAGCTTTTTGAATTTAACTAAAAAAAAGTGACCTAAACATTTGTAGATTAAAAAAGAATTGTAAATTTGCACTCTGAAATAATAAAAAGTTTTAAACAAAAAAAGAGTATCCTTTGTTTACACCTTTTTCTAACCATGAAAAAGCTTCAAAATAAAATGCTCTAAACAATAAATAAAAAGAAAAGATGAAAAAAGGAATTCACCCAGAAAATTACAGATTAGTTGCATTTAAAGACATGTCAAATGACGAAGTTTTTATCACTAAATCTACTGCAGATACAAAAGAAACAATTGAAGTTGACGGAGTTGAGTATCCAGTTGTAAAAATGGAGATTTCTAGAACATCTCACCCTTTTTATACTGGTAAATCTAAACTTATCGATACTGCAGGACGTATTGATAAATTCAAAACTAAATATGCAAAACACGTTAAAAACTAATAACTGTTTTTATTTATACAAAAGCCTTCCAATTTGGGAGGCTTTTTTTATGGAATTATAAAATTTAACCGCAAAGATTCTGTGTTGATTTCCAAATTTAAATCTTAATTTTTATTAGTTTTGCTTTTCAAGACAGTCATTGAGCTAGTCTCTATAGCGTGTAAAACCATTTGTGTTTTCACGCTATTTTTTTTACGTACTCTTTGTCATAAATTGTTTCATTTTTAAATAAGATATATATTAATTCGAGTATTTTTCTTTGAATAGCTACCAGTGCTTTCATTTTAATTCCATGCTTAGATATTAATCGTGCATATATCTCCCTAAAATTATCATCCCATTTTACTGCTGTTAGTGCCGGCAAATGCATTGATTTTCTTAAATTTCTATTTCC
>NZ_CADCSU010000115.1 GCF_902804475.1 Flavobacterium bizetiae
CTCTTATCGTTTAAAAACTGACCAATAATAGACAAATATCAAACCCTTTTTTTAATTTAATTTCTTATCCTAGATTAAGTCATAATTTTTGAGTTAACCAATATCTTTGTAAAATAAACTAGAAATGCTGTCCAACTGAAAATAAAAAACGATTATGAAAACTCTTGAATTCTTATTACTCGGAAAAAACGAAGCGATCCTGGCCATTTTACTTCGACTTGTAAAGGCAGATGAAAATTGGAACGCAGTAGCTTTCAGTCATGAAAATGAGGCTCAGGAATACTTTCGAAATCACAAAATCGACATCGTGCTGTTAAGTTCCGGAATCGAAGATCATGTCGAGAAAAACTTTACTACTTTTTGCTTAGAACAACAACCTGATGTCGAAGTAATTGAACATTTTGGAGGAGGAAGCGGTTTATTAAAATCAGAAATTCTTCACCGATTATATCTAAAAGAAAAAAAGGACAACAATAATTTACCTCATAAATAACAATCGGCGCCAAACCCAACAAAAACAATGAATCTTTTAGCGTTTTTAATACTCAATTTAAATCCTAATTTTGTAGTATTGAAAACCCTAAAAATGGAAAAGAAATATTCAGTTGTCATTCATCCTTCACAAGAAATAATCGATCGTATTAAAACGATGAAAGAAGAACTGGCGGCTAAAATTGGTTGGTTTAACAGCAAAAATTCTGTTGCACATATTACTATTTGCGAATTTACGATTGATGAATCTCAGTTGGATAAATTCAAAGAAAAACTGCTTAAAATCTGCTACACCTTCACTCCCTTTCCCGTTTATTTAGATCATTTTGGTTCTTACGACAGCGGGGCATTTTTTATTGCTCCAAATGAAGAATCTAAAACGAATCTAAAACCAGTTATGAAAAAAACTCAGGATGCGATGCTGCTTTCAAATTTAAAAAAGAGCAGCGATCCCCATATCTCTATCGCAAGAAAACTAACTCCCGAAAGTATCGAAACAGCCAATACTTTATTTACCACAATCGACATGAGTTTTTTATGTGATAATATCGTTTTAAGAGAGCTCGATCCAGTTAAAAAACAGTTTTTCGTGATTGATACTTTCTCATTTGGCAGTAACCCACAACCAGAATTAGTTCAGGGAAGTTTATTTTGAATACAAGATTCAATTTTTTTTCTACTACAAATACCCGCAATCTTGTCATCCTTACGGAGGAATGACAAAAACGAGAACAAAAAATCAGCGTACATCCGTTTAAATCTGTTAAATCTGCGTGCTATTTTTTTTCGTATATTTGAATTTTACAATTCGAAGCAATTATGAAATCTCTAGATTCTTTCTACAAAGACATTACCGAAGGCTCATCAGTTGAACCAAGCTCATTATTACCCAACGACATTAAAAAAGAAATTGGTCATTTTAATGTATTCGACATTAAAGAGCTGTACGAAAGGATGAAAGAAAAGCCCAGTATGCCTTACGATCGACGCGCTTATTATAAAATAAGTTTAATAAAAGGCAAAAACCGCGCTGAATATGCCGATAAAATAATTGAAATAGACAAGCAAGGCCTTTTGTTCGCTACGCCAAAAATCCCGTACAATTATCTTCCGCAGGACATTAATCAATCGGGGCAATTTTGTGTTTTTACAAGCGAGTTTTTATCGAAAAATAAAAGCGGAATTGATCTGGACGAACTTCCCATTTTTGCATCCGACGGTTATCCTATTTTTCAGCTTACACATGAAGAAGTTGCCGAAGTCGAATTGATTTTCAATAAAATACAAAAAGAAATCAATTCAGATTATATCTATAAATATGATTTGATTAGGAATTATGTGGCAGAGTTAATTCACTTTGGTCAAAAATTACAACCTATAACTGCTTTGTATTCTAAGCATAATTCAGCAGCGAGAGTTTCTTCTTTATTTGCTGAATTACTAGAAAGGCAATTCCCAATAGAATCCCCAAATCAGCGATTAGAGCTTCGAACAGCCAAAGATTTTGCTGAAAGATTATCTGTGCATGTCAATCATCTCAATAAAGTTTTAAAAGAAAATACCGGAAAAACCACCACGGAATTAATCACCACAAGATTAACAAATGAAGCTAAGATTCTGCTAAAACAAACCGACTGGAATATCTCTGAGATTGCATTTTCACTAGGTTTCGAAGAATTAGCACATTTTTCTAACTTCTTTAAAAAACAAACTTCTTTTACGCCTTTGGCTTTTAGAGTTTAGGTTTATTGATTTTAGATTTTCTACAACTTTGTCAAAGTTTTAAACTTTGACAAAGTTTGTCGCAACGTTTTGGAATTTGGAATTTAAAGATTGGAATTTCATAACTATGATTTGAATTTCGCAAACATCGATTTGATATTTACAATTCCCCAAGCCTACTTCGCTCCTACCTTTGTCTTATCAATTTAAAAGATCGAAAAAGATGAACTTATCAAACAACAAAATTCTAATAACAGGTGGCGCAAGCGGTATCGGGCTTGGACTTACCGAAAGATTTATTCAGGAAAACAATACCGTAATCATTTGTGGCCGACGTGAATCTGTTTTAAATGAAGTCAAAGAAAAATTTCCAACCGTAATCACAAAAGTTTGCGACCTGGCAATCGAAGCAGAACGCGTGGCACTTTACGAATGGATTGCAGAAAACCATCCTGACTTAAATGTTTTAATTAACAATGCAGGAATTCAAAAATGGGTTTCGGTTACAGATACTGGTTTTTATGAAAGCATGAAAACTGAACTTGCCACCAATATCGAAGCGCCATTACATCTAACATCGCTTTTTATTCAGTTAAAATCGCTTACAACCGTGATGAATGTAACTTCTGGGCTGGCTCTTTCTCCTTTTGCAAAAGTTCCGGTTTATTCGGCTACAAAAGCATTTTTCCGTTCGTTTACGATCTCACTTCGTCACATTTTGAAAGCAAAAAATATTGAAGTAATCGAAATTATTCCACCGGCATTAAACACAGATCTTGGCGGAGTTGGTTTGCATGATGCACATCCAAGCGTTAGTGATTTTATCGTCTCTATTTTTGAACAATTAAAAGAAGGAAAAGACGAACTAACTTTTGGAACCAGCGCAACAAGAATTAATGCAAGCATTCCGGAATTAAAAGAATCGTTCAAAGTATTGCATTCTAATCTGTAAAATGTAAATATTAAAAATCTATGATTCTATGTGTTTAATTTTTTCTCGCAGATTGAGCAGATTAAGCAGATTTTTTCAATCTCTTTAATCCTTTATCCCGATAACTATCGGGAGTGGCAACGTTTCACATTTCACAATTCACAATTCATAACTCATAATTAAATAAAAATGGCAGTAAATACAAAAATAGCTCTTGTTACAGGCGGTAGCAGAGGTTTAGGAAAAAATATGGCAATAGCAATTGCAAAAAAAGGAATTGACGTAATCATTACCTATAACAGCAAAAAAGACAAAGCTGATGCTGTTGTAAAAGAGATTGAATCTTTAGGACAAAAAGCAGCTTCATTGCAACTAAACGTAGCGGATTCCGGTATTTTTGATACTTTTTTTAATCAGGTTTCAGAAGTTTTAAAAAGTACTTTTAAAACCGATAAATTTGATTTTCTGGTAAACAACGCAGGAATCGGGATTCATAATTCATTCATCGGAACAACTGAAGCTGAATTTGACCAATTGACCAATATTCAGTTTAAAGGGCCTTTCTTTCTGACTCAAAAAGCTTTGAATGTTATGAATGATGGTGGAGGAATTATAAATATCTCAACTGGTTTGGCTCGTTTTTCATTTCCGGGTTATGCTGCGTATGCTTCTATGAAAGGCGCTATTGAAACCCTGACCAAATATCAGGCAAAAGAATTAGGCGCAAGAAAAATCAGAGCAAATGTTGTCGCTCCAGGCGCTATTGAAACTGATTTTGGTGGTGGAGTTGTTCGTGATAATGAGCAAATGAACCAACAAATAGCATCGGTTACCGCTCTGGGAAGAGTTGGTTTACCAGACGATATTGGTGGTGTTGTAGCTTTTTTATGTACCGAAGAAGCTCGTTGGGTAAATGCACAGCGTATCGAGGTTTCCGGCGGAATGATGCTTTAAATAATTATAAATTATTTAATAAAACATGGCGCTAAACCCGACAGGTTTTAAAACCATAAGTGTTCGGAAGATATTTTAAGTTGTATTAAATAGTGGTGATTTGCTGGGATCTCCATCGCAGATTACCACTATTTCCTTTATTATTTCCATATTTAGTTCCTCCACAAATTGAAATTTTGCAATTTTATAACTTTTTATTTCATTAATCTTCTTATAGATTAATAGCAATATTGCTGTTATCATTGTCATGTACATCATCACTTTAATCCCATTTTCACTGTAGTTCAAAAAATGTTTAAAATGAAGATGTTGCTTAATGAATTTAAAAAAAACTTCAATATCCCATCTTTTTCTGTAAATAGATGTTATTTCATCTGCACCTAAATCATCTATATTTGTTAGAAAAAACAAGATCTCCGTTGTTTTTTTTGATTCTGCCTTTATTAATCTAAAAGGCTCTTTTAGCAAAAAGTTTTTCTCATGAAAAAGATTGACCTTTTGGTCGCTTAAAATTTTTAATGTTTCTGTTTCAAGATCAGGACTCAATTTGTTTGTTTCCAAGATTTTTATACTCTTAGTAGGATTTATTCTGGTTACAAAAGAAATATTCCTATCATTAAATTCTTTAAAGGTCTTGCGTTTTTTTAAACCTCTGTCAAAAACAACAATCTCATTATCACTGATGGTAGTATTTAGTATTGCTTCGCCTAATGCTATGTCTTCACCTAAATAGTTTTGTTGATTATGGAAATTCAAATCCAAAGGAAGATTATTGTATAGACCAATAGTAAATTTAATCTGATTCTTAGAGTGTTCGCCATTCTTATTTTTCAGACCATTAACCATTCCTTTCTTTAAAAGCTTACTTGACAAAGATAGGCTAGTCGAATCAAATTGTCTAATATTGTAAAGATCTAATCCTTCTTTAAAATAACTCTTAGAGAGGGTAAAAATATTTTCAAAGATTTTCTCAAAATATTCTTCATTTATAATTGAAAGTCTTTCAGAAATACTACTAAATTTAACTGTCTGGGATTTCTCGACACCCGAAAAAAACTTAAACATATTGCTTGCAAAAACTTTTTCCATTATTCTTAAACTTACTTTGGTATCATCTAAAATACTCATCAAAATAAGTTTAAAAACAACTTCACCAGACAATTTCTTAGCCTTATAATCAACATTAGTTTCAATGGCTATTAATTCTAAAGAATCTTTATCGATCAATTTTAATAAAGAACCTACTGTGACTTTATTTTGCATACAATTAGACTTTATAATACTAATATACAAATCAATTGAACTCTTCCGAACACTTATGTTTTAAAAACCTGTCGGGTTTACTTATATAACGAAACAACAAAAATAAAACCCGACCAAATTAATAATCTGGTCGGGTTTCTCGTTTTAAATATATTGAGTTAGTAAGTATGCTGGTTTAATCTTTTTCGACAATCACATCAAAACCTCCGTTTTTATCGAAAACAACATCATAAAATTTAGCGTTCTTTTGTACTCCTACTTCATAGGTCGTTTTACTTTTGTCGTCTACTACAACGGCAATTTCTTTAATGGCTTTTGCAGGATAATTTTTCTTTAAATAAGCCTGAGCTTTTGCAGGAAGTTTGCTAAGCGGAATTTGAGATTCAAAAGCTTTTAAAACTCCCAAATTGTCATAAACAGCCAATACTTCGGTAGTCGCATTGGTTTTAAATTTGGCTTCGTAACGTATTTCATCATCATCGTCTCCAACATATTTCATTGTCCAAACAGGTACTTTTCCAGGATATTCTTTTTGAAAAGTATACAACACTTTTTCTGGCGGAGTGACCACTTTGTCCGGAGAAACTCCATTTTGTCCTATTAAAAAACTACTATATAAAAAGGTAATAATAAAGAAAAGGTTTTTCATCGTTACGGTTTTAAATTAACAATCCTTAAAATAACGTATTAAAATTACTACTTTATTTTGAAGTAAATATAAAATTGAAAAAAAATGTTAAAATAAATAGTAACATTATTCAAACTAAACAGTCTTATAGTAAACCAAGACCACAGAAATATGAGATTAAACCTGAAGAATTTCGAAAGTTCACCACAAGCTTATGCCCGCATAGCCGGAATATTATACCTTGTTATCATTTTAATGGGACTCTGCGCTGAGGCTTTTGTCAGAAACAAACTTGTTGTTTACGGAGATGTCAATACCACCGCAAACAATATCATACACGCTCAGCCTTTATGGAAAATGGGAATCACAGCGGATATTATCATGCACATTTGCGATTTGCCCGTAATGATCATTTTATATTACCTTTTAAAACCTGTAAGCAAAAAACTGGCGTTGCTTAATTTGTCGTTTAATTTGATACAAACGGCAGTTTTAGTGGCTAACAAACTGAATCTTTTAGCGGCATTATTCTTCTTGGGTGATGCTGAATATCTAAAATCTTTTACACCGGATCAATTGCATACTTTATCGTATTTGTCGATCAAACTACACGATTTTGGTTTCGGAATTGGGTTGATCTTTTTCGGGTTTGTATGTTTATTTGAAGGTTATATGATTTTTAGATCAGGTTATTTTCCAAAGGCAATTGGCGTTTTAATGAGTATTGCAGGAATCTGTTATTTGTTTAATAGTTTTGCCTTGATTCTGATGCCGCAACTTTCCAGCATTGTTATATTAATGCCTTGCTTGCTTGCCGAATTATCATTGAGTTTATGGCTTATTTTTAAAGGTGTAAATCTACACGTCTGGAAACAAAAATTAGCGTAATCATTTTATAATAAAACCCGAATAGAAATAAAAAGCCCACAAGAAACATCATTGCAGGCTTTCGTTTTTGAAAATAGTTGAATTAGTAAGCACTTTTTTCGGGTTTTATTTTTTTAACCGGTCAGATAATTCCCTTTTATAAGTAATGCCAACCGGTAATTTTTCATTCTTTATCACAACAAAATCTTTGTCTGTTGCTTCAATTTTATCCAGTGCGACAATATAAGATTTATGAATGCGCATAAAATTTTTCTCCGGTAAACATTTCTCGAAT
Organism: Flavobacterium bizetiae; assembly: GCF_902804475.1. GTDB lineage: Bacteria > Bacteroidota > Bacteroidia > Flavobacteriales > Flavobacteriaceae > Flavobacterium > Flavobacterium bizetiae. The sequence goes on from NZ_CADCSU010000115.1 coordinate 7,153, forward strand.
TCGCTGGTGGTAATCGAGGCCAGATAGGTTCTTTTTAGAGTGTGCAATTTTACATAGTTACCAAAACTTTGTGCAAACAAAAGCTGATCTAATTCGATCTCGATAAAATAACCGTCTACTTTTACACTCACAGAATTTACAATGGTTTCTTCCGTTTTTATCTTTACAGTTTCGGTTGCAAAAAAACGATCTATGGCTTTTAAAAACCTCGGAAAATAAATGGGTTTTAAAAGATAATCAATAACTCCGTAATCATAACTTTCCAGAGCAAATTCAGAATAAGCAGTGGTGAGAATTGTTTTCGGATGAGTTGGAAGAATCTTAAGCAACTCCATACCAGAAATCTCCGGCATATTAATATCCAAAAACATCAGATCGACCGTATTCTCACGTAGATAATCCATTGCTTCGATACCATTATAGCCCTGAAAAACCAACTCTAATTGCGGATTTTGCTTGATGTAATTCGCCAGCACATAATGCGCCGCGGGTTCATCATCTACAATTATACATTTTTTGGATTCTCTCATTCTACAAACTTTTTCAATTGTACTTTAAAATCTACAATATAAGTGTTCTTATCGTCCTGAATATCTAATTTATAGTTTTTACCATAAATTAAATTCAAACGTTCTATGGTATTTTTTAAACCAATTTTGGTAGAAACCACATCTGTTTTTTTGGTCGGAATTGAATTTACAACATGCAAATGCAACAAACCGTTTTCGACCGTAATAATTATTCTCACGAAACATTTTTCGATGGCGCAGGTTCCGTGTTTAAAGGCATTTTCGATAAAAGCAATCAACAACATTGGTGATACTTTATAAGCATTCTCATTATCGATTTTAAAATCGTATGTAATTTCGCAACGATACCCTACTCTTTCTTTTTCAAGTTGTACATAACTGTTTATAAACTCCAGTTCTTCTTCAAGAGAAACGCATTTTTTGTTATTGCTTTCTAATTGATAACGCATTAACTGCGAGACTTTCATAATCAAATCAGGCGTTCTTTCAGGAAATTCAAGACTAATTCCGTAAAGGGTATTAAAGGTATTGAACAGAAAGTGAGGATTTAATTGTCCTTTTAAAGAATTCAGTTGCATTTCGTTAAACAACAACGTTTCATTGGTTTTCTTTCTGTGAATCCTATAGAATTTAAACACAATTATCGGACTCAAAATACAAACCAAAGTTCCAAGAACGCTCGCCAGCTGGTACGCGTAACTTCTTTGATGTGAGTTTTGATAGAGATGGCAATTGCTAAACATGTCAAGCATTGTAATCTCGTACAACACTACAGAAAAGACAAATACACCAAAAAGGGTTAAAATAATATAAGTTACGGGACGTTGGGTTTTGAATAATATGGGCAAAAGAAAGAAACGATTGAATTGGGCATGCATGTATAAAACCAGATAGAAAAATACGCCCATTAATATGGAAGTAAAAGAACTAAATAACATCCAGTCATTTTTTAACGTATAAATCGTAAATGAAAAGGCGACAACGGCAACCTCCTGCCACCATTTGTTGTCTAATATGTTATCAAATTTTTTATTCATTTTTAATACTTAAATAGTTTACAAAGTACGAACAAATATTTAATTTATATTTCCAAAAAATGACGAATTCAATTGGTCATTTATTATCGTAGTACATCATTTAAGATGACATATATCAGCTCAAGAGAAATAATTTTGTTGTATCAATTTCATACCACTAATTTTATGTACTTCAGAAAAATTACTTTATTAGTTTTCTTGATTTTTGCTTGTGGTAGTTATGCACAAACCTTGTCTTTAAAAGAAGCCATAAAAACAGGTTTAGAAAACTACGGTTCCATCAAAGCAAAAAACAATTACACCAATGCTTCACGCGAGACGCTCAAGCAATCCAAGCGTGATTATCTGCCAAATCTTAATTTATCGGCACAACAGGATTACGGAACAATCAACGGGCAAAACGGTGCTTTGTACGGTTTTAATGGTTTAGGAACAGCTTCTTCCGGACCTGCCTTGCCGGACCAAAACTGGAATTCAGCTTTTGGTGCTTTGTACCTGGTCAACATGAACTGGGATTTTTTCACCTTCGGGAAAATTCAGGAAAAAATCAATTTGGCTAAAATCGATGTTCAGGCCAAAGAAAAAGATTTAAAACAAGAAGAATTTCAACAGGAAATTAAAATTTCTGCTGCTTATCTGAATTTATTGGCCAGCCAAAGATTACTGATTTCGCAGCAAAAGAATTTAAGCCGTGCCGAAATTTTTAAGAAAACCGCCGTAGCCCGCGTTAAAAACGGATTATTGGCCGGAGTGGATTCTACATTGGCTACAGCCGAAGTTTCGAAAGCAAAGATTTCTTTGAATCTGGCTAAAAACTTCGTCAAGGAACAAAACAATAAATTAGTCGATTTGATGGGTGTTGCGCCTCAGGATTTTGTTACAGATACTTTGTTTGTAAACGATATTCCAAAAGAGGTTTTGAGAGCAACGGCAACTTCAGATAGTTTGCATCCTTTGCTTCAGTTTTATAAAACTAAAATTGATTACAGCAACCAACAGGTAAAATTGTACAAGCGTTTTTACTATCCTACAATGAGCGCTTTTGGTGTTTTGCAAACGCGCGCTTCAGGATTTAATAGCGATTATGTTACGGATCAAAATTCATTCAACAGAAATTATTGGGATGGCGTAAATCCGGATCGTACCAATTACTTGATCGGAATTGGAATTAGCTGGAATTTGACGACTCCGTTTAGAGCAAGCAAACAAGTAAGCGCTCAAAAATATGTTTCGCAAGGTTTACAGGAAGAATACAATCAGGCCGACAGAGAACTGAAATCGCAATTGGCATTGGCTGATGATAAAATAAAAATAACGCTGGACAACTTTGCCGAAGCGCCAATTCAGGTCGATGCAGCAAAAAAAGCGTATTTACAAAAATCAACTTTATACAAAAACGGATTAACGGATTTAACCGATATAACCCAAACATTATATACGCTAAACCGCGCCGAAATTGACCGTGATATTGTCAATAACAATGTGTGGCAATCGTTTTTGCTTAAAGTAGCTGCTACCGGCAATTTTGACTTATTTATAAATGAATTTTAATTAGATCCTAATGAATTTAATACGTTTTGCACTCCGCAAGCCCATCTCCATATTAGTATTGGTTGCGGGTCTATTTTTCTTCGGAATTGGTGCCATACAAGACATTAAGGTAGATATCCTGCCAAAAATGAACTTGCCGGTTATCTATATTGCACATCCTTTTGGAGGTTATACACCAGACCAGATGGAAGCTTATTTTGCTAAGACTTATGTCAACATTTTACCGTTTGCCAATGGTGTAAAATCGGTAGAAACCAAAAATATTCAGGGGTTAATGATCATGAAATTAACCTATTATGAAAACACGAATATGGCTCAGGCTGCAGCCGAATTAAGTTCACTCTCGAACAGAATTCAGGCGGCGTTTCCACCCGGAACCCAGCCTCCGTTTATCATTCGTTTTGATGCTTCTTCATTGCCAATTGGTCAATTGGTTTTGAGTAGTAAAATACGATCAAACAACGAATTGCAGGATTTAGCCAACGTTTATGTTCGTGCTTCGTTTACTTCGATTCCCGGTTTATTATCTCCGGCACCCTTTGGCGGAAGCCCAAGAACTATTGAGGTTAACGTAGATCCGGATTTATTGCGTTCGCATAATATGACACCAGATCAGGTGGTTGAAGCGATTCGTATCAACAACCAGACGGCTCCGTCAGGAAACGTGAGAATGGGCGATGTAAACTACATTACGCCAACCAATAATACAATTAAAGAAGTTAAAGATTTTGAGAATATTCCGTTGTTTAAAGGAAGTGTTCAAAACTTAAAATTAGGTGATGTTGCCACTGTAAAAGATGGTGCAGATATTACGCAAGGTTATGCTTTGGTAAACGGAAAACGTTCGGTTTATATTAGTATTGCAAAAGCCGGAGACGCTTCGACCTGGGATGTGGTTCAGAAATTAAAAGCCGAATTGCCTAAAATTCAAAGTACATTACCCGAAGACGTAAAATTATCTTATGAATTTGACCAGTCGGTTTATGTGATTAACTCGGTAAAAAGTTTGATTACAGAAGGTATTATCGGAGCGGTTTTAACCGGATTAATGGTATTGCTTTTCCTTGGTGACCGTCGTGCCGCTTTGATTGTAATTATGACAATTCCGATCTCGATTATCTCGGGAGTTTTATTTCTAAAATTATTTGGACAAACGATCAACTTAATGTCTTTAAGTGGATTGGCTTTGGCAATTGGTATTTTGGTGGATGAAAGTACCGTTACAATCGAAAATATTCACCAGCATCTCGATATGGGAAAACCCAAGGCGCTCGCCATTTGGGATGCCTGTCAGGAAATTGCATTGCCTAAATTATTGATCTTACTTTGTATTTTGGCGGTTTTTGCGCCAGCCTTTACCATGGTAGGAATTCCGGGAGCTTTGTTCTTGCCTTTGGCTTTAGCAATTGGATTCTCGATGGTAATTTCCTTCTTACTTTCTCAGACTTTTGTGCCTGTAATGGCCAACTGGATGATGAAAGGTCACGAAAAACACGCTCATGGTCCGGAAATTACCGATGATGAAGCAGAATTTAACGATTGCGGATTAACTCCGGAATCTGAGAAAGATCTTATCACGCAGAAAAAAGCGTACGTAACAAGAGAAGATATTGACAATGACGGGAAAATAGGCGTTTTCGAACGTTTCAGAATCCGTTTTATGAGAACATTAGATCGATTGTTTCCTTATCGAAAAATAACCGCTTTAGTGTACCTTATCGGAATTACGCTTTTGGCAGTTGTCTTTATTAATTTTATCGGAAAAGATGTTTTCCCTAAAGTAAATTCAAGTCAGTTTCAGTTAAGAATGCGCGCTCCAGACGGAACCCGTTTAGAACGTACCGAAGAAAAAGCAATTATTGTTTTGAAAGAATTGCAAAAAATGGTGGGTAAAGAACATATCGGAATTTCATCTGTTTATGTGGGTCAACACCCGTCGTTATTCTCGATCAACCCGATTTATTTGTTCATGGCAGGTTCTCATGAAGCCGTATTTCAGGTGAGTTTAAAAGAGTATCATACGGATATGGATAACTTTAAAGACGAGTTTAGAGCCCGAATCAAAAAAGTGCTTCCGGATGTAAAACTATCTTTTGAACCAATCGAATTGACCGATAAAGTTTTGAGCCAGGGATCTCCTACTCCAATCGAAGTTCGTATTGCCGGAAAAGACAAAAAACGAAATGAACTATACGCTACTCAAATTGTAGAGAAACTAAAGAAAATTTCTTATTTCAGAGACGTGCAAATTGGCCAGCCTATTCATTATCCTGCAATGAATATTGATATCGACAGAACCCGTGCAGCCGAATTGGGTGTAGATATGAATGATATTTCACGTTCGCTTGTAGCTTCGACCTCATCATCACGATATACCGAGAAAAATACCTGGGTAGATGAAAGAGCCGGATTATCCTACAACGTTCAGGTTCAGGTGCCTTTGAATCAGATGAAGAGTAAAACCGATATTGGAGAAATTCCGGTATTAAAAAATTCGCTTCGTCCTGTTTTAAGCGACGTTGCAAAAATTACACCCGGATTTGTAAGTGGTGAAAATGACAATTTAGGGGCTATGCCATACATTACCGTTACAGCCAACATTAGCCAGACCGATTTAGGTACGGCAGTAAAAGATGTAGATGCAACAATCAGTTCGTTGGGAGAATTACCAAGGGGGTTATTCATCACTCCAATCGGAATGAGTAAAGTATTGGTAGAAACATTAAGCAGTTTACAAGTAGGATTATTGGTTGCCATATTTGTAATCTTCTTAATGTTAGCCGCTAATTTCCAGTCGTTCAAAGTTTCGTTAGTAATCTTAACAACCGTTCCGGCGGTAGTTTTAGGAGCATTATTAATGCTTACTATTACAGGATCTACCCTTAACTTACAATCCTATATGGGTATTATTATGTCCGTTGGGGTTTCGATCGCGAATGCCGTATTATTGGTTACAAATGCAGAACAGCTTCGAAAACGAAATGGAAATGCGTTAGAATCGGCACGTGAAGCAGCAGCGTTGCGTCTTCGTCCTATTATCATGACATCTGTTGCGATGATTGCCGGAATGTTGCCAATGGCAATTGGTCATGGTGAAGGTGGCGATCAGGTTTCTCCGTTAGGTAGAGCCGTAATTGGCGGATTATTATTTTCGACATTTGCCGTATTGCTAATCTTGCCACTTATCTTTGCCTGGGCACAAGAAAAAACAACAACACAATCTGTTTCTTTAGATCCTGAAGACGAAGAAAGCATCCATTATATCTCATCATTAAATCAAAAAAATGAAAAATAACATTATACAATCGACCGCATTATTTTTTGTAGCCGTATTTTTTCTAACGAGCTGTAATTCTAAGAAAGAAGAAACCGTTACTGCCGAAATTGAGCCTAAAACAGAGACCATTTCTTTAGAGAAAGAAAAACTAACTACAGAGTTGCGTTTACCAGCCGAATTAACTGGTTTTCAACAAGTAGATTTGTATGCTAAAGTAAGCAGTTTTGTAAAATTGCTAAAAGTAGATATTGGTACCAAAGTAAAAAAAGGACAACTTTTGATCGTTCTTGAAGCGCCCGAAATCAGTTCTCAACTAGCCGCAGCCGAATCAAGACTAAAATCGATGGAAGCTATTTATGCGACAAGCAAAAGCACTTACAACCGTTTGTACGAAACAAGCAAAGTTGAAGGAACGATTTCTAAGAATGATTTAGAAATGGCCAACGGAAAGAAAAACTCAGATTACGCACAATATCAAGCCGCAGTTGCAGCCCACAAAGAAGTGTCGATTATGAGAGGTTATCTTGAAATTCGTGCTCCTTTTGACGGAGTTGTAGCAGCAAGAAACGTAAACTTAGGAACCTTTGTTGGTCCTGCAGGAAAAGGATCTGATTTGCCTTTATTGACCATTCAGCAACAAGACAAATTGCGTTTGGCAGTTTCTGTTCCTGAGCTTTACACAGGATATTTACACGAGGGCGATGAAATGAATTTTAATGTAAAATCATTGCCTGAAAACTTTAAAGCCAAAATTACCAGAATGTCCGGAGCATTAGATTTAAAGTTACGTTCTGAGCGTGTAGAAATGGATGTTATGAATACAAAAAAAGATCTTTTACCAGGAATGGTTGCCGAAGTTTTGTTACCACTTAACGCGAAAGACAGTACATTTGTAGTGCCAAAATCGGCATTGGTGAGTTCTGCCGAAGGTCTGTATGTGATCAAAGTGATCAACCACAAAGCAACACGAGTAAATGTAAAAAAAGGAAGAGAAATCGACGATAAAATCGAAATCTTCGGAGATTTGAACCTGAAAGATAAACTGGTAAAAATTGCCAGCGAAGAAACTAAAGAAGGCGATATCATAAACGAATAACCTGCGTTTAGTCTTCATTTTTAGTGATTACCAAAAACTGTACGCTTAATGCGGCATTTTAAAATCTAATTTTAGAATGTAGATTACAATTTACCTGAAAGGACGATACTTGATATAGTATCGTCCTTTTTTTGTTTTTGTTTTTTTTTGCCACGAAGGTACTAAGACACAAAGTTTTTTTTTAGTAATTATTAAACATATTGTTGTCATTTCAAGGAACGAGAAATCACACTGGTAACTCCGCTCATAAAAGCATCAATCGTGGTCAAATTTCTAGTGTGATTTCTCCTCCGTCGAAATGACAGACTTTGTGGTTATATTTCTTTACAACCTTATTAATTAAACAATCTTCACCCGAAATGACTGACTTTGCTGTTATAACACACCTTACAATAAACAATAATTTAAACAATGCTTTTATTACAAAATAAAATATATTTGCAAATCTTAAAAATCATCAAAACCACAAACAAATCGTTAAAATTAAAAGCGAAATAAGATCTATGAAGCCTAACATTATAACTATGACAAAAAGATTACTTATTCTTCAAATAAAAAATTTACATACAAATTCATAAAGAAATAATTACCATTTTAAACCCCTGCTTTTCGTTAACCAACACTAATGGAATCAAGTTACAAACAACAAAAATTATGATAAAAATTAAAGTGATAGCATTATTTATGCTATTCATTGTCATCGCCGCATTTAAAATTGAAAGTAGTAGTATTGAAGGTTTACAAATTAAATTTAGAAAAGTTTCAGAAGATTATATGAGACCAGGTCCGCCAAATGGCCCCATAATCTCAATGCCAATAGAAGCAGCAGAAGGAATGAAGTTTGTAAAACTGAAACTTACTTTAAGAAACGAGGGCGAAAAAGATTGCATTTTCGATTTTGAAAATGTTTACATTTCAACAGAACAGGATAGTTTATATCGATTTTTGAAGTTTCAGGCCTATTTTACTGGTACGAAAACCAAAATAAAACCAAAAAAAGAAATTGATAGAATTGTATTATTTGAATTTCCTGATAATGCAAAACCTAAAGAATTATTTATTGAAGATAAAAGGTATAAAATTATTGAAGAGAAATAGAATTGATATTCTGCTAGTTGGAACGAGCGTTTTGCTCTTGAATTTATATATCGCAAAAATTTAAATAAAAATAAAATCGAATAATAATTTCAATGAAATTTTATTAAATGAAAAAAATCGTAATCATACTTTTACTTACGTTCATTTCTTGTAATAACCAGAGAAAAGAAAACAATATGAAGATTGAAAAGAAAATTTCAAAAGAAAAAGTCGTTCAAGACATAGGTATTTTGAGAAAATGCGGTTTCTTTGAAAAATTTCATGATCTTACAAATCAAGAAGTATTTGATAAGCTCCATTTAAAAAGGATAAAAAAGTATTCAGAAATATTCGGAAAACCATACGATCCAGGTATGAATATAGATGAATTTGAACTGGCATGCCTAGATGATCATAAAACGTTTTACATGGATTTAGAAGCCGATGTTTGCCAAGAAAATAAAGTTTATGAGAATGTAATTAATTCTTTTTCTTTACTATCAAAAGGCAAATTTAATCCTGAAAATATTGACGAAAAATGGCAAACTAATTTTGGCCCGATTAAAGTTCAGTTTAAACTCAATAAAGAAATCGTAACGTTTGAACCTAAATATTCTGATGATTGGTTAGATCCTAAAATATTTGAAATTTGTATTAACAAAATTAAGACCAATAACCTAAGAATTGTTGAGTGTCTTGGAGATAGTAAATACGGATATGGGCAATGCATTTCTTTTATGAGATTAACAAAAAACGAACAAAAAATATTAGAAAAAGAATATCATTATATGTTTCGGGATTAAAGCACTTTAAAAATAAAAAACTAGATTTTCTAAAATTAAGGTTTTATTATTCCAATTATATTTTTAAATAAAAATAACTCAAAAAAGGTTTTCCGTAATAATTACGCAATGATTGGTTTTAAGTTTGGTAATTATTAACCTAAATTATTTAAATTATGTCATTACCATTAGGAACAACCCGCAAGACTGGTGAAACATGTCCTGAATCAGGAGTTTGGGAAGCACAGTCTTCCCCGTCAACAACTATACCGCTAGCAAAAGGTAATCAATTTCCTCCTTACAACAATAATGCTGTAACATGGAAGTTAATCCAATATGCTTAACAGCTTATTGTTTATTTTAAGACTTCCAGAAATGGAAGTCTTATTTATTGGAAAAATGAAGACCAAATAAAAATATTATGAAAAAATCGAATATAATACTTATAGTTTTTGCAACTATCATTTTGATAACAGTTTTTAACTAACCCAAGTATTGAAGAACATAAACAAGCTGTAAAATCAGTAATAAATCAAGTTGTTCAGAATTCTATCTCAGAAAATGGGTCTGATATGGAAAAATTAGGAATTTTGTTTGGAAGTTCTTTGGCAGAAAAGTTAATTGAGAATTCAGTAACCAGAGACAATTATATACTATTTTCTATTACTAAAATTACATGGCAAGGCAAAAGTAAAAGTATTGGATATGGTCTATTTGGAAATGTTTTTCTTTCTGAAAAAGTAAACAAAGCATTCAATAATAATGAAGAAAACAACTACGGAAATACCTTAGAAACAGTTGATAATATGGCTGTCAGTGTTTACTCAATGGCTACAGAATAACCCGCGCCGTGCGAAGTCTCACGACTTCGTACACATCCCTATATTCCATTCTTATCTAGATTTGCAATGTCTCATTGTAACGTGCATAAAGTCGGGAGACTTCACACAGCATAAATAATTAAACTAGCCGTTACAAAAAAAATGCAAGATCAAAATTGATCTAGCATTTTTTATAACATACAAACATCTTTTAGACTGTCTGACGCTCGTGTTTTCCTTCTTTAATTTCTTCCACCATTTTTTTATTAAAAGCGGGTAAATCATTCGGGTTTCGGCTGGTGACTAATCCGTTGTCTACGACTACTTCGGAGTCTTCCCATTGTGCTCCGGCATTTTTTAAATCGTTTTTAACAGAGAAAAACGAAGTTACTTTTCGGCCTTTTAAAACATCAGCATCTACTAGGATCTGAGGCCCGTGACAAATAGCCGCTACTGGTTTTTTGCTTTCAAAAAAGGAACGCACAAAATTTACTGCGGCTTCTTCTCTTCTCAATAAATCAGGGTTTATCACTCCTCCGGGAAGAACCAAAGCATCGTAATCTGCTTCATTTGCCTGATCTAATACTACATCAACATTATATTCCTTGCTCCAATTACCATCTTTCCAGGCTTTGATAGTTCCGGATTTCAAACTGATGATATCTGCATTCCAGCCTTGCTCTTCAAGATAGGCTTTAGGTGATGCTAATTCTGATTCTTCAAAACCGTTTGTGGCTAATATGGCTATATTCTTTTTCATAATTTTAAGTATTTAAAACGTTATTAATTTTGATTTACTTAAAATTAGTAATTTGAGACAGCCAGCGAAAACAGAGCATGTTAAACCTTTCTTTAATAAAAGTTAATTAATTGAATTTCAAATTATTCTTAAAAATTAAACTAAAATTATATAAAAATAATGTCAATTTGGATTACTATTTTATAGGATGAAATCTCAGATAATAATTAAATTAC
>NZ_CADCSU010000116.1 GCF_902804475.1 Flavobacterium bizetiae
AAGTTTATGTATTAAAAACCTTTCAATATATAGAAAAATTCAATAATCAATAATAACCAAATAAGAAGTATAACCAAAACCAAATCATCTATGACCAAAAATTACCCTAACCACGTTTCGTTTGTTGTTCATTTTAATATCTCCTAAAGAATATTAAAAACCAATGAGTATTTTATCGAATATTGATCAAGGCAAGAGTAAAAAACTTTTGGCCTCTGCAGTCTATTTGCATTAAAATTCTCATAAGTAGTACCCTTAATCTATTTAACAACCAAACCTAACCGAAAATGAAAAAGAACTTTAAGATCTTATTATTGCTACTATCAATAAGTATAGGCGCATACGCTCAAAAAGAAGAAATAAAAGAAGCGCAATCTTATTACAGCAAAGGAAAAACACAGGAAGCATTAGCGATTTTAAAAAAAATAGAATACCTAATAGTAAATGCGCCGGTTGAGGTAAAATCAGACTTTTATTTTACAAAAGGAAACGTTTACAAAGATTTAGCAAGTAAAAATGTCGATGCCGCAGCCAATTTTGCTTTAGCAGTAGGAGCATATCAGGATGTATTATTGTATGAGAACGATTCTCAAATTTACAAATACGCTTTCAAGGCAAGTTTGGCCCTAAAAGAAATGAAATCTAAATTGGTCGACGGCGCCTACAACGATTTTAAAGCAGAAAAATTCAAAGAAAGTGCCGATAAAAGTTACGAGGTCTATCTATTCGACAAAAAAGATGTCAGAAACCTTTTCAATGCAGCGTCAGCCGCCTTTGCAGCAAAAGAGTATAAATCAGCTATTAAGTATTTCGAAGAACTTAAAAGGTTAAACTACACAGGCGAAATGGTTATTTTTTATGCAACCAATAAAAAAACAAAACAAGAAGAAGCCTTTATTTCAATGAGTGCCAGAGAAGCAAGTATTCAGGAAGGACTTTATGAAAAACCAAGAAATGTAAATCCGCCATCAAAAAAAGAAGAAATCCTGACTTCTTTAGCATTCTGTTACATGGAAACCAACGATTATTGTAGTGCCGAAAAATATTATGAAGATGCATTACAAGTCAATCAAAATTGCATGACCTGTTTTATTAATCTTGCCTATGTCAAAATCCAATTCAAAAAAGAATTACAAGACCTTATGGGGACTTTAGGAAACAGCCTAGGCGAAATGCAGCAATATGATAAATTAGATGCTCAAAAAGACGAAATTGTAAAAAGTGCCATTCCGTACCTGAAAAAAGCACTTAATATAGAACCAAAAAACGAAAGTGCTACAAAATCACTTTTGGGAATCTACAGATCGCTGAATATGACAGGCGAATATAACGCCCTTAAAAACAGCATGTAAAGCAAAATAAAAAATAGACAGAAGCTACTTAACAATCTTTTTAGTAGCTTCTTCCTTTTTTATAGCTTCCTCTATCAGCGATTTTTTGCCAACAGTTCGGGTAATAATATCTTTATCCAGACTCCATCCTCTTGCAGGCGAATATTCACGGCCATACCAAATAATCTGAAGATGAAGATCGTTCCATAATTCTCTCGGAAATAACCTTTTAGCATCTTTTTCAGTCTGTACCACGTTTTTCCCGTTCGAAAGATTCCATCTCAACATCAATCGATGAATATGCGTATCAACCGGAAAAGCCGGAACACCAAAAGCCTGTGACATCACCACGCTGGCCGTTTTGTGTCCCACCGAAGGTAATTCTTCAAGAGCTTCAAAACTCTGCGGTACTTTCCCGTTATATTTATCGATCAAAATATGCGATAACCCATAAATTCCTTTCGATTTCATTGGCGACAAACCACACGGACGAATAATTTCCTTGATTTCCTCGACAGACATTTTAATCATATCATACGGATTATCAGCCTTCGCAAAAAGAATCGGTGTAATCTGGTTCACGCGCACATCCGTACATTGCGCCGAAAGCAAAACAGCAATCAGTAACGTATACGGATCCTTATGATCCAAGGGTACAGGTATAGTAGGGTAGAGTTCTTTTAACGTATTTATAACAAATTGTACGCGAGCTTCTTTATTCATTTCCGTATTTTTAATCCCGTAAAAATACTATAATTTTCATGATGTGCCTAATCCAGCTTTCCGTTACAACTCCTCATTGTGGCAATAACATTTTTAAGCATTCGCAAGAGCTTCCTCCGGTCGCTTTGCCAATGCAAAAAATGTAAATTACCACAACTCCGGGGTTTTCACTTCAATCTGGGGCATAAAAAAGCGTATCTTTAATGTAATTTATTGAAAAAATGAAAATTGTAGTAATAGTTATTTTTCTGGTTTTTTCGCAATTTAGTTTTGCACAAAATTGTAGTTGTAAAGAAAAACCCCAATTAAATGAAATTATATCTTGCGAAAAAACAATCTTTAAAAACGGAGCAAAGATTTACTATCAGTTTAACTGCAATTCATCCTGGCTTGTTTTTGAAAGCAAGACAAAAAAGAAGAAAAAACTTTTTTCGTTAGATAAAGATTTGATCGAGTTAACAGGAAGATTAGGTTATACAAGCTGGGCTGAGTATAATAACACATTTATTATAGAAAATCGTTTAGTTTCTGGTTGTTGCGATCCATCAGAGTTCGTACTGTTTAATAAGAATAACGGAAAAAAAATTGCAAATCTTGGTAGGGAAATTTATCATAGTAACATTAAGAAATATCCTTATTTTGTTACTATTGATTCTAAAGAGTCTAATTTTTTAAGTTTCTTAAATTTGAGTACCAACAAAATTTTTAAAATTTATTTACCAAAAGGAAGAATAGATAAAACCTTAAAAATCACTAGCGGAATTTTTTCTGAAACCTTATTCGAAGAGGGAGAAATTAAAAATGGTATTTTTGAGATTGAATATAGATATAAAACTCAACATAACGGAAAATGGTTGATTGGAGAGATAAAAGTAGATTTAAATAAACAGGTATTAATCTAAAATCCAAAATCAACAATCTAAAATTTAAAACATATGACAACATTAAAAGCCGGTGACAAAGCACCAAATTTCTCAGGAACAGATCAAGACGGAAAAATGCATAAATTAGCAGATTACGCCGGAAAAAAATTAGTCGTTTTCTTTTATCCAAAAGCAAGTACGCCAGGTTGTACAGCCGAGGCATGTGATTTGAGAGATAATTTTGAGCGTTTTAAAGCCAATAACTATGAACTTCTGGGAGTAAGTGCCGATAGTCAAAAAGCACAGGCAAAATTCAAAGACAAATACGAATTTCCTTTCCCGCTTTTAGCCGACGAAGATAAAGCTGTTATCAACGCATTTGGCGTTTGGGGACCAAAGAAATTCATGGGGAAAGAATACGACGGAATCCACAGAACTACTTTCGTAATCAACGAAAACGGAATTATCGATGAGGTTATCGAAAAAGTAAAAACCAAAGAACACGCAGCACAGATTTTGAAATAAAGATTTTTGTTTCAGGTTTGTTTTGTTCCAGGTTTCGAGCTTAATGGTGATTTTTACCGCAAAGCACGCTAAGTTTTTTTCTTAGATTATTTATAATGCGCAAAGTTCGCAAAGCTTTACCTGAAAAAATACCTCAGACAACTTTGTCAAAGTTTTAAACTTTGACAAAGTTTCAAGTTCAGCAAAACCTGAAACCTAAAGCAAAAAAAGTTCGCAAAGCTTATTCAACAGAAAGCTTTGCGAACTTTTTATTTACAAAAGCTACAATTACAAGAAAAAAACTTAGCGTGCTTTGCGGTAAAAAAAGAATAAGAATCAAAAAAAAAAGTCCTAAAAAGAAATTCTCTTTAGGACTTTTTTGATATTACAAATTGTTTTGTTCTAATTCAGTTTCCGGATGATATCCAAAAAGATGGTGTTCTTTTATAATTTCGGCAATACCAGACGGAAGCATTGGTTCCCAACCTGGTTTTCCCTGATTGATCATTTTTAAAACCTCGCGAGAGAAAACCTCAAGGTTATGCGGATCGTAATCTGCTATATCAACCACTTTTCCGTTGAACTTAAAGAATTTGTATAATTCTTTCATTCTTGGATGTACTTTTAAGTTGTTTGAATCCATCAAAACGCCATTTTCATCTAACATCGGATACAAGAAAACTTTCATATCTCTGTAGAATAATTTTCCAAACGCTTCTAAGATTCCACCACTTAAATGACGGTAGTATTTCTCATCAAAAATATCTACTAAATTGTTTACACCCATTGCCAATCCCATTCTGGCTTTGGTATAATTAGCAAAATATTCAACTACTTTATAATATTCCTGAAAGTTCGAGATCATTACGGTCTGACCCAATGAGCAAAGCAACTCGGCTCTGTCCATGAAATCACGTTCATCAATTTCACCATCAGAACGTAAATTCGAAAGTGTAATTTCAAAAACCACCAAAGTATTATCTTTCTCGACCTTATTTTCTTCAAGAAACATTTTAAGAGATTTCTCGTACATGTCCATATTTACCTTCGTAACCGGACGGAAACTTCCTCTTAAAGCAAGAAGATTCTTTTTGTATAAAATGGCTGCTGGTAAGATGTTTTTTCCTTCAGGATTAAACATTACGGCATCAGTCATTCCGTTTTTAACCAATTGCAAACTCATTAAACGATTATCAACATCAGCAAAACGAGGTCCTGAGAAGTTAATAGTATCAATTTCGAGTTGGTCTTTGTCTAAGTGATCGTATAAATAACGAAGTAATCGTTTAGGATCGTTGTATTTGTAAAAAGCACCGTAAATAAGGTTTACACCTAAAATCCCCAGTGTTTCTTGTTGTAGTCTGGCATCAGTTTCTTTAAAACGAATGTGAAGAATAATTTCGTTGTAAGCTTCGTCAGGTTCAATTTGGTATCTAATTCCAACCCAACCGTGACCTTTAAACTGTTTTGCAAAATCTATTGTCGCAACAGTATTAGCGTAACTAAAGAACAGTTTTGTAGGGTGTTTTTCTCTGCTTAAACGCTCCTCAATGATTTGTCCTTCAAGAGTAAGCATTTTTTTTAATCGCTCTTCGGTTACGTAGCGACCATCGCTTTCAACCCCATAAACCGCATCACTAAAATCTTTGTCATACGCAGACATTGCTTTTGCAATTGTTCCCGATGAACCTCCGGATCTGAAAAAATGTCTGACAGTTTCTTGCCCGGCACCAATTTCAGCAAAAGTTCCGTAAATATTCTCGTTTAAATTAATGCGTAACGCTTTGTCTTTTATGGAAGGAATCTGTTCGATGACCTTGTCACCTTTGAGTTTTATTTCTGTACCCATTTTATTTTAAATAGATTTGTTACAAAGTTAGCAAATTAGGCTTCTAATGAAAGAGAAATAATCCTATTTTTGTAAAAAAATTAAGTTCAATTGAAGGTATATTTTTTAGGTACTGGTACTTCACAAGGCATTCCGATAATCGGAGTCGATCATCCCGTTTGTAAAAGCACTGATGCTAAGGACAAAAGGCTCCGCGTATCCATCTGGATTACGTGGGGTGAACATTCTTACGTTATCGATTGCGGTCCTGATTTCAGGCAACAAATGCTTTCTTGCGGCTGCACACATCTCGATGCTATTTTATTTACACACGAACATGCAGATCATACTGCCGGTTTAGACGATATACGCCCGTTTAATTTCAGACAAGGCGAAATCCCTGTGTATGCACATCAACGCGTTATAGACAATCTAAAACGACGTTTTGATTATGTTTTCGAAACCGTAAACAAATATCCGGGAGCTCCAAGCGTTAAAACCATTGAGGTTATCAATGATCAGCCTTTTGCTGTTGGCGATAAAACAGCCATTCCGGTAAATGTTATGCATGGCGATTTGCAGGTTTTTGGTTATCGTATAGATGATTTTGCCTATTTAACTGATGTTAAAACAGTTCACGAAACAGAAGTCGAAAAACTAAAAAATCTTAAGGTTTTAGTCGTGAATGCATTGCGCGTAGAACCTCATGATACACACTTTAATTTGCAGGAAGCACTTGATTTTATAAATTTAGTCAAACCCGAAAAAGCCTATTTAACGCATATTAGTCATGTTTTGGGCTTTCATGAAGAAGTACAGAAACAACTGCCTAAGAACGTTTTCCTCGCTTACGACAACTTAGAAATTACAATTTAATTATACCACAACAATGAAAAAATCCTTAATGCTTTATCTTTTTATCCTTGCGATACTTATGAATGTTTTTACTTATATGTTTTACAGCAGAGAAGTAAAATTTGGAGAAGAGCGATATGATAAAACGACTAAGAAACTAAGAGATAGCATCAGTTTAATGACAACGAAATTAGCCGATGCCGATTATTTTTCGTTAGAACATAACGAAAATGCCCAAAATTACTTTGATAACGAGGCTTCTGGAGGAAAAGTAATTTTATTTGAAAAATTAATTCCGGTTGTAACCGAGAAATTATTAGACTTCAATGCAAATCCAAATGGGAATCCTTACACAGGACAGGATAAAATAGGTCCGAACAAATTTATCATCAATAAAATAAAAATATTAAACCACAGATGGATTATTGCAGATTACAGTAATGGTGAATTATGGGGAGAAGTCCTGTTAAAATATTTTGTTGATCAGGATGAAAAGATTACTTTTGAAGTAAATCAAACTTGGTTATATCAAAAATAGAGTTCGAAATTCTATTTTTTGACCAGTTTTAAAAAATGGAATTTATGAAAAAGATATTTTTATTTTCGGCTATTATTGGGTTATCTTTCTCTTGCGCTAAGAAAGTAGGAGAAGAAAATAAAGCGCCAAAGAAAGAAGAATCAAAACCGGCTAGAGTAGTAGGAGGAGATTCTGATGCACACGGATGTAAGGCTTCTGCAGGATATACGTGGTCTGCACTTAAAAATGAATGTGTCCGACTTTTTGAAGTGGGTACAAAATTAGCCCATGCCGAAGACGGAAAAACGTATTCAACAGTTGCCTATGTAATTTTTGACGGAAATAAAGCAGAGCTTTTTCTCGATACTCAAAAAGAACCAATTCTTTTAGAAAGAAAGTCCGAAGGTGATTCCTGGACGAAAGACGATTACCAGTTAATTCCCTGGAAAGGTTATGTGCTGAAAAAGAACGGTAAAATTATTTACACAAGAGAGTAATCAGTTTACAGTATACAGTCGCAGTTTTCAATTTGAAAGCTGCGATTTTTTTATAATTGATTAAAAAATTCTTTGATCATTTTTGAGCTTTCTTCGGGGCTTCGTAGTGATACAAATTCACCATTTTTATCTATCGTAAAATGTCCTTTAAAAGCGTCAGGCATTGCGTTATATTGGTCATTTACCTGATTGAGAGTTTCTTTGAAACAATTGTAATTGTATTTCTCGACTAAATAAGGCAAAGAATTTTGTCCTCTTAAAAGTTCGTATTCCTGATAATTATAAGACGTTGTTTCTTGTCTTTTCAGCAATGTCAAATTAAATTTTAGCAATAGTTTTTCTGTGTCTTTCTCACTAATAAACTGAGAAAGTCCGCGCAATGCATAGATTTTCATATCGAGATAACGTTCTTTTTTATACGCACTATCAAAGAAAATCTTTAATTCAGGAAAATCAAAATCATATAAAAGTCTCAGGATCTTGTTTCTGATGTCAAGTTGCTTTGTAGCAGAATAAATCCTTGTTAAATGAACAGAATTATCTTTATCAATGAATTTCTTATCTAAAGAAAATAATGCATTTCTAAAGTCTTTATTACTATCCTTAATTTTTTCGTCAGTTAGTATATCTGGAAATTTACTCATTTTTAAGATTTAAAATAGCTACGTACTGAGACTTCAAACTGCGACTGAAAACTAAATACTACTCAGCCAGCCAATTCTTAAAATCAAAGAAATTTTGAGGAGCTACACCATGTCCAACAGGATATTCCTTATAAGTAACCGGAATATTTAATTTTTCAAGAATAGCTGGAGTTTTTCTTGCCCATTCGATTGGAATTACCTGATCTACGGTTCCGTGTGATGCGAATATTTTAAGGTTTTTAAAGTCGTTTTTCTCGTAACCTTCTTTGATGATTTCTTCGTTGAAATAACCACTCATCGCCACCACTCGCTGAATTTTTTCAGGGTAAGAAAGTGCCACTGAGTAACTCAAAATAGAACCCTGGCTAAAACCAATTAAAGTTACATTATTAGCATCAATAGGATAATTCGCAACCAATTCATCTACAAAAGTGGCGATTAAATCACGTGAAGTTTTGGCTTGCTCGTTATCTGAAAATTTATTCTGATCTGCATCAAAATTAATCGCGTACCAGGCGTAAGCACCATATTGCAAATCATAAGGAGCGCGAGCAGAAATAATGTAATAGTTATCCGGAAGTTCACTAGCAAACGAAAACAAATCGGCTTCGTTACTGCCGTATCCGTGTAATAAAAGTAAAACAGGATTTTTATCTAAGATAACTTTTGGTTCTTGTATTTTATATTCTAAAGATAGGTTCATTTGTTTAGTTTTCGGTCGCAGTCTCAGTTTTCAGCTGAATTACGAGTTTGTTATATTTTATGCTTTGAGCTTTAATTAGGATGATAAAAAATCTGTTTTTATCCGCGTTTTTGCTTGCAAATCTGCGTCATCCGTGTTCAAAATTTATACGCTGATAAAACAGGTTCATTAAAGTGAAAAGGCTGATTTAACGGATTTTTTTTTGGAATTTGGAATTTTAAAAAATTGGAATTTAAACTTTATCCTATCGATTTAAACCATTTTTGAAATAAATTCCCCACTAACGGAATTGGTCTTGTTTGTCCCTGAATAGCACTAAAAATTCCATAAGTCCATAAGATAGAGATGCAAATCCACATTGGGAAAGTGATCATAAAGCTGTCGAAATTGCTGATAATAGCTCCAAAAGAAATAAAAGCCAGCGATAATCCTAAAGCCTGACGAATATGAAATGATGCAAAACTATTTTTATTTTCAGAGTTCATAGACATCGCAATCAAAACACCAATAATTAAAATATAGCTGGTAATGGCGATTGATTTTCCCTCTTCGATTGAATTATTCATTGTAATTATTTAGTGATAACAAGTTGATTTTGATTCAAAATTCCGTAAACAGAACCTTTTATTTCAGTTCCTAAAAAAGCAGAGTTTTTAGATTTTGAAAGAATATTTGCTTTCGTAAAAGTCGATTTTCCTTCAGGAGTAAAGAAAGTAAAGTTAGCTTTAGAACCTTCGGCAATTGAATTGCTTTCAATTCCAAAAATAGCTTTCCCTAAAGTCAATTTCTTGATTACAGTTTCAAGAGGCAGAACAGTTAACAAAGCTCCAAAAGCACTTTCTAAGCCAATTGTTCCATTTTTCGCCGTGTCAAATTCCATTTTTTTGAATTCAATATCAATCGGGTTGTGGTCTGAAGTAATAATGTCGATAGTTCCGTCTGTAACTCCTTTTAATAAAGCTTGTCTGTCAGCTTCAGTTCTTAGCGGTGGCGTAACTTTAAAACGCGTATCAAAACCTTCTAGTTTTTCATCGGTTAAAACCAAATGATGTACAGCGACACTTGCCGTTACTTGTAATCCCTTTGCTTTAGCTTCTCTGATTAACTCAACCGATTTTGCGGTAGAAATGGTCGGAATATGAAGTTTTCCTCCTGTATATTCCAATAGAAATAAGTTTCTTGATATTTGTAATTCTTCGGCTAGATTCGGGATTCCTTTTAAACCTAATTTGGTCGAAACGATTCCTTCATTCGCAACACCATTTCCTTTTATGTTTGGATCCTGAGAGTAAGTAATAACCAATCCATCAAAATCCTGAACATATTGCAAAGCGATTTTTAGCAAGTTAGCGTTGTCGATACTTTTATTGTAATCTCCAAAAGCAACCGCTCCTGATTTTTTCATGTCAAATAATTCCGCCATATCTTTTCCTTCGCTCGCTTTGGTTAAAGCACCAATAGGAAAGAGTTCTGTAGCAAAACCATTCGCTTTATTCTTTACAAAATTTACCTGCGATTGATTGTCGATAACAGGAAAAGAGTTGGGCTGTAAAGCAATTGCCGTAAAACCACTTTTTGCTGCTACGTTCAGTCCGTTTGCAATGGTTTCCCTGTCTTCGTAGCCAGGTTCTCCTAATGAAACACTGCTGTCAAACCAACCTTGAGAAAGATGTAAATTGTCAAATTTAACTTCGGTTGTATCTTCGATATCAAGAATCGAAGTTCCTATTTTTTCTATTAAACCATCTGCAATTAAAAGATCAACGGTCTGGTTATGAAACGGACTTTTTGAATCGATAATTTTGGCGCTTCTGATGATTATTTTCATATGTAGAGAAATTTATTTTAATTGAAATCTTGTTTCTAATACTTTTTGGCCATACAGTTTGTCATTTCGACGAAGGAGAAATCTCCGCCAGTAACTCCGTAATGAGAATCAAATCTTTGTCGAGCTTGTCATGGAGATTTCTCCTTCGTCGAAATGACAAACTAAGAGCTAAAAGAAAACGTTACGTTTTACTTCACAAATTTAATAATTGCCATTTCTAATGCTAAAAATAACAGTGCAAAGATAACAAACCATTTCCAAATTTGGCTGTCAGTTCGTTCAGTTTGTAGCGTATTAAAGATAGTCGAAATCGTATCGGCAGTTTTAAAATCCGAAACCACATTTGTGTTTACCTGACTCAAATCGCTTTCGGTTCTTTTATAATTGAAGCTCAGGTTTTCAACCCATTCTTTTTTATCAAAAATGCTATAATTTCCGGCTGTTTCAGGGAAATCATTAAAAGTTAATTTTACTTTATTATTCAGGATTTGCTGAATCGGAATAAAAGAATCTTCAGTTCCTTTTACTTCCAAAATAGCATCTTTTGTCAATAAAACATCTACAAAATACGGTTCGTTATTACCAATGGTCAGGGCATTAACTCCTGTTTTTTGATTGTTTTGACCCATTTTATAAAATAACGGAACAATTAATGGCGATTGCTGGAAGTTCGAATTTGTGGTATTGATAGGCGCTGCAAAAACAGTAATTCCGGAAACAGGATTCTGAATAGCGGTTACAAATACACTTTGATCTTCATAAGATAAAACGGCCGGATAAGGGCTCGAAATATCAAATGAACTATTTGTTTTTGGATATTGAAAATTGGTGATTTTATTTTCGAAAACTCCGGAAAATAAAGGATGATCGAAATTGATTTTGGTAATTAACTTGTTTTTATTTTCAATATCTCTGAATTGAATTTTTCCAAAATTGCCCAAAAATGAATTCAAATTCGAGACAGAACTTTTTTCTGAAGGAATGACAACCAGATTTCCACCCTTAGAAACAAATGCTTTTAAGGTCGTTTGTAAAGCCTGAGGAACTTCAATTAATTCATTTAAAATAATGGTGTTTTGTTTGTCTAAACTATTATAATCTAAATTGTTAATCGAGTAGTTGTTGTAATTGAATTCAGATGAAGTATAAATTCTCGCTAAGAAATTACTTTTTTCCGGTTCTCCGATACTAATAACATTTGTTTTTTTAGTTTTCGAAATACTGAAATAGAGTTTGTTGTCGTACGTTAGGCCATTGTCTTCAATAGTTACATATCCGTGGAAAGCTTCTTTTGGAATCGTAAAGTTGATTTTCTTTTTCTTAGCATCAAAATTAATAATCGTTTTAGCAATTAGTTTGTTCTGATTGTATAATGCCATCGAAACGGGTTTAAAACCTTCTCCGTAAGCAGATAAATTTACTGTTAATTCGTAGAAATTCTCTAAAGTCTGGTTGATAAAAACGCTATCAATAGCAATATTGTTTTTTTGTTCGGCTGATGGAATTATAAAATATGGTTTTTCTTCGCTATCAATAGTTGCAACATCTTTTTCAGCTAAACCAACAGCATCTGTTATAATAACAATGTCTTTTTTATAAGCCGATTTATGGGCTTTTATTTTCGCCATAATCGACGAAAGTTCAAAAGGAGTTGCACTGTATTGTAGATTTTGCAAAGCCGCTTTTGAAGATTTAATATCGGTATTCCAATAATTTTCAGTATTGGTTAATAACGAAAACTGAGTTGTTTCGGGCGTGTTTTCCAGTAATTCCTGAACGGCGCGTTTTAGCAATTCACCTTTTTTGCCTTTTGCCTGCATACTAAACGAATTATCCAGAATAATGTACATTTCGTTCGTTGCATTTTTACTGTCTTTAGCTTCAAAAAAAGGTTGGGAAAAGGCTAAAATAATACAAGTCAATAATAATAAACGAGTGGCTAATAAAAGTCTTTTTTTGATTTTTGAACTCTTTCGGGTTTGAATCGAAAGTTCTTTTAAAAAGCGTACGTTAGTGAAGTAAGAAGTTTTAAAACGTCGTAATTGAAATAAATGAACCAAAATTGGAACAATCAATAAAAACAGAAAGTATAGAATTTCAGGATGTTTAAAATGCATTCTGGCTTAGATTTATTTCACAACGTTTTGTAGATGCTGGTCAAAAATACAAATTTTTCGTCAAACCATATAGGTAATAATATTTAAACCATATAAGTAATGTAAGAA
>NZ_CADCSU010000117.1 GCF_902804475.1 Flavobacterium bizetiae
TCTCATTGGTCAGCAATTCAAGTTTTAAATCTTGCTTGTTTTTCTGACACGAAATAAGAACGAAGCACGAAAGGCTTAAAAAGATCATTTTTTTCATAAACTCTAAATATTTTTTAAATTTCAATAAAAAAATCCAAATTCCAAAAACTCGTAAAGTATTGGAATTTGGAATTTAAAAAATATTGAAATTTTAAAGAAATTATTCTTTTACAAGATAAATCCCGTCTTCTTTTATTTCTATCAGCTTATCTTTATATAAAGCTCCAATTGCTTTTTTGAAAGTCTTTTTACTCATTTTTAACACCGTTTTGATGTCTTCAGGATGCGAAGCGTCGTTTAGACGTAAAAAACCACGGCTGGCTCTTAATTCGTCTAATATTTTTTCTGCATTTGGCTCAATACTTTGATAGCCTTGTGCTTGCAACGCAACGTCTATTTTGTTATCAGGACGGATGTTTTTAATAAATCCGATCATTCTGTCACCGGTTCTAATCGCATCATCGTAAACTTCATCTTTGTACAACAATCCTTTGTGCTGCTCGTTGATGATTACATTGATTCCTAATTCGGTAATATGCGAAACGATCAAATCAACTTCTTCGCCTTTCTCAACCGTTAGGTTTTCATTGCTTAAAAATTGGTTCAATTTACTTGAAGCAACCAAACGATTGGTTTTTTCATCCATGTAAAGGTAAACTAAGTAACGTTTTCCTTTTTCCATTGGTCGGGCTTGTTCTTTAAACGGAACAAGGATGTCTTTTTCCATCCCCCAATCCATAAAAGCACCAACCTGATTAATGTAATTCACTCTTAAAAGTGCAAATTCATTCAGTAATATATAAGGTTCCAGTGTGGTAGCAACCGGACGTTGTTCGTGGTCTAAATATACAAAGACGATCAATTCTTCGCCTATTTCAAATTCGTTGGGAACGTATTTATTGGGTAATAATATATCGTGAATTCCTTCCGGATCTTTTTCAGGATTTCCTAAAAACAAACCAACTTTGGTATCACGTAATATAGTAAGGGTATTGTATTTTCCTATTTCAATCATATTCTTGAGGTTCTAAGCTGTAAAGCAGCTAAGTTTCTAAGGTGCAAATGTACGAAGTTTGAAAATGGTACAACGAAAAAAGTTTTAGATAAAATCAGCTAAAACATCTTTTTAGGGTTTCTCTTTTTTTTAAGTAAATTTGAGGATCTAAATTAATCCCAAATCAATGAAAAAGACCATTTTTTATTCTGTATTTACTTTTCTGTTTTTTACTCAAATTACCTTTTCTCAGGTTGCTGAAGATCCTGAAATAAAAAAAATGATTACCGAAATTAAAGCCGAAAACCTTGAAGCTACTGTTCGGAAGTTAGTTTCTTTCGGGACACGACATACTTTAAGCGATACTAAAAGCAAAACCAAAGGAATTGGCGCTGCACAACAATGGGTAAAATCTGAATTTGATAAATATGCATTGGAATCTGGCGGAAGATTAACTGCTGCAATTGATTATTTTGAAGTGAAAGCAGACGGAAAACGAATCAACAAAGATAGTCAGCTTGGGAATGTAATGGCGACTCTTAAAGGAACTGACCCAAATGATAACCGTGTTCTTATTATAAGCGGACATCTTGATTCGCGAGTTTCTGATGTTATGAATATTAAATCTGATGCTCCAGGTGCCAATGATGACGCTTCCGGAGTTGCGGCTGTAATGGAATTAGCGAGAGTAATGAGTCAAAGATCTTTTTCTGCTACTATTATTTTTGTAGCTGTAGTTGGCGAAGAACAAGGACTTATAGGGGCACGTCATCTTGCTGAAACGGCAAAAGAATCGAACTGGAATATCATGGCAATGCTTAATAATGATATGATTGGTAATAGTTTGTCGAGCGGAACTAATTTAAGAGATAACACTCAGATCAGGGTTTTTAGCGAAACAATTCCGTTTCTGGAAACCGAAGACGAAGCCAAGATGCGTAAAGCAACAAGTCGCGAAAATGATAGTCCGTCGAGATTATTGGCGCGTTACATTAAAACCGTTACAGAGCAATATGTAGATCAGTTAAAAGTAAAATTGGTCTACAGAAACGATCGTTTTTTACGTGGAGGCGATCATACTCCGTTTAGTCAAAATGGATTTACAGCAGTTCGTTTTTGCGAAATGAATGAGAATTTCGATCATCAGCATCAGGATTTAAGAACTGAAAACGGAATTAAATACGGTGATTTGGTTGAATTTATGGATTTTGAGTATTTAAGAAAAAACACTTGTTCTAATTTAGCCACTCTGGCCAATTTAGCATGGTCGCCAAAAGCGCCAGTAAATGTAGGAATCGAAGTTAAAAATCTTTCTAATTCATCTGCGTTCTCCTGGACTGCTCCGGAAGGAAAAGCGCCTTATGGTTATCAGATTTTAATGAGAGAAACGGCTTCTTCACATTGGGAGAAAACATTTTTTGTAAAAGATACCAAAGCAGAAATTCCGTATTCTAAAGACAACTATTTTTTTGCTATACAAACTGTAGATGAGTTAGGTCATGCAAGTTTACCCGTATTTCCGGTCCCGATTCGTTAAGAATATAAAATATAAAAAGCGCCATCAAGGTAGTCATGGTCGGAAGATTATTCTTCCGGCCTTTTTTGTTTTATACTTTAAAAAAAAATGTTTTTATTTATTTTATTTAACACGAATTTTCTTGT
>NZ_CADCSU010000118.1 GCF_902804475.1 Flavobacterium bizetiae
TAAATAATGTGATGCTGTATTTTATGTTGATTATTAGTGTTTTAAATTTTAACTATAAAATTTATGTATTTAAATTTTTAAGAATAATTTAACATAATATTTTTGTAATACTATACATCAATATGAGTGTTTTTGGAAAGAAAAACCCTCTTTATTTGTTCATTTTTTACCATAAAAATGATTGAAAAACATCCCGAATTAACATTTTATTTTAAATTACAGGAGATTAAAATTTATAATAATCAGCAAAAAAGTTTTGTTTGCAATTTCATTTTTATTCATTTCAAAAAGCAGTAATTGTTAACCACAAAAAATGCTTAAAAGAGTCAAAACAGGAGAGACTTTCGCGAAACAACTAAAAGCAGGTCAATAGAAGATTCATCCTTTCGCTGTAATAAAAATTGATTTATTTGCTTTCAGTTTGTACTTTTGCGCTTATGAATGATAATTTTATAAATGAATATTTCGGGATAGGGATCCAAAATGGTAAAACACCTGAAAATTTGGGCGTATTGTGGAGATCAGCTCAAAATTTAGGCGCTACTTTTATATTTACCATAGGCAATCGATATGCGAAACAAGCCTCTGATACGCACGATGCTGTAAAAGCAATTCCATATTTTCATTATGATACTTTCGAAGCTTTTTTCGAGAATTTGCCTAAAGGAGCAAGATTAGTTGGTGTTGAATTAGATGAAAAAGCCTCAGACTTAGAGACGTTCGAACATCCAAGACGTTGCGTGTATTTATTAGGCGCAGAAGATCATGGCTTATCCAGAAAAGTAATGGATAAATGCCATAATTTAGTAAAATTTAAATCAGTGAAAAGTCTGAATGTGGCTGTTGCCGGAACGATCATAATGTACGACAGAAACTTGCCTAAACCGCGATCTTAAATAAAAGCGACATTGATTTTTGACTGAAAATTTCGTTCCGATTGCTATGTATTTTTTATTTTTTAGTTATTGATTTATATCGGCATACAATTGATCCACTACTTTTTCTAAAATCTCTCCGGTTTCATTAAAACTGGTATTTGTCAATATAGAGATTCCCATATTTTGTTTAGGATAAATTACAAACCAATTCTGCATTCCGTAGATACCTCCGTGATGTCTGTAAATTAATTCATTACCATTTTCTAAGATGTACCAATGATAACCTTCCCAAAAATCAGTACCTTCTTTATATAATTTTTTATGAGATTCTTTTACAATACGATTGGACTCGTCAAGTTGCAATTTCATATATTTTACCAAATCTGCAGGAGTAGAATGCAATCCTGAAATTCCTCCCCATAAAGTCCTGTTGAAGTTGGGCATTAACTCGTTTTTATCGTTGTAACCTTTTACCAATCTCAGTTTTTCATTATCATTTAATGTAAATTTGGTTTCGTTCATTTTGTTTGGTTTCAAAACAAATTCAGTCACCAATTCTTCATAAGGTTTTTGATACACTTTTTCAAGTATATAAGCGGTTAATTCCGGAGCTGTGTTGGAGTAGGCGTATGTTTCTCCAGGTACTGTTTCTATTTTGATTAGTTTCAATCCGTCAAAAAAAGCCGTTTTATTTTCGCTTTTTATAGGGAAATTAGGAAAGCCGCTTGTATGCGTGAGAAGATGTTTGATTCTTATAGGTTCGCCTTTGAATTCTAGATTAGGATATGGTTCGTTAAGATAAATTCTAATATCATCATCGAGATTTATTTTTTTATCAAGTACAGCTTTAGCAGCTACATAACCTGTAAAAGTTTTAGTTACAGAAGCTAATTCATAAAGTGTAGAATCGTTTGGAGTGTTTCCTTTTCCGATAGATAATTCTCCAAAATGTTTTATTGTGGATTTTCCATCTTTAAAAACTGATATGGAAACAGAATGAAATCTTTTATCTTCTAATAACTGATGAGCATTTTTTGTAATCGCATTTTCAATATTTTGTGTATTACTTTGTTGTTTACTTTTGCATCCAACCAAGGCAAAAATTAAAAATGCTGCTAAATATTTTATTGTCATAGTTTTTAGTTTCATGTGCGCTAAATTACTTTATGCCAGTTATTAAAAAGGTTAAATAAGTACTCTTTTATTTCACCTTCTTTAATTCACAAGATTTTATAGAGAATAATAATTCTGGCTAATATATTGAAAAAAAGACTTTTAATTTTACTTAAAGGCGTAAATTGATATCTTTCTTTAATACCATTTTAGTTTCATTGAAAAGTACTAAAACTTATAACTAACTTTTTGAGCCAGAGTAAACGCTTAGCAAAGAGTTTCAGGATTTCTTTGCTTTTAAGAAATGGTATAAATACAGTTTAATTTAAGTTTTTAGTTTTCAAACGTAAACAATGTTCCGTTCCTAAATAGAGCGGATCTCCGTGTTTTTCTGACCAAAAACCTTCCAATACATCTGCAGTGATGCATTTATAAACAGCAACTCCTTTGTAGGTTTTATTCTCGTCTCCTTTATAGCTAAAGTTTATGACCAGAATATTGTCTTTAAAGAAACCGTGACCTTTTTGTTGCTGAGTATTATTAATAAGCCATTGAGCAATAATCCGATTGTTTTCGTCAAGCGATAAGCTCAAAATACCTTTGTATGTTACCTGATTACTTTCGTCCTGATTGCTTCCGGAAATGGAGTAATTGCCAATTAAATCTTGTATAGTCATTTATTTTACGATGCGGAAATGAACAGTTGAGCATATAATGAAGTTTTATTTTCAAAAACACATTAATCCAATAGTTGAATCAAAGATATGTAAAAATTATTTGAGATTGCGCCGGTCTTGATTGTCTTTC
Organism: Flavobacterium bizetiae; assembly: GCF_902804475.1. Lineage (GTDB taxonomy): Bacteria > Bacteroidota > Bacteroidia > Flavobacteriales > Flavobacteriaceae > Flavobacterium > Flavobacterium bizetiae. Next base: position 2,799 of record NZ_CADCSU010000118.1, read on the forward strand.
GGCTAACGGGGATTCTTTATTTTATTTAATAATGGTTTCTTTTATCGAAGTAATTTTTTAACCATTTCGATTTGATCTGTAGTCACATTATTTTTATTGTAGGCAAGATAAATCGTGTTTTGAGTAGGGTGATGGCCTTTCCAGATTTCTTTAATATGATGTTGATTAATATCATCCTGCACTAAATAATCTGATGCAATGGTAATGCCCGAACCAAAACGAATTCCTTTTAGAATCGAATTATAATCAGGAATAACAAATCGGGGTTTTATAGTGGGGCGTTTTTTAAAATTTTCTAACCAAAATCTTCTAATAATGGCCAGATCACTGCTGTAAGCGTACCAATCTTTATCGCAAAGCCATTTCTCGGCTTTATCAAATTCAGAATTGGTTATAAAAAGATCAAATTCGGTTGTATCGAATTCCTTATTGCCAACAAGAAGTAAATTGGCAGTACGAATGGGTTCGTAAACAATATCTTTTTCGTCATTACGGCTTGAAGTAATGACAAAATATAATTTTCCTGAGTTCAATTTTTGCATTAATTCTTTGGTAGGACAAAATTCAAATACAAGATTAGCAGGAGCCTGACTTATGTTTGAAGCCAGAATGCTGTAGAAAAACTCTTTAGAGGTGCCAATACAAGTCAGCGGAATATTCGAAGAACGTGTATATCTAAATTCGGCTTCAATGTATTCTAATTTCTCAATAGCATCAATTACTTGAGTATAAAATAATTTGCCATAATCTGTTGGCACCATTCGGCGTGGTTTACGCTCGAATAACTGCTTGCCTACATGAGCTTCAAGTGCTGATAAATGCTGACTCACATTGGGCTGCGAAATAAGCAGTTCCTGTGCCGCGCCAGTAAGCGTACCTACCTGATAAATCGTTTTAAACGTTCTGTACCATTCCATGTCTACCATGGTGCAAAGTTACTTGTTTTTTATTTTCCTTATAATATTAAGTATAAATTGATTTATAGATATCTATAAATTATGCTATTTCCTTTATAATTAATTCCGATACACCTTTGCATGCAATTTGAGAAACTTCAATTAAAAACAACAACATTGAAATTTCCATCCAATTCATTATTAATCCATTAAAAATTATTTATTGTCATGCAGCAACATTTAAAAGCATTGCTTAGTACTATATTCCGAACGTCGATGGTCGGTTATTGCTTATTGGTTTTACAAGGATGTTCATCCAAAGCAGAAAAAGAAAAAACAGTAACGCCTTTAGTGTCAACCGTTACAGTTGATACCACATCGGTTACAACAGAATTAGAATTTTCGGGTATGCTTGAAGGAATCAGCAATATCGAAATAAGACCTCAGGCAGAAGGATATCTCGAAAAAATATTTGTAGACGAAGGAGCTTATGTACGAAAAGGACAATCGTTATTTCTTATTAACGATACGCCTTACAGCGAAAAGCTAAACCAGTCAACAGCGTCTTTGCAAACTGCATTGGCTAACAGAGAAAAAGCCAGAATTGAAGCCACAAGAATACAAAAACTGGTTGACGGAAAAGTAGTTTCGGATGTACAGCTTAAAAATGCCCAAGCCGAACTCAGCGCAGCAAATTCTGCTGTTCGACAAGCAGAAGCTGCAAAGAAAAGTGCGGCTATAAGCAAAGGATTTACGCTCATAAAAGCTCCTGTAAACGGTTATGTAGGCAAACTGCCTTATAGAGTTGGGAGTCTTGTGGGGCATAACGAACCGGAACCCTTATCTGTCGTTTCAGACATCAATACGATGTATGCTTATTTCTCGATGAGTGAAGAAGCTTTTTTGCAGTTTAAACAACAATATCCCGGAAAAACCATAGAAGAAAAAATCAAAAGAATTCCTTCTGTTCGTTTAATGCTTCCTGATAATTCAGTTTATGAGGAACAAGGCAAAGTCGATATTGTTCAGGGACAATTTGATAAATCTACCGGATCTATTACGTTTAGAGCTTCATTTCCTAATAGCGGAGGACTTTTGCGTTCCGGAAATACCGGTAAGATTATCATGTCACAATACAACAAAAATGTAATTCAGATTCCACAGTCAGCTACTTACGAATTACAAAATAAAGTCATGGCTTATGTGGTCGAAAAAAACAACAAACTGAAAAGCGTATCCTTAAAAATTGGACAAAAAACAGCTTTAAATTATATCATTTCCGAAGGATTAAAACCTGGAGATATATTGGTATCAAAAGGACTTGAACGCTTGCATGAAGGCATACAGGTAAAAGTTTCAAAATAATAATCTAGCCTTTTAAATTATGTTAAAGAAAATAATCGACAGACCCGTCACGGCTACTGTCATCTCACTTATATTGGTAATTTTAGGCTTTTTGGCTCTGGAAAAATTGCCTATGGAAACCTTTCCGGAAATTGCACCGCCCTCTGTAGTGGTAACCGCACGTTACCCCGGAGCAAGTGCCGAAGCCGTTGCCCGTTCTGTAGCCACGCCGTTAGAACAGGTAATTAACGGAGTAGAAAATATGATCTACATGACATCGTCTTCCTCAAACGATGGTACATTAACGATTACTGTTTATTTTAAACTGGGAACCAATCCGGATCAGGCGGCAATTAACGTGCAAAACAGGGTTTCGCAGGCTACAAATCAACTGCCTCAGGAAGTCGTAAAAACGGGTATTAATACTTCCAAACAAAACAATAGTATGATCATGATTATTGATCTCGAAAGCACCAATCCTAATTACGATTCGGCTTTCCTGAACAATTACGATCTTATTAATATTGTTCCAGGAATCCAGCGTATTCAGGGAGTTGGAAAAGCGCAGGTATTTGGAAGCAAGGATTACGCCATGCGTGTCTGGCTGAATCCGGGAAAATTGGCAAGCTATCAAATGACAGCACAGGAAGTCATGAAAGCCATTGACCATCAAAATATTGAAGCAGCTCCGGGTAAATTTGGAGAAGGAAGCGCAACGGCTTTTGAATACACGATTAAATACAAAGGAAAACTAAATAAAGAACCGGATTATGAAGATATTGTAATCAGGGCAAATCCGGATGGTTCTGTGCTGCGTTTAAAAGATGTTGCCAAAATAGAATTAGGATCGCTGGATCATGTGTATGCATCGGCACAAACGCTGGATGGTCATCCGGGAATTGGAGTTGCAATTTTCCAGACTCCGGGTTCTAATGCCAATGATATTCAGATTGAGATTCTGAAATTTATGGAAGAAGCCAAAAAGAGTTTCCCAAAAGGAATTAGTTACAGAACCACTTATAGTACAAAACGCTTTTTGGACGCTTCTATCAATCAGGTTGAACATACCTTGGTTGAAGCTTTTATACTGGTATTTATTGTCGTTTTTATTTTTCTTCAGGATTTTCGTTCTACGCTTATTCCGGCCATATCAGTACCAGTGGCGATTATTGGTACCTTCTTTTTTATGGGAGTTTTTGGTATCACCATTAATTTGCTGACACTTTTTGCGCTCGTTCTGGCCATTGGAGTAGTGGTCGATGATGCGATTGTCGTCGTCGAGGCCGTTCATCATAAATTAGAACATCATTCTACCGATGCCAAAAAAGCGACAATCAGCGCTATGGGCGAAATTACCGGAGCCATTTTATCAATTACTTTGGTAATGTCGGCGGTATTTTTACCTATTGGTTTAATCGAAGGTCCGGTTGGTGTGTTTTACAGACAGTTTGCTTTTACACTTGCTATTGCTATTGTAATTTCAGCAGTAAATGCCTTAACCTTAAGTCCTGCTTTATGTGCTGTTTTACTTAAAAACAAACATGCTGAATTGTATGAAGATAAACATAAGAAAGGCTTACAAAGATTCTATGAACTCTTTAATACTGGTTTTCATGCGGCTACAAAAAGATATACAAATGCTGTTCTTTTTCTAATTAAAAGAAAATGGCTGGCTTTGGGCGGATTGATTTTGGTTACCATTTTAACGGTAGTATTGGCACGCAACACACCGCAGGCCTTTATCCCTACAGAAGACCAAAGTTTTGTAATGACCGCTTTAAGCATGCCTCCGGGAACTTCTTTGGAACGTACAAAAACAGTAACTACTGAGGCAAGCAAAAAGCTGAGTAAGTTTGAAGGGGTATATTTTAATGCGATTGTTAACGGAAGTAATCTCTTGGCTAATACAGTTTCGCCATCTTACGCCGCTTCGTATACCATTTTAAAACAGCCCGAAGATCGAGGAAAAGTTAAAGACATCAATAAAATTATGGATTCTATTAAAACCGTATTTGATGGTTTGCCCGAAGGATCTTCGTTTACGTATTCGATGCCAACCGTTCCGGGATTTGGAAATGTTGATGCCTTAGATGTTGTTTTAAAAGACAATGCCGGAGGTTCGATCGATAAACTGGCTCAGGTAAATGATGAGTTTATAAAATCGCTGAAAGAGAGAAAAGAAATTGCAGCAGCTTTTACATCGTTTAATGCAAAATTTCCTCAATACATGCTCGATGTTGATGCGGTTAAAGCAAAACAACTGGGACTTGATGTTAGTACAATTTTAGAAACCATGCAGGCTTATTTTGGAAGTATTTATTCTTCTGATTTTAACCGATTTGGGAAATATTATCGTGTAGTAGTACAAGCCGAAGCGCCTTTTAGAGTAGATGAAAATGCATTGAACGAAGTATATTCTAAAAATGATCATGGTAAAATGGTGCCGCTAAAATCGGTAGTGCAGTTAAAACGCGTTTTTGGTCCCGAAGTGGTTACCCATTTAAACCAGTCAACTTCTATTAATTTGAATGTTCAGGCTAAAAAAGGGTATTCAACCGGAGATGCCATGAAAGCAATAAATGAGGTTGCCGAGACGCTTCCGTTAGGTTATTCCCATGAATATACCGGAATGGCAAGGGAAGAACAGCAGGCCGGAAACCAAACCATTTTTATATTCGGAATCTGTATCTTGTTTGTGTATTTCTTATTATCAGCTCAATACGAAAGTTATCTTTTACCGCTGGCCGTAATTTTGTCTCTGCCAACGGGAATATTTGGTGTCTTTGTTTTTATCAATTTAATAGGCGTTACCAATAATATTTATGTACAAATTGGTATGATTATGCTTATTGGTCTTTTGGCCAAGAATGCCATTCTTATCGTGGAGTTTGCGGTTCAAATGAGACATAAAGGAAAATCTTTGGTAGAGGCTGCGCTGCAGGCTTCGGCATTGCGATTGCGACCAATCTTAATGACTTCTTTTGCTTTTATTGCGGGATTACTGCCGTTGCTTTTTGCCGGTGGTGCTACAGAGCAGGGAAACCGTTCTATTGCATCGGGAACGATAGGAGGAATGTTCTTTGGCGTGGTATTGGGAATTTTTATCATACCGGTTTTATTTATCGTATTCCAATCTTTACACGAACGTTTTTTTGGTTTAAAAATCACACCTGTAACAGATCAACATTTAATTCAATCCAATCATTAAAATGACGAAAATACTATATTATATACTTATTCTGGCCATGTTTTCCAGCTGTCAGATTGGGAAAGATTATGTGCGTCCAACCGTTGCAATGCCTCAGGAATTTAGAGGGAATAATGCCTTGCAGCAAAGTAAGGACAGTACTTTACTGCCATGGAAAAGCTTTTTTACAGATCCTGCTTTGCAAAATATTATAGACAATGTTTTGCAGCGCAATTATGATATGAAAATGGCGCTGAATACAATTCAGATTAATGATGAATATCTGAAAGAGTCAAAAACGGCCTGGCTTCCATCAGTTTCCGCAGGAATTGGAACTTCCCGAAATTATTATTCTGATAATAGTTTAAACGGTGTTAACGGCTTTAATTTAAGCAATACCATCGGAACAAAAAGAATAGAAGATTATACGCTGAATGCGGGTTTAAGCTGGGAAATTGATATTTGGGGAAAAGTAAAAAACCAGAAAAAAGCAATGCTGAACGAATGGCTGCAAAGTCTTGAAGTCAGAAAAGTTTTGCAGACCAGATTGATTGCATCGGCAGCTTCGTCTTATTATACTTTATTAATGCTGGACGAACAATTGGCAATAGCTCGTAAAAATTTAGCTTTAAGCGATAATACGGTTAAACTAATCCGTGTTCAGTTTGAAAACGGCGAAGCGACTGCACTGGCGTTACAGCAAGCCGAAGTTCAGTACAAATCGACACAAGCTATTATTCCTGATTTAGAACAGGAAAAATTCATTCAGGAAAATGCTTTAAATGTTTTAATGGGAAATAATCCAGATAAGATTGCATTATCCGAAATCAAAGCCAATTTTATCGCTCCGCAACAATTAACTTCCGGAGTTCCGGCCTCATTGATGTCGAATCGTCCAGACGTGCGCCAGAAAGAATTTGAACTGCGAGCGGCTTCTGCGCGAATAGGTGTCGCTCAGGCTGGTTTATATCCGGCCTTGAATATAACAGCTTCGGGCGGTCTCAATTCATTTCAATCCTCAAATTGGTTAAACATTCCGGGTTCTTTATTTGGAACTTTAGCAGGCGGGCTTACCGAACCTATTTTTAATAAGCGAAAATTAAAAACGGCTTTTAATGTGAGTAAAATTGCCTACGAGCAAAAGACTGAGGAATTTAGAAAAACAGTTTTGCAAGCCACAAAAGAAGTTTCGGATGCGATGGTTAAAGTCGAAAAACTAAAAGAGAAAATTACGATTACGACATCAAAAAATGACTTACTTCAAACAGCGATAAACAATGCCGGTCTTTTGTTTACAAACGGACAGGCCAATTATTTAGAAGTAATTCTGGTAGAGCAAAACTTGATAGAAAACGAACTGAATTTATCCAGTTTAAAAAGGCAGGAAGCTTTGGCTTATATAGAGTTTTACAGAGCTTTGGGAGGAGGGCAGTAACCGGTTTTTCAAAACTCACACCAAGTGTGTGAGTTTTGTTTCATCATAGGTAAAAAGTTTTTTGTTACTTTCGTAAGGATTAAATCAGGTAGTTCTAAAAGAATTTGCAGTTTATGGAAAACCATTATTTACAATTAAGAAAACATATAGAGGAAATAAGTCCATTAACTGATGAAGAATGGGAAACTATCGCTGCTTGTTTTACTTATAAGAAATTAAGAAAGCATCAGTTTTTAGTTCAAAAAGATGAACTTGTTCCTTCTGAATACTGGATTATAAGCGGCTTATTGAAAACATACGCTATTGATAATGAAGGTAAGGAACATATTCTGCAGTTTGCAATGGAACAATACTGGACAAGCGATTTTCATGCTTTTCAGAATCAGGTTCCGGCTACTTTGTTTATTGATTGTCTTGAGGATTCAGAATTTTTTTGTCTTCGTTTAGAAAACAGGGAAAAGTTGTGCAGTGAAATTCCTAAAATGACTAATTTCTTCAGAATTAAATCGCATTATGGTTATATCGCCCTACAGCAGCGCATTATGTCTTTACTGACTCAAACAGCCGAAGAACGTTATAATAATCTCATCAAAAAACTTCCTTTACTAATTCAGCGTGTTCCTAAAAAGCTTTTAGCTTCTTATTTAGGTGTTACCCGCGAAACTCTCAGCCGCTTTAAGGGGTAAAAGTGTGATCTACATCACTTCAAATGTGTGATGTTCATCCTCGCATATCTGGTGTTATCGTTAGAACTTTGTACTGTTAATTTTAAACAATGCAATGATGAAAACGATCCACTATTTTATGCAGACAGTTACCGCTTTTTTAGGTGCTGGAAATAATGCACAAAATAAATTAGAAAGAATGTCAATAGCTCTGGAAGTAATTCCGGGAAACATTCCTCATCTATAGCTGGAATTGAAACTCATAACCCAGCGGGATTAAATAATAACATTCTCGGGTAATTTTTTTTCCCGCATAGGGCACATTAAGATTGATTAAATTGGTTGTTGGGTAGGAGGATGTCCTTCGGGACATTCTCTTATTTCTCTTCACTTTTTTAAATCTTTCCCTTCTAAATCATTTATAATTTTATTTGAAACAACGATATGAAAACAAATGAAACAGCAGTTATAGAACAAACTGTTAATACAAGAAAAAGACTGCCTGCAGCGCTATGGGCATTAACAATAAGCGCATTTGGAATTGGTACCACAGAGTTTGTTATTGTGGGTTTATTGCCAACAGTTGCCACAGATTTAAATATTAGTATTCCATCGGCAGGATTGCTGGTGAGTTTATATGCCATTGGTGTTGCCATTGGAGCGCCCATATTAACAGCTTTAACAGGAAGTATTCCAAGAAAAAAATTACTGATCTGGTTAATGATTGTATTTATCATAGGAAACGGTCTTGCTTCAATAGCGCCTGGTTTCTATACATTGGTTATGGCAAGAATCATCACAGGATTGGCTCATGGAGTTTTCTTTTCGATAGGCTCTACGATTGCCGCTTCATTAGTACCGCCTGATAAAAGAGCATCGGCAATTTCTATCATGTTTACAGGTTTAACTGTTGCTATTGTTACCGGAGTACCTTTTGGAACCTTTATTGGGCAGGAATTTGGATGGCGTGCTACTTTTATTGGGGTTGCTGTATTGGGATTGATCGGCTTGATTTCAGGTTGGATTTTATTGCCAAAGAATATCGAAAATGAAAAAACAATCGCCATAAAAGACCAGTTTAAAGTAATAGCTAACGGCCGATTACTTTTGGCATTTTTGATGACTACTCTGGGTTACGGAGGAACTTTTGTTGCCTTTACTTATTTGTCTCCGATACTTCAAAAAATCATGGGACTTTCTGAATCAATGGTGAATGTAGTTCTTGTAGTATACGGAATAGCAATCGCTTTCGGGAATCTTATTGGAGGAAAAGCAGCTAATAAAAATCCGCTGAAAGCATTATTATGGATGTTTGTTTTACAAGCCATTGCCTTATTAGTTTTTACATTCACGGCAAATGATTCTCTTTTTGGAATTATTACTTTGTTTATCATGGGAGCTTTATCATTTTCAAATGTTCCGGGATTACAATTGTATGTGGTTCAATTAGCAGAACGTTATCTGCCGGGAACCGAAGATGTAGCATCTGCTTTTAACATTGCTGCTTTTAATGTGGGAATTGCCATTGGGGCTTATGTAGGCGGATTAGTAGTAGAATCTACTTTAGGACTTGAATCTACTCCCTGGGTTGGTGCTTTGTTTGTAGTACTTGCTATTGGTGCAACTTTATTAAGCTCAAAATTATCAGGTAAAAAGAACAGCAAATAATTAAATAACCAGCAATTTGTTAACCGTTAATTTAATTTTAAAATGAAAACAATTTGTAAAATACATATACCCGGCCGAATGACTCTTGGACTCGAATTTCCATTAGACAACGACTGGTCTCTTGAAGGAGAGAAAAAAAGAAAAAAACAAAGACGTCCTTTTGGAATTCCTGATATAAGTAAACACACAGAACTTATTAAATTGGCTGATAAACTTGGTTTTGCTGCTTTATGGATGAGGGAAGTTCCAGTATATGATCCGGGTTTTGGCGACGGCGCTCAAATTTTTGACACCTTGTCGTATCTGGGATATGTGGCCGCCATTACAGATTCTATTGCCATTGGAACTGCGGCGGTTGTACTGCCTTTACATGATCCGCTGCAATTGGCAAAAGCGATTGCTACTATCGAAAATTTATCTGAAAGCCGTTATCTTTTTGGTGTTGGTTTAGGCGACCGCCCTGTAGAATTTCCTTTGTTTGGATTTGATTTTGAAACCAGAGCGCAGCGATTTGTATTAAATCATGAAATAATTAAAGAAGCCTGGAAAGAGCAAAGTGAGCTGAATCAATATTATGAAGGCTTATCTAATGAAATTCAGGTTTATCCAAAACCTAAAAATGAGATTCCGTGGATTTTAGCCGGAAGGGCAAAACAAAGTATGGACTGGATTGCTCAAAACATGCAGGGCTGGTTCAATTATCCGAGGGATGTAAAAGATACTGAAGTTTTGGTAAGAGAATGGAAAAATGCACTTTATGATAACAATCAGGCATCAAAACCGTATATATCGGCTTTTCATTTAAATCTTTTAAAAGATGCTGATGCTCCTTTTACACCACATCGTTTTGGAGGTTCTGTCGGTATTAATGGATTAACACAATTGATGCGATTGTATGAACTGGCAGGAGTAAACCACATGGCGCTTCATTTAAGAAAATCAGAAGTTCCTGTGGATGAAGCTTTAAAATTGATTGGGCAAGAAGTTTTGCCGCATTTTTACCCATTGAGTTTACAAAATTCAAACGTATAAAATAGTATAGTTATCTTTTAGAATAGAAATTATATACTCAGAAAACAGGATATTTTTAAGTCTTGTTTTCTGAGTATATTTCGATTAATACTATTTAATGAGATTTATTACCTTCTCAAAAAAAAATCAAAATCGATGAAATTTCTTCAGCTTCTTTTGTTGTTTCTCTTGTTTCCAATGGTATCAAATTCACAGGAAAAGCATGTTATCCAGACTACTGACAAGGCTTCCACTCATGGAATGTTGATCTTTGGAAAAAATAAAATTTACGCTTATCATCTCCCGATGTTTCATAGTCCGCACAATTATCAGATAATTTTAGAACTTGAACTAACTGAGGAAGAGAAGGGCTTATTTATCGAAGAGCAGAAAAGCAATACTGAATATGCAACTTATACAATTGAGCCTGAAACTTTTGTTTTACCTCAAATGATTGCAAAAGGAAATTCATTTATGGTTGATTTGTATCGTGGTCATTTTGAAAGAGGCGGAAAAAAAATAGCTTCAAAAATTAAAGTCGTAATCAAAGAAGTTTTGTTTTACAACAAATTTAAAAGTGATGAAAAACGTTCTGCCACGAACAGTTTTATCTTATTCGGAAATGATAAAGAACAGTTTATGGCTCATTTACTAACGAATAAACCAGATTTTGATCAGATCATAGAAGTGAAGGCACCATTTGACAGTATAATTAAAGGAAAGAATAATGTAGTTATTGATACTGATTCAACCGAAAATTCAGTTCTTGGAGTCAGTGGAAACGAAATAGAAATATCGCTTAATAAAACAAAGTATCCAATGATATTATTAAAGCAGTTGTATCTGGAGTTTGGAGATTTAAAATAAGGATGTTCAAATAAAAAAACGAGTTGAAATATTAATAAACAATATTTCAACTCGTTTTTTTTTATTGTTCTATTCTACTATTTCCCGATGCAGAAATTAGCAAAAATATTCCCCAACAATTCATCGTTAGAAACCTGACCTGTAATCAACCCAAATTGATACAAAGCTTCGCGAATATCAAGCGCAATCAGGTCGCTTGAAAGATTTGTTTCAAGTCCAAATTTTACTTTTTGTATTTCATCCAAAGCTTTTAGTAAAGAATCGTAATGTCTTGTATTCGTAACAATTGTTTCGTTATTTCGGAGCGCACCGGTATTGACAAAAGAAAGCAATTCATTCTTTAAATCTTCAACACCAATTTTCTCTTTAGCCGAAATCAATAGTAATTTTGCATTCAGATTTTCAAGCTTATTCGTGATGTTTGCCACTTCGTCAGCAGACAATATATCTTTTTTATTTACTACAATTACCAAAGGTTTTAGCGGATATTTATTTTTGATTTGTTCAATTTCAGAAACAAACTCAGAGCTTGAAACCTGAAACTTCAAACCATCAAACAAATAAATCACAACCTGTGCCTGTTCAATTTTTTCGAAAGTTTTTTTAATTCCAATGCTTTCTACAACATCTTTAGTTTCACGAATTCCGGCCGTATCGATAAATCTAAAACCAATTCCGCCAATAACCAATTCATCCTCGATAGTATCACGCGTTGTTCCGGCAATATCAGAAACAATAGCACGTTCCTCATTCAATAAAGCATTCAGTAAAGTCGATTTACCTACATTTGGCTCACCAACAATCGCCACTGGAATTCCGTTTTTAATAACGTTTCCAACCGCAAATGAATCAATCAGACGTTTTAAGACAAATTCGATTCTGTTTAATAATTCATGAAATTGAGTTCTGTCGGCAAATTCTACATCTTCTTCAGCAAAATCCAATTCCAGTTCTATCAAAGAAGCAAAGTTTAAAAGTTCTTCACGTAATTTGGCAATTTCATTACTAAAACCACCACGCATTTGCTGCATGGCAATTTGGTGCGAAGCTTCATTATCTGATGAAATCAAATCCGCGACAGCTTCTGCTTGCGATAAATCAAGTTTTCCGTTCAGGAAAGCCCTTAACGTAAATTCACCAGCATCAGCCATACGACAGCCTTTTCGCAACAATAACTGAATAATTTGCTGCTGAATATAAGTAGAGCCGTGACACGAAATTTCGATGGTATTTTCTCCCGTATAAGAATTTGGCCCTTTAAAAACAGAAACCAATACCTCGTCAAGTGTTTTCGAATCGTCGACAATATGACCCAAATGCAAAGTATGTGTTTTTTGCTTGGTTAAGTCTTTGTTTTTGATGGATTTAAAAACCGAATTTCCGATCGCAATCGCTTCAGAGCCCGAAATTCGAATTATAGCAATAGCCCCTGCTCCGGACGGAGTCGCTAATGCAACTATAGAATCTTGATTTATCATGGCGCAAAGGTATAAAAAAAGCTATAAAGTTTTGCTTCCAAACCCATCCCGAAAGCAGCTTCTTTTCGTCATTTGAAAAACATCTGATAAGATAAAATTAAATGTTAAAATACTGATAATTGTCAGACTAATTTGATTTTAGAATGACTAAATTTGAGAGAACAACTTCTAAATCACAAACAAAATGAAAAAAATATTATTCCCCACCGATTTTTCCGACTGTGCAACAAATGCATTTGTGCATGCTTTAGAATTTGCAAAACTCGTCAATGCCGAACTTATTTTGTTACATACGTTTGAAATCCCTGTATACGATAGCCAGTTTTTCCCGGAAAACTATGCGGCAATCTACAGCTCTATAGAATTGGCTAAATTTGAAGTGTTTAAAGATGAAATTCCAAAATTGAGAGCCATCGCAGAAGAACGCAATTTAGGCGATATTGTAATAAAACACCGTTTGATGGACGGAGATTTGATTTATAATCTAAGAAATGCAGTCGAAGAAGATAATGTCGATTTTGTAATTATGGGTTCTTCAGGAGTTACAGACTGGACTAAATTTTTCCTGGGATCAAACACGAGTGCAGTGATTTCAGAAATAAAAGTTCCTGTTTTATGTATTCCTGCCGATACAAAATTCAAGAAAATAAAAACCATTGGTTTCACAACCCGTTATCGCGAAAAAGACAAAGCCGAATTGAGAAAAGTACTGGATATCGCAAAAAAAACAAACGCAAAAGTAAAAAGTCTTTATGTTAAAACGTCAAGTTCAGACGTGTCTGATGTAACCATCAAAGAATGGGAAAAAGAATTTGCACACGAAAACATTGAGTTTTTGGTATTGCCAAGCGATGAAGTAAAAGAAACTATTCTTGATTTTATATTGTATAAAGACATAGATGTACTTACAACCATAACACACAAACGATCATTTTTTGAAGGACTTTTCGATTCTAGTTTTACTAAAAAAATAGCCAAAGAAGTTTCTGTACCGGTTTTAGTAATGCATGAAACGTAAAATTGTACTTCGATAGTATATTTGTAAGTGTAAAACCTATATT
>NZ_CADCSU010000119.1 GCF_902804475.1 Flavobacterium bizetiae
TAATTAAAGGCCAGTACACCTTTTTCTAAACAAAACATAACTTATAAATCTTCTCAATAATTACGATCGAAAAAAGCAATATTTCTTTAAAAATCTTGTTTAATGAAGAAGGAATCTTTTATAAATTCTGCAGGATATTATGATTGAAGATAAACTAAAACAAAACACCTTTTAGAGCAAGAAAATGTAGGTTAAGTTTTAATTAAGAATGTTTATCTTTACTATGAAAGTTCTATAATAAATTTACAATACTCATTATCAATTTATTACTTATTTATTGTATCAACATATAATTTTAAAACCTATTACGCATGGCATTTGATCATTATATACAGATAGAAAGGGTTGAAAAACTTACCAAAAAAGAATTTATAGAGAATTACTACAAGCCACAAAAGCCTGTTATTATTACCAACCAAATAGAAGACTGGCCGGCTTTTACAAAATGGAATTTTGATTTTATCAGAAAAGTGGCTGGAGATAAAATAGTGCCCTTATATGATAGCCGCAAAACGGATCATACCAAAAAAGTCAACGAACCGGACTTTAAAATGACCATGTCTGAATATATTGATATCCTTGAAAAAGGCCCAACTGATCTGCGTATTTTTTTATACAACTTGATGAAAGACGCTCCTTCAATGAAGTCTGATATGAAATGGCCACGTTTAGGGCTAAGATTACTTAAAAGTATGCCGCTTGTTTTTTTTGGAGGCCAGGATGCCAAAGTGTTCATGCATTATGATATTGATTTCCCGAATATTTTTCATGTGCATTTTGAAGGTCAGAAACAATGTGTTTTGGTAGATCCTAAAGAAACAAAATACATGTACAGATTACCATATTCCTGGTTGTGCAATGAAGATATTGATTTTGATAATCCTGATTTTGAACGTTTTCCGGCACTCAAAAAAGTTAAACCCTATATTACCAATCTTAGTCATGGCGAAATGCTTTATATGCCTGAGGGCTGGTGGCATTACATGAAATACCTTACGCCGGGTTTTTCACTTAGTCTGCGATCGCTTCCGGGAAGACCTTCGAACTTATGGAAAGGTTTTGCAAACGTTGCGATCATTCGATATTATGATAACTGGATGCGAAGAAGAAAAGGCCAGGAATGGCTTGATTATAAAGATGCTGAATCTATTCGAAGAACAAATGCAGAATTTGAGGCGGCAGAATAATCAAATTTGAACATTATTATAAACAAAAAGCTCCATTATTTCTAATGGAGCTTTTTTATTTAAGAGGTTTTATTTTGCAACTCTTTTAAAGTCTAAATCCTGAAAGTCAAAACTAAAATCGATATTCGGAGATATTCCTTTCATCTTGATAGATTGAGCTTTACCTTTTTCATCAACAGAAAACGTTGTAAGAGCATCGCAGTTCATCGCCTGGTATTCCCATTTTACAGCAAAAGTATTAGCATCATAAAAGGCGAGAGGTCCGTTTAATTTTGGCGAACGCAGACATTTGATCCATAATTGCTTTCCCTTTAAAAACACCTCTGCTTTTCCAAACCAGCGATCTTCGTAAACACCAATAAAATCTTCATTTTTTACTTTTGTATTTTTTACCGAAGCCACTTTTTTCCATGTATCTATTGTGACATCATCACTTGTATTTTTATCCTGATTCATCCATTGGGCCATTTTATCTGTCCAGCCAAAATCATCCAAACCTAAATAACTGTCTGCAATAGTATTAGACATCGCCATAAAAAGACCGGCACCACCATCTTGCGTATTGGTTAAAATTACAATCCCTAAGTTTTGGTCAGGAAACAAAGTTACGATAGACAACATTCCCGGCAATCCGCCTGTATGTTCTACTTTAAGACTTCCTTTCGCATCAGATATTCCCCAGCCTAAACCATAGCCATTAAAATGAGAATTGTATCTCGGATTAGGATCTGCAGGCATAACAGTATGTATGCGCCACATTTCGTCGTGATTTTTTAAAGAGAACAACGACGATTTTAGATCCTCACCATATTGACCTTTGTTAAGGCGTGTAATCATCCATTTCGACATATCAGTAACATTCGAATAAATACCTCCAGCGGCACTTCCCATTGCTATATTATAAAAATCGATACTTTTGATCGTTCCGGATGTTGAAGAGTGAGGGATTGCAAGATTGCTTTTGTCTTTTAACAGACTCCCTACAAAAGTACGATTCATCTGCAAAGGCGTTATGATTCGTTGCTGTACAAACTGTTCGTAAGTCATACCGCTTACTTTTGCAATTACTTCTCCGGCAACGATATAAAGTAAATTATCATAATCAAATTGAGTTCTAAAAGCCGAAACAGGTTTAAAATACTGAAAACTAGTCATCACGTCTTTAGCCGTAAAGTCAGATCCGTCAGGAAAAAACATCAAATCACCAACGCCTAATCCAAGTCCGCTGCGATGCGTTAATAAATCCTGTATATTGAAGTTCTCTGTTACATAATCATTATACATTTTAAATTCCGGCAGGTAATCTTTTACTTTATCAGTCCATTTCAATTTACCTTCATCTTCCAGAATAGAAAGTGCAGCTGTTGTAAACGCTTTAGTATTAGAGGCAATTTGAAAATTAGTGTTTTCGTCTACAGGCTTTTTTGTTTCGACAGAACTAATCCCGTATCCTTTTGAGTGTATTACTTTTCCATCTTTAACAACAGCAATTGAGGCCCCGGCAACCTTAAACTTTTGCAGCGCATTTTGCATTAAGGAATCGATTTTTGCAGATGACAACTGAGCAAATGATGCTGTTGATGCAAAACACATAAAGAGGAGGGAAGCTAAACGAATTTTCACTTTTTTCATATAAATTTCTGTTTTTGGTGGGTTGATAGCATATTCATTAAACATTAAAAAAGAGCATCAATATTCTTAAATTATAAGTATTTTGTTCTGAAAATTAACATTTATTG
>NZ_CADCSU010000120.1 GCF_902804475.1 Flavobacterium bizetiae
TATTGAATCATTATAAATAAGAGAAAAAAAGATTTCTTAAATGTGGAATCCCGTAATGTTTTCTCTAAAGTAGCTTGTAGCTTTGTCGTATAGAAATTGATTTAAGCGTTGTTTTTGCCTTTTTAAACAGCATTTTTCAATCTCTGTGTTACTGTTTTTGGAGAAACATTTTTTTTTTAGAATGAAAATTTGACACCATTTCATAGTGGATATCTTTGTATAAGTTTGCAAGACATACGAGAACGTCTAAATTTTTATAGGGTCTTTAGATTTGGTTATTTAGTTAACTGAATTTAAAGACCCTTTTTTTATTAGCTTAATAATAAAAGTCCTGTAATCCAGAAATGGATATAGTCCCAATTGATTTTGAACTTTTGAGGCGAAAAACCATAGAAATTTTTAAAAGCTGCCGAAAAATGTGACACATCTTTATAGCCGCATTTATAGGCTACATCACTAACTGTTGAGGCTTTATTTTGAAATAATTCTTTTGCATGTTCCATTCTGAGTTTAATAATATAACTTTTCACAGTAGTGCCAAAACAAGCTTTAAATCCTTTTTTTAGTTTAAACTCATTTAGCGAAATCAGCCTTGAAAGTTCTGCTAATGTTGGTGCGTGAACATAGTCATTGTCTAGTATTTGCTTGGCTTCTAGTAATTTATTGTAATCGTCTTCGTCAATTTGATCTTTTTGTATGGGTATGGTAATGATTGTTTCCAGCTGATGTATGAGCAGCTCTTTGATTTTAGTTTCGATATACATTTTTTTTAATGCACCCTGACGGTTACAGTTTTTTATTTCGTGAATCACCCATTGAATTGCAGGGGTAAAGGGAATATATTTTGAAGTTAAATAGCTCGATTTTTTATGCAGGATATTTTTTGAAAATTTTTCATGAAGTTTCCAGTCTTCATTGATGATGTTATAGTAAAAGTCTTTAGATAAGATTATACAGAAATAATTAGTTTGTTCAAAGGCGGGGATTTTAATAGTCGCTCTGTATTTTGTAGCATAAAATATATTGTGAGTATTTTTTTTTGAATATTTTTCGGTTTCTAATTGATCAATATGAGTTTCGATATTACTGCAGCAAATAAAATTCATCACGACAGATTCTTCATCAATTTCAAAAATGATAGTTTGAGGCGTTGAAAAAAGCATTTGTGTATCGAGTAAAACCATTCCTTCGGTGATTAAATGATGGCTTTTAATTTGTTCTGAATCACCATTTTTTATATCCACATTCTCTTCTGTTAAGAAATTTTTAGGGTAATGATTGTTACCAATTTCAATTTGAATAATTGACTTTTCGTGTGCTAAAATTTTCGATTTGATTTTCAAAATATAATCCGTTTTTACAAAATAATAATCCGTTTTTCCCTATCTTTTTTCGAGTTGTAGATGGTACTTTTGCGCCAAAGTTATTTATAATTAGTCTAATTAAAGATATGACAACTCACAAATTTTTATTTTTTAGTATATTTTTTTTCTTTTCGATCTTGTCTCATTCCCAGCAAAATCAAGGTTTCTTTGTTAGTGGAGAGGTAACAGAAAGTTCTGGACAAACAATTCCTTATGCCACAGTTAGTATTGAAAAAACTAACCTAAGCATGATTTCGGATGAAAACGGGAGTTTTGTTTTCAAAAATGTAAAGCCGGGAAAATACACTTTAAAAATTACTGCAATTGGTTTTTCAAGCTATAGAAAAAATATAGAAATTTCATCTTTGGATGTCAATTTTAAGGTTCGTTTAGAAAGTGAATTAAACGAATTGGAAAGTGTTACAGTTTTAGGACGTACTGCAACTGATAAAGTAAACAAACAAGCTTATAATGTAACCGCTCTTGATGCAAAAAAACTTCATAACACTACGCTTGATTTGTCTCATGCTTTAGACAGGGTTTCCGGTGTTCGTGTTCGTGAAGCTGGTGGAGTAGGTTCAAGATCAGAACTTTCAATAAATGGTTTCTCGGGAAATCAAATCAAGGTTTTTATTGATGGAGTTCCGATGGATAATTTTGGATCTTCTTTTCAACTGAATAATATTCCTGTAAATCTTGCTGATCGTGTTGAAGTTTACAAAGGTGTTGTACCCATTTGGCTGGGTGGTGATGCTTTAGGAGGCGCGGTGAATATTGTGACCAACAGCAAACCAAGAACTTATGTTGATGCATCGTATTCTTTTGGATCTTTTAATACACATCGTTCTGCAGTAAATGCGGGTTATACTTCTAAAAGCGGTTTTACAACAGAAATAAATGCTTTTCAAAATTATTCTGATAATAATTATTGGGTCAATGTTGATGCGGCCAATTTATATTCAGGTCAATATTATCCAAATCAGCGTGTGAGAAGATTTCATGATAATTACCATAACGAAACAGTGGTTTTAAACATTGGTATTACCGGAAAAAAATATGCTGATAAATTGTTATTTGGTTTTACAGGAGGTCAAAATAAAGCAGACATTCAAACGGGAGCAAGGATGGAAAGTGTGTTTGGATCTGTTTATTCAAAAGGAAATATCTTGATGCCCACTGTAAAATATCAGGTTAAAGATCTTTTTACAAAAGGTTTGAATTTTAACCTTACGGGGAATTTTAATTTTGGAGAAGAAAAAAATATAGATACCGTATATATTAGATACAACTGGTTTGGCGAGAGCAGAAAGTTTGACGGTTTAGGTGGAGAACGCAGTCGTACGTTACGTAAATTCAAAAATAATAACGGAATTGCTACAGCAAATGCGACTTATAGTTTGGGCGAGAGACATTCTTTTATGTTAAATAATACCTTTAATACTTTTGATCGTAAAGAAAGTGATGAATTAGTTCCTGAGTCTTTAGTTTATAAACAGCCTAAAAAAACACAAAAAAATGTAATAGGGTTAGGTTATAAGTTTGATTATAACGAGAAGTGGAGTACATCTGTATTCTTAAAAGATTATTCCTTAAAAACTACTTATTCCAGAAGTTACAATCCATCTGGAAATACCGGAGATATTGCATACCAGCAATATGTAGATCATACTTCGGTACTGGGATATGGTGGAGCAACAAGCTACTATATCAGACAAAATTTGCAGGTAAAAGGATCTTTTGAAAAGAGTTACCGTTTACCAAATCCGCAGGAAATTTTTGGAAATGTAAATGAAAATATTGCAGGAAATCTTGATCTTAAACCGGAGACCAGTAATAATTTTAATGCCGGAGTGAGCTACCAAACTAGTTTTAGAAAAGTAAATGCCATGACATTTGATCTTAACTTTTTGTATCGGAATGCAACAGATTTTATACGTTCTGAGCTGAATGTAAATCAAACCATGCAAACAAATGTCAATCAGGGAAGAGTGACTAATTACGGTGTAGATACAGAGATTCGATATTCATACAAAAACCGATTTACTGCAGGTGTAAATATGACTTATCAAAATCTGCGAAATATGACAAAATATGAGCCAGGTCAGGAATATGTATCGCTCTTTTACAAAGACAGGGTGCCAAACATCCCATATTTATTTGGAAATTTTGATGCGACGATATTCTTTAATGATGTTATAAAAAAAGGAAACAATTTATCTGTAGGATACAATCTTCTCTACGTGTATGATTATTATTTGTCATGGCCAAGCCGTGGTATTCAGTCTAGTAAACTGGATATTCCCACACAGTTTAATCACGATGTCAATATTGTTTACACACTTGCAGATGGAAAATACAATATAGCTTTTGAATGTAAAAATGCATTAGACAATAGGCTGTACGACAACTTTTCGTTACAAAAACCAAGTCGTGGTTTTTACCTCAAATTCAGATATTTTTTCGATAAATCACGTAAATAATTTAATAATTCAAACCATAATAACATGAAAAAAAGTAGCAAATTAATTTTGTTCTCAGCTTTAGTAGCTTTTACAACGTTCTCTTGTAGTAGTGATTCTGATAAACCGGGAAATGAAACAGGCGGTGGAGTAGATACCGGAAAAACAAAATATATAATTACTGCAACTACGGGAGCAGCAGGAATTGCAGATTATTTATTAACCGCTGATGATATTTCTAAAGGATCTATTACTACAACGGGTAATGGTATCGAACAGGACGGATCTTACCGTTATTACATTACAGCGCAAAACAACTTTTTTAGCTTATTGTATGGTCAGGGAAATCCAGGTGCTGTAACAACTTACAACCTGAATGCAGAAGGAAAGTTAATTAAGAAATCTAATTTTCAGGCAGAAACTGTACATGTTTTTGCAGCTGTAAACAAGGATATTTTAACGATTAAAGTACCAAGAAGCGGTGCGGCATCAATTGCTCAAATGTATAAAATTGATGCAGAAAAATCACTTATTACAGGTGAGGCACAACAAGACACGAAAAAATTAGCCGGAAACGGTGAAAGAGCCTTTTTTACCTGGGCAACGCAAGTTGGCGAAAAAGTATACATGCCTTATATGAGCATAAAAGGTGACGGGGTTGATAATTTTGGAACTAAAAACCCTGATAGTACATGGGTTGCGGTATACACGTATCCGGAGCTTAAATTAGAAAAAGTGATCAAAGATAACCGTACCAGTTATTTAGGAGGCTATTATACCAACGGATTGTATCAGGACGAAAATGGAGATGCTTACGGTTTCTCAGGAGCAGTTGCCACAAGCAATTCAGTTGTAACTTCGACTAAGCCATCTGCAGTGGTAAAAATTAAAAAAGGAACTACTGAATTTGATAAAACATATTTCTTTAATGTACAGGAAAAGTCCGGAGGATATAAAATTGCTTCCTCTACTTATATCTCTAAAGGAAAGGTTTTATTGCAAATGTTTGGTACAGTAGGAACAAATAAAGGTGCTGCAAAACTGGCAATTGCTGATCTTTACAATCAAACTTTTACATGGGTTACTAATGCGCCTCAAGTAATTACTTTTACAACTGTAGAAAGATATAATCTTGTTAGCGAAGACGGTTCATCTGCTATTGTAGGTATTAATACTCCTGAAGGAAACTGGATTTATACCATCAACGGTACAACTGCTGTTGCTACTAAAGGAATAAAAGTTGAAGGTGGTCAGATTACTGCAATTGCAAAATTAAAATATTAAAAATTGGTTTCTTTTGAGCCGTAGGCCTTTCGGGGCTTGCGGTTTTTTTTATTTATCTTTTATACGCTACTAATTATGTTTTCTTTTTCAACATCAAATACAAACAAGAAAAAAAGTAAAAAATCGCTTTTCAAGCGTATTATGGCCTGGTTGCATTTATGGCTCGGACTGGCTTCCGGTATTATTGTAGTTATTGTTAGTGTAACGGGCTGTATTTATGTTTTTGAAAACGAAATTAAGGATTTTATTGAAGACTGGCGTTTTGTTGAACCTCAGGAAAAAGCTTTTTTATTACCCTCGCAATTAGTTACAATTGCAGATAAAACCATGAAAGGCAATCATGCGACTAGTGTTACTTTTGGATCAAAAGATGATGCAGCTATTGTAGGTTACTTTATCGAGAAAAAAGAAAGTAAAGACGAAAAAGGAGAACATAAAAGAGGAGATAAAAAGGGGAATCCTAAAAATGACACTGCTAAAAATGCGGGTGAAAAAGGAAAATCTGATCTAAAATCTCAAGGAAAAGGTAAGCAAAAAGGCGAAAAAGATGAAAAGCGCAGAAAAAGAAGAAATGGTGTTTTTACAAGCATTTACATGAATCCTTACACGGGAGAAATATTAAATGTAAAATCTTTTTCAAGAGGCGATTCTCCCGATTTTTTCAGATGGATATTAAATGGTCACCGTGCTTTATGGCTTCCTTATGATATAGGAAGGCCAATTGTGGGAGTGGCAGTTATCATTTTTATTATTTTATTAATTTCAGGTATAGTGCTTTGGTGGCCAACCAAATGGATTAAGTCAATTATTAATAAAAGTTTTAAAATAAAAACCGATGCCAGTTTCAAACGTGTCAATTATGATTTGCATAATGTGCTTGGATTTTACAGCTGTGTTTTTCTCTTTTTTATTGCTGTAACAGGATTAGTGTGGAGTTTTGACTGGTGGAGTAAATCACTATATTGGGTTACATCCGCAGGGAAACCTTTGGTAGAAAACCGTGAATCTCCAAAATCAGACACGACAAATGTTAAGACTTTTAATCTTACTACGGCAGATAGAGTTTTGTTGAAGATGAACAAAGAAAATCCACAGGCAGCCGGAATACTAATCTCTATTCCTGCTAAGCCGGCAGATCCTATTGGAGCTTTTGTTTACAAACAAAAAAATACCTACTACAATATGGACAGGTATAATTTTGATCAGCAGACCTTAAAAGAAATTTCAATAAAGTCGACTTTTTCAGGAAAATATATAGATGCTAATATACCAGACAAAATACGAAGGATGAATTATGATATTCATGTGGGAAGCGTACTGGGACTTACAGGGAAAATTATTGCTTTTTTTGCCAGTCTAATTTCGGCTAGTTTGCCTATTACCGGATTTTTAATTTGGTGGGGAAAACAGAAATTTGGCAAAAAAACGGCGGCATCTCCAAAAGTTGCTACTAAAGCAATTCCTATTGTTAAATCCAAACAAGTCTTAGAGAAAGAATTATCAGTTTAACGGAGTGAGAATCCGGTTTTTTATAGTTTTTGATGTTGGTTAGAAAGGCAAGACGTTGTAAGTTTTGCCTTTTTTTATTTGATGCATTGAACTTAATTTTCAAAAAAAAAGATATAAAGCACAATATTTTGGTAACTGAATTTTATATTTCTATGAAGTCAAAGTTATTATGACATTCATTGATTTTAATTGGTGTATCCCTGACTTTTAAGCCATTCTTCGCAATCTCGTGTCCAAAATTTGCTGGTGTCTTTTACACCCAAACCAAAACCATGTCCTCCTTTTTCATAAATATGCAATTCAGCCGGAACTCCGTTATTTTTAAGCGCCAGATAAAAATTGATGCTATTTTCAGGTAAAACAGTGGTATCGTCTGTTGCGTGTACCAAAAAAGTAGGTGGAGTTTGTGCGTTTACCTTTTTTTCGTTCGAAAACGAATCAAGTAATTCCTGAGAAGGAGTATTACCTAATAAACTAATTTGCGAACCTTTGTGTGTAATATCATTCTGCATAGATATTACAGGATAAATTAAAAGAGAAAAATCCGGACGGGCACTTACTTTTGAAGTTGTTTCATATGTTTTTTCGTCGTAATGCGTAGCTAAAGTCGAAGCTAAATGTCCTCCGGCAGAAAAGCCAAGAATTCCAATTTTGGTGGCATCAATATTATATTTTGCAGCATTTTGTCTGACATAACGTACCGCTTCTTGCGCATCTTGCAAGGGACCAATATTTTTGTTTTTCATGATCTTGTCACTCGGTAAGCGATATTTTACCACAAAAGCAGCAATTCCCAGACTGTTGAACCATTCTGCGACTTTAGTTCCTTCTTTATCAATTGCCAGGTGCTGATAACCTCCGCCAGGAAAAATAATAACCGCGGCCTGATTGGGTTTAGGTGTTGGTGGCAGGAAAACGCTTAATGTGGGAATGCTGACTAAACTTGTGCTTTGTACTTTTCCGTCCTTGATACTTTCATTTTCTTTATAATCTGCTGCTTTAATTTCGTCAGGAATTTTATTCCATAACGGGATGATTTTATTTTGAGCATTCAGTTGGTTTGTGATTCCTATCAGCATAACAAAAATTGTTGCCACTTTTTTCAAGAGCAGTTGTTGTGAATTTTTCAATTTTATAATGAATTAGTTAAATAGTGTGTTTTTGTGCAAGTATTCAAAAATAGAAATTTTGAAGCTATTTCCGTTAAGAAAACAACGTTAAAAAACAGTTTTTATTTTGAGATAAGGCTCAGCGCTGGTAAATGATTTGAGAGTATTGAGTTTGGTACAATTTTACCCCCTAATAAGGACAAATTTCGTATGTGTGCATTTAACAATTATATTGTTTAATGTGTAATTTTGAATACACTTTTTTGTTCTATCCGTTTATTTAAATAGTTAAAATAATTTTTTATCTAATATATTTGGAATATAAAGATTAAAAACTATATTTGTGCAATCGATTACATTATTCTGTTTTGTTAGATTTTGCCAAATTGATTTTTATTGTCTTTTGAGATGAACAGATAGATTAATAGTGCAAGAAAAAATATCAATTTTATAATATATTAACTATGAACCAACCACCAGACACAGTTGTTATTGATCACACTAAAAAATCTACAGGAAGTTATCGCTGGAGTATATGTGCCCTACTGTTTTTTGCAACAACAATCAATTATCTCGACAGACAAGTTCTTTCCTTAACCTGGAGTGATTTTATAGCACCGGAATTTCATTGGACCAACAATGATTACGGAAATATTACAGCATTATTTTCTATTTTTTATGCCGTTTCTTTATTATTTGCCGGACGATTTGTAGACTGGCTGGATACTAAAAAGGGATTTCTTTGGGCCATTGGTATTTGGTCTTTTGGAGCTTGTTTACATGCTTTTTGCGGTATTGCAACAGCAGGAATTATTACAGGAAACTGGTTTGTCGGTTTTGAAGGCGCCAAAGATGCCATTGATCTGGTGCAGGATACAGGATTAGTTATTAATGTAAGTGTTACATTATTCATATTTGCCCGTTTTGTTCTGGCAGTAGGGGAGGCAGGAAACTTTCCGGCAGCGATTAAAACTACAGCGGAATATTTTCCTAAAAAAGACCGTGCTTTTTCTACCAGTATTTTTAATGCAGGTGCAACAGTTGGAGCTTTAGCGGCTCCGATATCGATTCCGTTTATCGCGAAATCTTTTGGATGGGAAATGGCTTTTATCATTATTGGAGCTCTTGGTTTTGTTTGGATGGGATTTTGGATTTTTATGTATGATAAACCGGAAAGACATCCAAAAGTAAGTGCTGCTGAATTAGAATATATCCAACAAGATGATATTGCTGACAGTAAATTAGTAGGTTATGTACCTGAAACAACTGATAAAGTTTCATTTGTAGATTGTTTTAAATACAAACAAACCTGGGCTTTCGCTTTTGGAAAATTCATGACTGATGGTGTGTGGTGGTTTTTTTTATTCTGGACACCAGCTTATTTAAGCTCTGTTTACGGAATGGATTCTACTCAGGCGGCTTTACCATTGTTTGTTTTATACATGATTACATTGCTTTCTATTGTTGGAGGCTGGTTACCGACTTATTTTGTAGAAAAGAAAGGAATGAATCCCTACGAAGGAAGAATGAGAGCGATGTTAATTTTTGCATTTTTCCCATTATTAGCTTTAATTGCACAACCTTTAGGATACATAAGTTACTGGATTCCTGTAGTTATCATCGGTATTGCAGGTGCGGCCCACCAATCATGGTCGGCAAATATTTTTACCACAGTTGGCGATATGTTTCCTAAAAAAGCAATTGCAACCATTACAGGTATTGGCGGTTTAGCCGGTGGTGTAGGTTCTACTATAATTAATAAAGGTTCAGGATTATTATTTGATCATGCTAAAGAAACCAATATGTCTTTTATGGGCTTTCACGGAATCGAAGCAGGTTATTTCATTATCTTTTCTATATGTGCAGTTTGTTACTTAACAGGCTGGTTAGTAATGAAAACGTTAGTTCCTAAATACAGTCCGATTACAGGTTTGTAATATTTGGAAAATTTTAATAGTTGAAAAATGTGTTTTTTAAAGATAAAAATCTAATTTTGTGCAATCGATTACATTAAATTAAAAATTATGACAAAATATAGTTCAAGATACGCGTCAAGCCCCGAAGCAGTAAAAAAGTATGATACTCAGGAATTAAGAAATGAATTCTTAATCGATGACTTAATGCAACAAGATGAGATTGTTTTAACATACTCTCATTATGATAGATACATTGCTGGTTCTGCAGTTCCGGTAAAAGGTGATTTAGTTTTAGAAAGTATCGATCCGCTTAAAGCGTCTTACTTTTTAGAAAGAAGAGAAATAGGAATTATAAATGTTGGTGGAAGCGGTTCTATTGTAGTGGAAGGAAAAACATACGCATTAGGATTTAAAGATGCTTTGTATATCGGTAGCGGTAATAAAGAAGTAATTTTTAAAAGTGACGACAGCAAAAGTCCGGCTAAATATTATATCAATTCTGCACCGGCTCATACTACTTACCCAACGGTAAAAGTGAGTTTGGCAGAAGCAAATAAATTAGAGTTAGGTACAATGGAAACGGCAAATCACCGTACGGTAAATCAAATGATTATCGGAAGTGTGGTAACTACTTGTCAATTGCAAATGGGAATGACAGAACTAAGACCGGGAAGTGTTTGGAATACCATGCCGGCGCACGTACACGATCGTAGAATGGAAGTTTATTTCTACTTGGATATTCCGGAAAATCAGGCCGTTTGTCATTTTATGGGACAGCCACAGGAAACAAGACATATCTGGATGAACAATCATCAGGCGGTTATTTCTCCGCCATGGTCAATTCACTCAGGTTCAGGAACCAGTAATTATACTTTTATCTGGGGAATGGCTGGAGAGAATTTAGATTACGGAGATATGGATGTTTGTAAAATAACTGATTTAAGATAAAAATCATGACAAACTTATTTGATATAAAAGGAAAAATTGCCCTTATAACAGGAAGTACACATGGACTGGGAATGGCAATGGCAAAAGGATTAGGGGAGGCCGGAGCAACAATTGTTGTAAACGGAAATTCTTCTCAGCAAAAAATTGACGCTGCTGTAGCGGAACTTAAAAAGGAAGGAATTAATGCGGTGGGTTACAAATTTAATGTAACGGATGAAAAGGAAGTTATTGACGCGATTAAGAAAATTGAAACCGAAGTAGGGCCAATTGCGATTTTAATAAACAATGCAGGAATTATTAAAAGAATTCCGCTAATTGAAATGGAAGTTGCTGATTTCAAAGAAGTAATTGATATTGATTTAGTAAGCCCTTTTATTGTTTCTAAACACGTTGCTAAAGGAATGATTGAAAGAAGACAAGGAAAGATTATCAATATTTGCTCAATGATGAGCGAATTAGGCCGTAATACCGTTGGTGCTTATGCAGCTGCAAAAGGCGGTTTGAAAATGCTGACGAAAAATATGGCAACAGAATGGGCAAAATACAACGTTCAGATCAACGGAATTGGACCTGGATATTTTGCTACAGAACAAACAAAACCTATTAGAGTTGACGGACATCCTTTTAACGATTTCATCATTAGTCGTACTCCGGCTGCAAAATGGGGAGATCCGGGCGATTTAGCGGGAGCTGCTATATTTTTATCTTCTAAAGCCAGTGACTTTGTTAACGGACATATTTTATACGTAGACGGCGGAATCCTTGCCACTATTGGTAAACCATCAAACGAAGAATAATTCTCAATTATATTTGAAAAGACATGAGCGCAAATCAAACATTCATAAACGATAACTTTTTACTTGAAAATAAATTCGCGGAAGAGTTATACCACAACTACTCAAAAAATCAACCTATAATTGATTATCACAATCATTTAAATCCGCAGTTTATTGCTGAGGATAAGGTTTTTGGCAATATAACACAAGTTTGGATTAACGGAGATCACTACAAATGGCGTGCGATGCGTACATTAGGGATCAACGAGCAATTTGTAACCGGAAATGGTTCAGATAAAGATAAGTTCTTAAACTGGGCAAAAACAGTTCCGTACACGATGCGTAATCCTTTGTACCACTGGACACATTTAGAATTAGCTCGTTATTTTGATATTTACGATTTACTAAACGAAAAATCGGCAGAGAAAATCTATATCGAAACTACAGAAAAAATTAATTCTCAGGCGTACAGCACACAAAACCTACTTAAAAAAGTAAATGCTGAATTGGTTTGTACGACCGAAGATCCAATTGATAGTTTAGAGTTTCACCAGAAACTGACACAAAATCCTATCGGGACTAAAATGAGTACTGCTTTCAGACCTGATAAAGCAATCTTAATAGCTAATGATGGTTATAATGCATATCTGGACACATTAGGGGATGTTTCCGGAATTGCCATTGCTACTTTCGCTGATTTACAGGCGGCATTAAGAAAAAGAATTGAGTTCTTTAATGCAAACGGATGTAAATTAAGTGATCATGGTTTAGATCAGATTTATTTTGAAGAATTTACAGAATCTGAAGTAAATGCAATCTTTAAAAAGAAAAGAGAAAACAGAATTATATCGCCAGAAGAAGCTTTAAAATTCCAAAGTGCTGTTTTGTTGTTTTTATCTGAAACGTATCACGAATTTGGCTGGGTACAGCAATTTCACTTAGGTGCTTTGCGTAATAATAATGCGCGTATGCACAGAATTTTAGGTCCTGACACAGGATGGGATTCTATTGGAGATTATCCGCAGGCACAAAAACTATCAAGCTTTTTAAATGCATTAGATAGTAAAGATAAATTGACTAAAACAATCATTTATAACTTAAATCCAGCTGACAACGAAGTAATGGCAACCATGATTGGAAACTTCAATGACGGAAGCGTTCGCGGAAAAGTACAGTTTGGATCAGGATGGTGGTTTTTAGATCAGAAAGACGGAATGACCAAACAATTGAATGCTCTTTCGAACATGGGATTAATTAGCTGTTTCGTCGGGATGTTGACAGATTCAAGAAGTTTCTTGTCTTTTCCAAGACACGAATATTTCAGACGTATTTTATGTAATCTTTTAGGAGATGAAATCAAACGCGGTGAATTGCCAAACGATATGGAATGGATTGGAAAATTAGTTTCGGATATTTCATATAACAACGCAAAAGAATATTTTAAATTTTAGTTAAGAGGAAAGAACATAGAGGAAAGATAATAGATTTTTAGCATTGCTAAAAATCTTTTTAATCACTAGAATCTGTGTTAAATAAAAATATTTATATGAGTAAAGTAGTTGCATTCGGAGAAATTATGTTGCGTCTTTCCACAGAGAGACATCTACGTTTTTCGCAGGCAAAGGAATTTGGCGCTTCTTACGGAGGCGGTGAATTTAATGTTTGTGTGTCTTTGGTGAATTATGGCGTAAGCGCAGAATTTGTAACAAGATTACCTGACAATGAAATCGGCACTTCGGCATTAAAAGAAATGCGAAAAATGAACGTTGAGTCCAAAAATATAGTTTACGGAGGTGAACGTTTAGGAATTTATTTTCTTGAAACCGGTGCAGGAACACGTGGCAGTAATGTGGTTTACGATCGCGCGCATAGTTCGATGGCAACGATTCAAAAAGGCACAATCGACTGGGAAAAAGTCCTTCAGGGTGCAACCTGGTTTCATTGGAGCGGAATTACTCCGGCAATCTCAGAAAGTGCTGCCCAAGCTTGTTTAGAAGCTATTAAAGTGGCGCATAAAATGGGAATCACGATTTCATGCGATTTAAATTACAGATCAAAATTGTGGCAATACGGCAAAACGCCAAGCCAGGTTATGCCTGAGATGCTACAATACAGTAATGTTATTTTAGGAGATATTGATACGGCTTATTTCATGTTAGGAATTCCAAAGGTAAATCCGAATTATCAGGATGAAAAATCGCTTCCGGTTTTGTATACCAAATTGTTTGACTTGATTCCGAATTTAAAAACTGTTGCAACCACATTACGTTATTCTGTAAGCGCTTCTCACCAAAGAATTGGCGGGATTTTGTTCGACGGAAAAGCAATTTATCAGGCTGCTGTAAAAGAAGTTACCCCGGTTGTAGACAGAGTAGGCAGCGGCGACGCTTTTATGGGAGGATTAATTTACGGATTACAGCAATATCAAAATAATAACCAGAGAGCATTAGATTTTGCAGTAGCAGCTTGTTGTTTAAAACACACTATCGCAGGAGATTATAATCTGGTTACTTTAAAAGAAGTTGAAAATATGATTGATGGTGATGGTTCTGCATTAGTATCAAGATAATTAGAAAAAAATGGCAAAATATTCAAGAATTGAAGTGGCTTTACAAATGAAAGAAAACGGAATGGTTCCGTTGTTTTTTCATTCAGATATCGAAATAAGCAAAAAAGTATTAAAAGCCTGTTATGATGGTGGCGCCCGATTAATGGAGTTTACAAGCAGAGGCGATTTTGCTCATGAAGTTTTTGGAGCTTTAAACAAATATGCTTTGGCCGAATTACCTGGAATGATGTTAGGTGTGGGCTCTATAACCGATGCGGCAGCAGCTTCATTGTATATGAGTTTAGGAGCTAATTTTATTGTAACTCCTGTTTTTAGAGAAGATATAGCCATAGCATGTAACCGACGTAAAGTATTGTGGTCGCCAGGTTGCGGAACACTTACAGAAATTGCAAGGGCAGAAGAATTAGGATGTGAAATTGTAAAATTATTCCCTGGAGATATTTACGGTCCGGAGTTTATAAAAGCAATAAAAGGGCCATGTCCGTGGACCAATATAATGCCAACAGGAGGTGTTTTACCTACTGTAGAGAGTCTTACTTCGTGGTTAAATGCCGGTGCAACTTGTGTAGGTATCGGATCGCAGTTAATTTCAAAAGAAATATTAGATAATCAGGATTATGATGGCTTAAAAACAAAAGTAAGTCAGGTACTTGATATCATCAAAAATATTAAAAATAAATAAGGAGTAATCATACCGATCCTTATTTAAAACCGTTTTTTTTAGATTTTAGAGATTGTAATTGAGCATTACACTTGAAAAATAAATTTTGCCATTCCTCA
Organism: Flavobacterium bizetiae; assembly: GCF_902804475.1. Taxonomy (GTDB): domain Bacteria; phylum Bacteroidota; class Bacteroidia; order Flavobacteriales; family Flavobacteriaceae; genus Flavobacterium; species Flavobacterium bizetiae. The sequence continues at coordinate 14,715 of NZ_CADCSU010000120.1, forward strand.
CAGTAAAATTTACTTTCCTCACACAAGTGTAATGTTTCTTTTACAGTTGGTTAAGTTGCAGAAAACAAGGATAAATAAGGTGTTTCATGTGATTATTTATAACACTTTAAAGAAAATTATAATGGAGAAAATAAACAGATCAAACTCGGGGTTTTCAGAGAAACTCCCAGTGAAAATAGTGCAATTTGGAGAGGGTAATTTCTTAAGGGCTTTTGTAGAATATGCTTTTCAAAAATTAAATAAAGATGCAGACTTTAATGCAGGAATCGCAGTTGTACAGCCTATTGATAAAGGGTTGGTAAATATGATCAATGCTCAGGACGGGTTGTATACTTTGTTTATGAAAGGGGTTAAAAAAGGAGAAGAAATTCAGGAAAAAGAATTGATTACCAATATTGTAAAAGCAATTGACCCTTATGCATCTTTTCAGGAATTTTTGGCTTTAGCCAAAGAAGAAGAACTGGCTTTTATTATTTCTAATACAACAGAAGCTGGTATCGAATATATCGAATCAGATCGCCCTACAATGCAGCCGCCGGTTTCATTTCCGGCTAAATTGACGGTATTGTTACACGAAAGATTCAAGCACTTCAAAGGTGATAAATCGAAAGCTTTGACTATTATTCCTTGTGAATTAATTAATTATAATTCAGATACTTTAAAAGAAATTGTTTTAAAATATTGTGTCGACTGGAATCTGGAAGCAGATTTTAAATTATGGCTGATTAATGATTGTACTTTTCATAATACATTAGTAGACAGAATTGTACCGGGATATCCAAAAGATCAAATCGAGGAGTATAACAGTCAGTTAAAGTATAAAGACGATTTGATTGTAAGTGCTGAAAGCTTCTTTTTATGGGTAATTGAAGGTGATGATAAACTGAAAGCAAAACTTCCGTTTGAAAAAACAGGATTAGATGTAAAAATCGTTGCTGATATGCAGCCTTATCGTACGCGTAAAGTGAGAATTTTAAATGGAGCACATACAGCAATGATACCTTTTTCATTGCTTTACGGTAATGAAACTGTAAAAGAAACAGTAGACAATGCTTTTACAGGAGAATTTGTAAACAAAGCTGTTTTTGATGAGATCAATGAAACATTGAACATGGATAAAGCGGAGCTGGCAAGTTTCTCTGAAGAAATTTTAGACCGTTTCAGAAATCCGTTTATCAAACACTTATTGTCTTCTATTGCACTGAATTCAATTTCAAAATTTAAAGTTCGTGTACTGCCAAGTTTAACCGGATATGTTGATATTCATCATAAACTTCCCGTTCATTTGACCTTTGCATTTGCTGCTTTAATTCGTTTTTATAAAGGAACATGGAAAGGCGAAAGCTTACCGGTTAATGACAGCGAAGATATTGTGTCTTTCTTTGACGGACTTTGGAAATCTGATGATTACGAGAAAATAGCACGACTTACTTTGCAAAATAAAAGTTTCTGGGATGAAGATTTAACGCTGATTCCGGGCTTGACAAAAGCAATTACAACAGCTTTAGAGGAAATTGATGCAAACGGAATTGAAAATGGTTTTGCTAATTTTCAAAAACAATTACATACTACAACTCAGAACGCTTAATCATGGCAACTCAAAAAAAATTAATAAAAGTCAACCCGGCAGATAACGTAATTGTCGCTTTAACCGATTTGGTACAAAACGAACAAATTATGTTTGAAGGAACTACCGTCTCACCAACAACTGATGTTAAGGCAAAACATAAAATCGCGGAGAAAGATTTTACAATTGGGAATGATATTATAATGTATGGTGTTTTGGTTGGAAAAGCTGCTAAACCTATAAAAAAAGGAGAAGTAATTACCACCGAAAATGTAAAACATCAAAGCGAAAAAGTTTTTGGTAAAAACGGAAATTTAGGCTGGACTCCACCAAATGTAGATCGTTGGAAAGACAAAACTTTCAACGGATACCACCGTACTGATGGACAAGTTGGAACCAAAAACGTCTGGTTGTTTTTTCCATTGGTTTTTTGCGAAAACAAAAATATCGAAAAACTCAAAGATATTTTTGAAAACGAATTAATGCCCAAAAAAGAAGTTTCTTATAAAAATTTGTTACGCTCTTTAATTGAAGAAAAAAGCGTAGAAGAAGTTTCGGATAAAAATTTAAATGAAAATCTTTTAGATAATGTCGAAGTAAAATTTATCAATCATCAAGGTGGTTGTGGAGGGATTCGACAAGATTCAGAATTGTTGGCAAAACTGCTTGCAGGATATGTGAACAACCCCAATGTTGCAGGTGCAACTGTTTTAAGTTTAGGTTGCCAAAATTTGCAAGTTGATATTTTTAAGAAGGCATTGAAAGAAATGAGTCCCAATAGTGATAAAGAAATTTTGATCTATGAGCAACAACAAATTGGAACTACCGATCAAATGTTTCAAATGGTGATTAAAGATTCTTATGAAGCCATTAAAAGAGCCAACAAAATTGAACGCAAACCTGCTCCGCTTTCAAAGCTAAGTATTGGTTTAGAATGTGGAGGGTCTGACGGATTTTCAGGAATTTCTGCTAATCCGGCATTAGGAATTGTTTCAGATATTTTTGCAGCTTTGGGAGGGAAAACAATTTTGGCAGAGTTTCCTGAATTATGTGGCGTTGAGCAAGAATTAATGAACCGATGTGTGGACGAAGAAAAAGCAGATAAGTTTTTAACTTTAATGAAAGCTTTTGAAAAATCAGTTGTAGATGCAGGTTCAGGGTTTGATATGAATCCATCTCCGGGAAACATCAAAGACGGATTAATTACAGATGCAATGAAATCTGCTGGCGCAGCTAAAAAAGGTGGAACTTCACCTGTTGTAGATGTTTTAGATTACGGAGAATATATTTCAAAACCAGGATTAAATCTTTTAAATACGCCAGGAAATGACGCAGAATGTACCACAGGATTGGTAGGATCGGGCGCAACAGTTGTTTTATTTACCACAGGTTTAGGAAATCCGATGGGAAATCCGATTGCACCGGTTGTAAAAATTTCTTCGAACACGGCATTAATTAATAGAATGTCTGATATTATCGATGTAAATGCCGGAACGGTGATTACTGGTGAAAAAACCATTACCGAGGTTGGAGCAGAAATAGTAGATTACATTATAGAATTGGCAAGCGGAAACGTGGAAACAAAAGCAGACCAGTTGAAACAAGATGTATTTATTCCTTGGAAAAGAGGAGTTTCATTATAATTTTTACCATATAAGTGATATAAGTTCACTTTAGTTTTTATTACACTCAATAAAAAAGGCAGCTCTTTAAAGAGCTGCCTTTTGTTTTAGTCTGTTTATGTAGCAAACTTAAATCTACTTATATCACTTATATGGTAAAAAAAAGACGCACTACTGTGCGTCTATAAATGTTGAATATATCTTAAAAATTAAGAGCTAGTTCTTGATGATGATTTACGAATGTGTAATTCAGGAGCGAGAACTACCTTCTTTTCGATTTTGATAGTATCTGTTTTATCTACTTGTTCTAAGAAAACACGAGCAGACATTTTTCCCATTTCAAGTGGTGACTGATCTACAGAAGTTATAGACAATTCCATGAATTTTGTGAATGGCTCATTACTGAAACCTGCAACACAAAAATCTTTAGGAATGCTGATATTTCGGGATCTTAATTCCTGAATGGCGCCTAATGCCGCGAAATCACTTGAAGAGAATATAGCATCGGGAGGAGTTTCTAATTGTAATAATAAATCAACGGCTTCTTTTCCTGCATCGACAAAACTTTTTACAGGAATTACATATTCTTCTTTAAATGTTATTCCGTTATCCAGTAAAGCTTGTTTGTATCCTAAAAACCTGTTTTTGAAAATTTCAAGAGATTGATCTCCCGATAAATGGGCAATAGATTTACAGCCTTCATCAATTAGATGTTTGGTAGTAATATAGCCTCCTTTAAAGTCATTGATAGTTACTGAACTTACTCCATCAATATGTTTGCTTCTATCAAAAAAGATTAGCGGAACATTTTTTTGTAATACGTTATGAAAAGCGCCTTCATTTTCGCCGGTAACATCTGTAACCGACATTATGATACCGTCTACTTGTGCGTCTATTAAGGTATATAAATTCTCATTTTCTCTTTTTGCGCTTTCGTGAGTCTGGCAAATAATGACCTGATAACCATGAGGATGAAGTTCCTCTTCGATTCCTCTAATAACAGAGGCAAAAAAGTTGCTGTCTATACGAGGAACAATAACTCCGATATTATTACTACGTCCGCTTTTTAAGGCAAGTGCCAGTTTATTTTGTTTGTAGTTCATCGCAGCGGCAGTTTTTATAACTAGCTCACGAGTACTCTCTTTTATTTTCGGATTGTTGTTTAAAGCCCTTGAAACGGTAGCGGCAGTGATATTTAATTTCTCAGCAATATCGTAAATAGTTATTTTTTCGCTCATTAATAAAGGTTTTCAGATTAAACTTAGACAAAAATACATTTTTTTTTATAACGTTACACAAATTGTTATCGATTACCATAGCTAATAATTATAACGTTTTCGGTTCAACAATGATAATAAATTATAGGTTTTTTTACATTAAGTGTAATTATATTTCATAATAAAAATTAAATATACAAATATTTTCTAAATTAATTTGGTGCAGTCGAAGTTATTTTATATTTTCGTGTAATCGATTACATAATTACATTGTTTTGATTATCAAACAATAAATACTACTCAAATGATTGTAAATAAGATAATAGCGTTCAAAACAGTATTAATCTCTGGCGTAGCTGCTTTATTGATTTCATCCTGTGCAAAGCAAACTGCTAAAGTTTCTGATGCTAATCCGTGGAAAAAAATGGAATTAATTATAAAAAGTATTCCGCAAACTCAGTTTCCAGATAAAACATTCAACATAAAAGATTTTGGCGCTGTAGCGGATGGGAAAACATCCAATACAATTGCTTTCGAAAAAGCAATTAAAGCATGTGCAGGTAATGGCGGAGGAAGAGTTTTGGTTCCTAATGGAAAATACCTGACAGGTCCTATACATTTAGAAAGTAATGTCAATTTGCATTTAGAAGATAATGCCGAGATTCTTTTTAGCATCAATCCTAAAGAGTATCCGATGGTTCATACTTCATGGGAAGGAACCGAACTAATGAATTATTCACCTCTTATATATGCCAGAAATAAAACCAATGTTGCCATAACCGGAAAAGGAACTCTCAACGGTCAGGCCGATGCTACAAACTGGTGGATTTGGTCAGGAGGAAAAGATTATGGATGGAAGAAAGGAATTCCTTCTCAAAATGATCCTGAAAACCGTGAAGTTTTAATTGAAATGGCTGAAAAAGGTATTCCGGTCGAAGAGAGAATTTTTGGTGAAGGACGTTATTTACGCCCCAATTTTATTGAGTTTTTTGAATGCAACACCGTTTTGGTAAAAGACATCACAGTTATAAATGCTCCGTTTTGGATTTTACATCCCATAAAAACAAATAATATCATTATTGATGGGGTGACGGTAAATAGTCACGGACCTAATAATGACGGTTGTGATCCTGAATATTCGCAAAATGTACTCATTAAAAACTGCACATTTAATACCGGAGATGATTGTATTGCAATAAAATCAGGCCGTGATGCTGATGGCAGGAGAGTGGCAATACCAAGTAAAAACATCATTGTTCAGAATTGTAAAATGATCGACGGTCATGGCGGCGTGGTGATGGGGAGCGAAATATCTGCTGGTGTCAATAATGTTTTTGTAGAGAATTGCGTGATGGATAGCCCTAATCTGGATCGCGCTATTCGCATCAAAACAAATTCAAAAAGAGGCGGAGTTGTAGAAGATGTATATGTACGAAATCTTGAAGTAGGAACTGTAAAAGAATGTGTGTTGCGGGTAACGATGTTCTATAATGTATACGGTTCTCAAACAGGAAATTTTATTCCCACAGTAAGAAATATAAACCTTGAAAATATCACAGTAAAAAACGGTGGAAAGTACGGAGTCTGGGCAGAAGGATATGAAGAATCTCCGGTAGAAAATATTACACTTAAAAATGTAAAAATAGCAAAAGTAGGCAAGCCCTATTTATTGAAAAATGTAAAGAATATCAATTTTATAAATACAAATGCAAATGAGAAAAAAGTAGAAACCATTAAAAATTAAAAACTATCAATTTAACCAAACTATTTAACCAAACTATGAATTTTAAACAATTATCTAAGAAAAAAATAAAATACAATCTTGTATTTTTATTTTTCCTGAATTTCCTGTTGAGTACGACAATATACGCTCAATCGACTCCGGTAGAAGGTAAAATTACAGATGCTGCTGGATTATCACTACCAGGGGTAAATATCCAGGAAAAAGGAACTAAAAATGGTACCTCTACAGATTTTGAGGGAAGTTTTAAAATTAACGTAACCAGTAATAAAGCAATTTTAGTAATTAGTTATTTGGGTTTTCAGACACAAGAAGTTAGTGTTGCCGGAAAATCTAAAGTTAATGTAAGCTTGGCTGAACAATCCAACTCATTAAATGAAGTGGTTGTAGTAGGTTATGGTACTGTGAAAAAATCAGATGTTACAGGTACAGTAAGTACTATAAGTGCGGCGACTATAACTGAGAGAAATACAACAAATCCATTAGAAGCTATACAAGGAAGTACAGCAGGGGTTCAAATTTCTTCTGCTTCAGGGCGTGCAGGAGATGGATTCAAAATCGTTATCAGAGGAAACAACTCTTTGCTATCTGATACTAGTGGTACTAATTCTACAGCTGTAGGATCGACTCCTTTGTTTGTTGTTGATGGTGTACCTCTGGACAATATTGACTTTTTAAACCCACAGGATATTGCCAGAATGGATGTATTAAAAGATGCTTCTTCTGCAGCAATATATGGTTCCAGAGCTTCTAACGGGGTTGTGATTGTAACAACAAAAAGTGGGACAACAGCTAAAAAAGGAATTAATGTTAGTTTTAATACATCATATGGAACTAAAACAGCTGCTAGATTACCAAAATTTATGAATTCACAAGAGTGGTATGCATTTAATCAATCTGCATTTTTATCTTATCCAGCAACTTCGCAAACACCTCAGGCACTTGCAACTGCCTCTACAGGTAATAGTCCTTTATTAGTTAAAAGATACAATGAAGGTTTTAGTTATGACTGGGTTGATGCGATACTTAAGCCTGGTGCAACACAAAATAATTATTTAAACATTTCGGGGCGTGGAGAGTCAGGTTTAAGCTATAATATAGGGCTTGGTATGCAAAGTGATGAAGGACTTATTGATAATGATTCGACAGACAAGTACTCTTTCAAGTTAGGATTAAATCATAAAATAAATGACAAATTCTCTACAGGTGTAAACATTACTGTGGCGCGTACTGTGAACCAATTAGGTAGTGATTTAGCAATGCAGGATGCATTTAGGCTACCTACACTTTTATCTCCATGGGCTGTTGATGCTAACGGAAATGATATTGTAGGACAATTAACATTACAACCTGGTAAAATAACGCAACCTGGTAATACCACCCTTATTTTAGATAGAACTAGTAATGTCAATCCATTAATGGAAATTGCAAACTCTTCACAAACAGAAAAAACATGGCAAACTGTTGGTAATGTTTATTTTCAATACCAAATGTTAAAATGGTTAAGCTTTAAAACAACTTTTGCTGCTGGTATAGTAAATTCTGTTACAGGTATATCTAATACCGCTAATACCAATCAGGGAATTCTGGTAAAAGGAAATTCTTCATCAATTAGAAATTACAATAATTTCAATTATACTTGGGACAATCAGCTAGATCTAAAGCATACTTTTAATGAAGTACATGATTTTAGTATGTTATTATTGCAAAGTACTTACGCCAACACGGATGAAAATTCATACTTATATTCAAGTAATCAGCCTTTTGAATCAGGAATTTACAATGTTCCATCAGGAGCACCTTCAACTTATTCTTTTGTGGCTCCAACACCAGAAACACCTTATGTGAAAAACGAGTTAAAATCTTATGCAGTACGTTTAAATTATGCTTACAAGGATAAATATTTATTAACCGCCTCTAACAGATGGGACGGCTCATCTGTATTATCAAAAGGAAATCAATGGGAAAGTTTTCCATCTGTAGCTTTAGGCTGGAAAATTAGTAAAGAGTCATTTTTAAAAAACAGCAACATTATTTCTGACTTGAAATTAAGAGCTAGTTTGGGGTATACAGGAAATGACAATGTTAATGCTTATGCATCGCAAGCACTTTTAGACCAACAAACATTCTATGCGAACGGATCGAATCTTGTTGCAGGATGGCAATCAAAAAATTTAGCCAACATAAAATTAGCTTGGGAAAAAACAAGAGAAGTAAATTTTGGACTTGATTTTGGTTTACTAAAAAACAGAATTTCAGGAAGCGTTGACGTTTATGACAGATTATCAACTAACGTAATCAATAGTAGACAACTTCCTTATGAAACGGGTTACGCAAGAACATTTGACAATGTAGGTTCAGTTAGTAACAAAGGTGTTGAAGTTTCATTGACAACTAAAAACATTCAGTTAGAAAAACTAAAATGGGAAACAACATTCATATTTAGTAAAAATATAAATGAATTAGTTTCTATTAATTACCAAGAAACAAGTGATATAGGAAATAATTTAATACTTGGTTCAGAGTTAAATCCTAACTTTCACTATGTTTATGACGGAGTTTGGCAAGAAAGCGAAGCTACTCAAGCTGCGTTGTTTGGTGCTAAACCTGGTAATGGTAAATTAAAAGACCTGAATGGTGATAATAAAATTGATGCTAACGATAAAACTGTAATTGGCAGTAGCGTTCCTAAATGGCAGGGAAGTTTTTATTCTAAACTGACATTTGGCCAATTTGATTTCAATTTCTCGATTATTACGAGCCAGGGACAAACCGTATATAGTCCTTTTCATAGACAATTTACAGATGTTACAGACCGAAACCGTCAAAGGGTAAAAATGGACTATTTTGTACCAACCAATGGTGCTGGTGTTACTCCTAATGCTTCAAACAATGCTCCAAGACCTGGTCCTACAGCGGGTGGTAATGGAGCAGGTGCGACTTATCTCGAGACAACAAATACAGGTCTTGTTGGTTATGCATTTTATAGAGATGCATCTTACGTAAAAGTAAAAAACATCTCATTAGGTTATACATTAAATTCAGATTTAATGCAAAAACTTAAAATTAGTAATCTAAGAATTTTCATTAACGTTTTAGATCCGTTTGTTTTTACTGATTTTGATGGTTACGATCCTGAATGGGCAGGAGCTGCGATAGGTATTAACCGTCCATCTTCTATTACTACTCAATTAGGATTAAGTGTTAACTTTTAATAAAATAAAAAATGAAAAAAATAATAATAATTTTAGGAGTAATTGCCTCACTATTTACTTCGTGTAGTGACATAGATGAAAAAAGTTTGTCTTATCCTGCGGCTGATGAAACATACAGAACCTCAGGTGGATTTCAATTGTTAGTGAATTCTACTTATGCAAGATTGAAAGAAATTTATGGAAATAATCCATGGTTTTTTGTGGGAGGGACTGATTTGTATGCTGAAGGTTTTAATCCCGAGTCGCCTTTAAGTAATTATAGTAGTCTTGTACCTTCATCTAACAATGTTGAAGAGTTATATGTATCCTGTTATTCTCAAATACAATCAGTAAATAAAGTTTTGTATTATTCAACAATTACAGAGCAAACATCTAATTTAAATGTATTAGTAGGCGAAGCTCGATTTTTAAGAGCGAATGCTTACTTCTTGTTGGTTCAAGCTTATGGAGGAGTACCAATTGTTAATGATCATATAGTTAGTACTGAAAACACATCTTTTAACAGAAATACAGAAGAAGAAGTGTATAATCAAATTATTGAAGATTTGAATGCTTCTTTAGCAACTGTAGGAATAGCAAATTATGCTACATCAGGAAAAGTAAACAAGAAAGCTGTAAATGACTTATTGGCTAAAGTATATTTAACAAGAGGGTACCAATCTTATGGTAAAGCCACAGATTTTACTACAGCAGCAAATTTTGCAGATGCGGCTATTGCAGGGCAAGCACTAATATTGCCTGTTGAGCAATTGTTTAAACCTGGAAACGATCTAAATGCGGAAACTATTTTCTCTGTTCAATATGACAAAGCTTCTACAAGCACTAGTCCAACCACTCTTGGTAACAGACAATATTCTTATTATAGTTCTAATTTGGGAGGAACCAATGTTGGTGCGCCCCAGAGAAGTCAAAATTTATTACCAACACAGTACGCTTTAAATCTTTATGAGGGGCCAAATGACAAAAGATGGGATGCAACTTTTATGACCACAATTTATTCAGGTACTGAAACAACAAACGGAGTATCTTCAACTGTTGTATATTTTCCTTATTATAGAAGTAGTAGTTTGAGCACATTAAAAGCATTGCATTTTTATGAGCCAAAAGGGTATACACCTTCTCAAAGAGCTGCTTATATAGCTTCACATCCTGATTTACAAAAACCTAATAGACCAAATGGAGACCCGAGAGGATACCATAGATATGGAGAATACGGTGCAGAAAGCGTTGCTGTTCCGGGATGGATTAATGATTGTGGTACGATACCTGTGAAAAAATTTGATGATCCGGAATTATCAACACCGCTGGGTACTGGAGCTGTAAGCACAAGAGATATTATCCTGGCAAGATTAGCAGACACATATTTAATTGCTGCTGAAGCTTATCTTAAAGCAGGAAATCCTGCAACGGGACTATTACGCTTAAATGCCGTGAGAACCAGAGCAGGAGTAACTGGCGCCCTTCCTGCAGAATTTAATATTGATTACATTTTGGATGAAAGAGCAAGAGAAATGTTAGGTGAGTATAATCGTTGGTTTGATTTAAAACGAACAGGTACCTTGACAACACGAGTACCAGGTAATAACTATAAAATTAAATTAGCCGATTTTGGAACTGCTCCGAATCAAAAACTATTAAGACCAATTCCTCAAAAAGCAATTGATTTGAATAAAAACAAAGATTTTCCTCAAAATCCTGGTTATTAGTAATTTTATAATCCCTGAGGTTATGTTTTTTTGAAGAAGTTAAGAGGAGTTCGGTCATGAATCGGACTCCTTTCTTAACGAAATAATAGTTTACCTGAAATGAAAAGAATGTTGTTTGTTTTATTGCTTTTTTCGCAAGGTGTTATAGCACAAAAGAGCTATAATATTGATACTTCGTATACGGTAAAAAGTACCTATAATAAACTCATAAAAAAATATCCTTTTATAAAAATAGTAGAGGCCAATAAAGGAGCAAATGATACTCAGATTGAGGATATAGTGTATTACAAGGAGAAGTACAGAACATTACATTTAGATGCTTTTTTTACTAAAAACAAAAAGAAAAATCCGGGTATAATCATGATTCATGGTGGTGGATGGAGATCCGGCAATAAAAACCAAATGCAGGTTTTAGCGCAGGAAATAACCGCAAAAGGATATTCTTGTTTTGCAATTGAATACAGATTATCATTAGAAGCCAAATATCCACAGGCGATTTATGATGTAAAAAACGCGATTAAGTTTATAAAAGATAATGCAAAAAGATTCAGGGTAGATCCAGACAAAATTGCCGTTTTAGGATGCTCTTCAGGAGGTCAGATGGCAGCTTTGATTGGTACAACAAATGAAGATTTAGGTTTTGAAGATACGTCATACAAAAGTAGATCTTCTTCGAAAGTGCAGGCAATTATCGATATAGATGGAATTTTAGCTTTTAAACATCCCGAATCAAATGAAGGAGAAATGGCCGCTTTTTGGCTCAACGGAACTTACAAAGAAAATCCGGAAAACTGGAAACAAGCATCGGCGCTAAGTCATACGAATAAAAATACGCCGCCAATCCTGTTTATAAACAGCAGTTTTGAAAGGTTTCATGCAGGAAGAGATGATATGATTGCCATTTTAAATCAGAATAAGATTTATAATGAAGTAAAAACAATTCAGGATTCACCTCATTCCTTTTGGTTTTTTCAGCCTTGGTTTGACGAAACGGTACAATATACTACACAATTTTTAGACAGAATATTCAAATAATTATAATAAAAATGAAAACAAAAATCACATTAGCAACCTTATTTTTAGTTGGAGTTACAGCGGTTAATGCTCAAAAATACGACATTAAAACGGCCAAAACATACGCCGAAATATCTGCGAAAACTGATGGTAAATGGGAAGGACGTAAATATATTGGAGGGACTGTTTTTAAAAATGTAGATCGCTTAAAATTAGCTCCTGAACATACAGATCATTCCTTTGATATTCGCTACGAAGGTCCGGGCTGGGAGAGTAACCGCATTGGATATCGTTTGTATCTGGACTGGAGAAATGCAGTTGATATTTTTGGAAAGAAAACTTCGGCAAATATTTTACCACTAGTGGGTCAGGATAATTTTGATTCGTATCACGAGATGAGCGATTGGGGAGCTGATATTCTTAAAGCTGGAAAAGGAATTGGAATTGGATCGATAGATCGTTATTTAAACGGTGAAAAATTACACTTCCGTGAAGTAGATTCAACCATTGCAACTGTAGCCAACAAAACAACCGAGTCGGGTGTAAAAGTGAATTATTACGGATGGAAAACCGCTTCGGATAAAATTGATTTTACATCAGTATTAACTATCAAACCAGATCAGCTTTATACCCAGCATACCATTCAGGCATCAAAAGAAATTAAAGGAATTTGTACCGGAATTGTAAAACAAAAAAATGCCGAATTGCTTAAAAAAGAAAGCAAGAACAAAAAATGGGCATATTTAGCAACTTACGGCGAGCAATCATTAGTGCCGGATAAATTAGGAATGGCTATTTTTTATCAAACCAATACCATCGAAAATGTTGAAGATACAGCTTTAGACTATCTTTTAGTTTTTAAACCCACTACAAAAGCAACTTCTTTTTACTTTTTAGGTGCTTGGGAACAGGAACCAAATGGCATTAAAACAAAAGAAGAATTTGTGAAGTACTTAGATCAGAAATTAGAAGTATTGAACAAGAAAGTGAAGATGTAAGAGATTGAAGAGAATAAAGAGGAAGGAATAAAGAGGAAAGAAAAATATGCCAGAAATCTGCTTGATCTGCTAAATCTGCTAGAAAAAAAACAAATCTTTTTAATCCTTTTATCTCGATAGCTATCTGGAGTGGCAAAAAATATAATGTATGCTTAAATCGACTTTTTTAAAAATAAATCTTATTGTTTTGTTATTGATTATCGGTAATAAAACAATGGCACAAAGTACTGAAAATGCTGTTCTTCCTGACAATTTAAAATGGTCAGAGAGAACGGCACTTACTGTTTTGAATACTTATCCTAAAGCTTCACAGATAGACGGAACTAAAAAGCCAAAATGGGATTATAAAATGGGATTGGTTTTGTTTGCTTTTGAAAAATTATATCAAAAAACAAACGACAAAAAATACTTTAACTATATAAAAGAATATGCGGATGAATTGATTGATGCAGAGGGAAATATAACCGATTATAACATCAAAGATTACAATATCGATTCTGCAAATCCGGGTAAATTATTGTTTAATTTATTGGATGAAACCAAAGACAATCGTTACAAAAAAGTAATAGAACAATTAAGACATCAGATCGAAACTCAACCCAGAACGGCAAGCGGAGGATTTTGGCACAAACAAATTTATCCCAATCAAATGTGGATTGATGGTTTGTTTATGGCAGAACCTTTTTATACGCAATATACAGTGAGGTATGAAAATGGAAAAGCGCTGGATGATATTGCCAGACAATTTGAATTGGTGCAAAATCATTTAGTAGATCAAAAAACAGGTTTGGTGTATCAGGCGTGGGATGAAAGTAAAGAAATTGCGTGGGCAAATCCTGAAAAAGGAACTTCTCCAACCATTTGGGGGCGAGGTATAGGATGGTATATGATGGCTTTGGTAGAAACATTGGATTATTATCCAAAGTCAAATCCAAATTATAAAAAACTGGCAGGTTATTTGAATCAGATTGCAAAAAGCGCAGTAGCACATAAAAGCGCGTCAGGTTTATGGTATCAAGTGGCAGATAAGCCTGATCTAAAAGATAATTATTTAGAATCTTCTGCTTCGGCAATGATTATTTATAGTTTAGCAAAAGGAGCAGACAAAGGATATTTATCTTCGGCTTATAAAAAAACGGCTCAAAAATCTTTCGACGCTTATCTTGCAGCATTTGTAAAAAAAGATAAAAATGGCGAAATAATAATTTCAAACGTATCATCGAGTGTAGGTTTAGGAGGAAAACCTTTTCGCGACGCAACAAATGAATATTACATAAATAGTAAAGCAAAAGACAATAGTTCGCCCGCTTTAGCAGCATTTTTACTCAGTGCAATAGAATTAAAAAAATAATAAAATTTAAATATATTTTAAAATGAAAAATACTAAAAGACAAAGTTATTTTACATCAGTTGTTTTAGTTTGTTTAATCGCTTTTACAAGTTGCAAAGTGACTTCTCAGGAACCTGCAAAAAAAGAAATCGTAATTTCTAAAAATTTAAAGTGGTCAGATAAAATGGCCTTAACCTTAATGAAACGTCATCCTGAAGCGTATATGATCGATGATTCTAAAAAACCGAAATGGGATTATGTTCATGCTTTGGTTTTGCATTCCATAGAAGAATTATACAAGAAAAATCCGGATGCAAGATACAAGACTTACATAAGAGGTTATGTCGATGAGTTAGTACAAAACGACGGAACGATTAAGACGTATGAGCTGGACAAATACAATATCGACTTGGTAGTACCTGGGCGTTTACTTTTTGATATATACGCTGCTTCAAAAGAAGAAAAATATCTAAAAGCAATGCAGTTAGTACGCCAACAAATTGCTGAACAGCCACGTACGCAAAGTGGAGGATTTTGGCATAAAAAAATCTATCCAAACCAAATGTGGTTAGATGGTTTGTACATGGGAGAACCTTTTTATGCACAATATACCCTTACATTCGAAAACGGAAAAAACTTTGATGATATCGCAAAACAGTTTGAGGTAATCCAATCGCATGCAACAGATCCAAAAACAGGATTATTATATCATGCCTGGGATGAAAGTAAACAAATGCCATGGGCAAATAAAGAAACAGGTAATTCACCAAACTTCTGGTCAAGAGCTTTAGGCTGGTACGTTATGGCATTGGTTGATGTTTTAGATTATATGCCAAAAGATCATCCAAAACAAAAAGAATTGGTGAAATACCTGAACAATGCATCAGCTGCTTTGGCAAAATATCAGGATAAATCAGGTTTATGGTATCAGGTAACAGACAAAGGCGGTAAAGAAGGAAATTATCTTGAAGCTTCGGGATCATCAATGTTTGCTTACGCTTTTGCAAAAGGAGCAAACAAAGGATATTTACCGGCAAGCTATAAAAAATTGGCCAACAAAGCTTTTGACGGATTGACTAAAAAACTAATAAAAACAGATGCTGATGGCGGAATTACACTAACACAAGCTTGTCAGGTTGCCGGCTTAGGGGGAACTCCTTATCGTGACGGATCATACGAATATTATGTAAACGAAAAGAAAAAAGACAATGATCCTAAAGCTACGGGACCTTTTATTTTGGCTGCTTTAGAGCTGAATAGATAGTTTGTAATTATGAGTTATGAATTGTGAATGTGTAGTTTATTGTCTTGCTGATGGAATTCGAAGTATCGCATAAAAGCGCATAAAAAGTAAAGAGAAGGCCTAACAGGTTTTTAAAACCTGTTAGGTCTAATTATAAGTATAATATAAAAAAATGAAAAACATAAAAATCGTCATCCTTTTCCTTTTCGTTTTTTCTTTTCAGAAGAATACGGCGCAAGTCTGGATACCGGATAATGGAGACCGAACGTATACCAATCCCATAATTCACGCTGATTATTCTGATCCTGATGTGGTGCGTGTAGGAGATGATTTTTATATGACAGCATCGTCTTTTAATTGTATTCCGGGATTACCCATTTTGCATTCGAAAGATCTAGTCAACTGGAAAATTTTGAGTTATGCTTTGCCTAAACAACCTCCGTTTGAAACTTTTAATAAAGTACAACATGGCAATGGTGTTTGGGCGCCAAGTATTACTTTTCATAATGATGAATTTTATATTTATTATCCTGATCCTGATTTTGGAATTTATATGATTAAGGCCAAAAAAGCAGAAGGACCATGGTCTGAACCTTTGTTGGTAAAAGCAGGAACAGGACTTATAGATCCAAGTCCGTTATGGGATGAGGATGGGAAAGTATATCTTGTTCATGCCTTTGCCGGAAGCCGTGCACAAATTAAAAGCCTGATCGTAGTTTGCAGCATGAATGCCGAAGGTACAATTGCCAATAATGACGAAGTGATGGTAATTGACGGACATGAAAGTGAAGGTACAATTGAAGGTCCTAAATTTTATAAACGAAATGGGTATTACTATATTTTTGCTCCTGCCGGAGGCGTTTCTACCGGTTGGCAAACTGTTTTAAGATCGAAAAATGTATATGGGCCTTATGAAAAGAAGAAAGTTCTGGAGCAGGGAAAAACAGCTGTAAACGGTCCGCATCAGGGAGCTTGGGTACAAACACAAACGGGAGAAGATTGGTTCATTCATTTTCAGGATAAAGGAGCTTACGGAAGAATCGTGCATTTGCAGCCTATGAAATGGGAAAAAGACTGGCCGGTGATGGGACAGGATTTTGATAAAAACGGAATTGGAGAACCGGTTACTACTTTTAAGAAACCAAATGTAGGCAAGAAATATCCAATAAAAACTCCGGCAGAATCAGATGAGTTTAATGAACCTAAATTAGGTTTACAATGGCAATGGCAGGCCAATTCTCAAATCAATTGGGGATTTCCGACAAGTTTAGGATATCTTAATTTATTTTGTCTACCGACTATAAAAGACAATCAGAAGATTTTTGATGCTCCCAATTTATTACTTCAAAAATTTCCAGCCGAAGAGTTTACCGTAACCACAAAACTGACTTTTAATACAAGGTTAAATGGCGAATCGACAGGTCTTATTATAATGGGATTGGATTATAGTTATTTGAATTTAAAAAATGATAACGGAAAGCTATATTTGAATCAGAAAACGGGAACTTTCGATAAAAAAGTTTCAGAGACAGAAACCACTCCGGTTGTACTATCAAATAATACCGTTTATTTGCGTGTTCGGGTTAAAAAAGGAGGTGTTTGTAGTTTCTTTTATAGTGTAGATGATAAAAAATACCAGTCAATCGGAACCAATTTTGTTGCTAAAGAAGGAAAATGGATTGGCGCCAAAGTTGGTCTTTTTGCCTTGAGCGAAAAAGTAACAAACGATTCGGGAAATGTTGCCGTAGATTGGTTTAGAGTGACAAAATAGGATGCAAAGGTTCAAAGTGGCAAAGGCTAAAAGAAATAAAATAAGCTTAAAATGATTCAATTAAAAAAATATATAGTATTAGTGTTGTTTAGTATTTGCTTTGCTGTAAATGCTCAAAATACGTATAAAAACTGGCCGGATATTATTCGTAAAAACGATGCAAGTTGGTTTGGTACCGATGAGGCTAAAAAAATAGCGGAGAATGTTTTGTTGTATCAGAGAGACATTGGCGGTTGGCCAAAAAATATCCAGATGCAGGAAGAGCTAACTCCGCAGCAAAAAAAGGATCTATTGACACTTAAAAAGTCAACAAAAGAAATTACTACAGACAATAGCGCAACTTGTCAGGAAATGCTTTTTATGTCTAAAATGTATGCTCAGGTTAAGGACGAGCGATATAAAGAATCTTTTTTAAAAGGTTTGAATTATTTGTTTGATGCGCAATACAGTAACGGAGGCTGGCCTCAGTTTTATCCATTGAAAAAAGGCTATTATACACACATTACTTACAATGACGATTCCATGGTAAATATCTTAACCATCATGAAACATGTAAGCGATGAAAGTGATTTTTACAGTATAAAACCATCCAAGGAAATTGTCGAAAAAGCGAAGAAATCATTCGATAAAGGAATCAATTGTATTCTAAAAACACAATACAAGCAAAACGGAGTTTTAACCGCATGGTGCGCACAACATGACGAAGTTACTTTTGCTCCGGCAAACGCAAGAGCTTTTGAACTTGCATCGCTGAGTGGTTATGAATCTGCTAAAATTGTGTTGCTTTTAATGTCTGTAGAAAAACCTTCACCAGAAATAATTACAGCCATAAAAAGTGCTCAGACATGGTTCGAAAAAACAAAAATCACAAATCTTGAAGAGCAACGCATTACAAACGATGCGGGAAAAATTATCGACAAAAAAATGATTGTTACTCCAAATGCGGCGCCAATCTGGGCAAGATTTATGGAGTTGGATAACAATGAACCCTTTTTTTGTGACCGTGACGGAATTAAAAGAAAATCGCTTGATGAGATTGGCGCAGAGCGTAGAAATGGTTATTCCTGGTATACTGATGCACCAAAAGAAGTATTAAAAAAATTTCCGGTTTGGGCAGGCAAAAACGGAGTAAAACTTACATCAGCAGAGACCTCGGATAAAAAAAAAGATAATTACTATACGGTTGCTTTAGACGGTTCAGGTGATTTCACAAAAATTCAGGATGCTATAAATGCTTGTCCCTCTTTTCCGTATGAAAAAGTGACGGTGTTTGTCAAGAACGGAATTTACAATGAAAAAGTGAGAATTCCGGAATGGAATACTCATATAGCTCTTGTTGGAGAAAGTAAAGAAAATACCATTATTAGTTTTGATGATAATTTCTCGAAAATCAACACAGGACGAAATAGTACTTTTTTCACCTATACCGTTTTGGTCGAAGGGGATGATTTTTCGGCTTCGAATATAACGTTTAAAAATGCATCGGGAGATAATGGTCAGGCCATTGCATTGTCTGTTGTTGCAAATCGGGCTAAGGTTGTAAATTGTAATATTCTGGGCAATCAGGACACTTTGTATTTGTCGGGAAAAAATGCCAAACAATATTTTAAAGACTGTTATATCGAAGGTACAACCGATTTTATCTTTGGAAGTGCCACTGCATTATTTGAAAATTGTGAAATTCACAGTATCAAAAACTCTTATATAACTGCCGCTTCAACTCCTCAGGACACCACTTTTGGATTTGTTTTTAAAAACTGTAAGCTTACGGCTGAACCAGCTGCAATAGCAGTTTATTTAGGAAGGCCGTGGCGTATTTATGCAAAAACGGTATATATCAATTGCGATATGGGAAATCATATCAGAGCAGAAGGCTGGCACAACTGGTCGAAACCGGAAGCCGAAAAAAACGCTTTTTATGCAGAATACAATTGCAAAGGCGAAGGTTTTCAGCCCACAAAAAGAGTGGTTTGGTCACATCAGCTTTCAAAGAAAGAAGCCGAAAAATATTCAATAGAAAATATCTTAAAAGATTCGATTTCTAATTGGTATTCAAACTAAGTCCCTAAGGTACTGAGATACTAAGCTGCTAAGCTTTTAAAATTTAAGTATTAATCTTAGCAACTAAAAAAGACACTTATGAAATATTTACTTTTTTTATTGATTTCCTACACTTCTTTTGCTCAAAACAACGAATTTCCGTCAGCAAAAGTAGAGGCTATTGTCAATAGGATTCAGCTTCCTGTAATTCCTTCCTATCAAATAAATGTATTGAAATTAGGAGCCAAAGGAGATGCTGTGAGCAATAACAAAGCTGTATTTGACAAAGCTATGGCATTGTGTAAAAAGAATAATGGAGGAACTATTATAGTACCAAAAGGAACTTATAAGATTAATGGACCAATTCATTTTGTAAGTAACGTAAACCTTAAAATAGAAAAGAGAGCAAAAATAAAATTCAGTGATAAACCTGAAGACTATTTGCCCATGGTTTTAACCAGTTGGGAAGGAACAATGCTGTATAATTACAGTCCGTTAATTTATGCTTACCAATGTTCGAATGTTGCTATAACGGGCGAAGGAACAATTGATGGAGAAGGAGGAAAGATCTGGAAAAGTTTTAAAGCCAAAGAAACAGAAGGAAAGAATTTAAGCCGTGATATGAATCATAATAACACCCCTATTAAAGACAGGAAATTGGGAAAAGGCTATTTTTTGCGTCCTCAAATGATTCAGTTTTTTAATTGTAAAAACATTCTCATAGAAAATATCAGGATAGAAAATTCTCCTTTTTGGTGTTTGCATTTACTAAAATCAGAGAGCATTACGGTTCGTGGAGTGAGTTATAAATCATTAAATTACAATAACGATGGTATTGATCCAGAATATGTCAAAGATGTTCTAATAGAGAATGTGACCTTTGATAATGGCGATGATAATGTAGCCATTAAAGCAGGACGAGATCATGAAGGAAGAGCAAATTCGGCCACACCAAGTGAAAATATTGTGATTAGGAATTGTAATTTCAAAGGACTTCATGGCGTTGTAATAGGAAGCGAAATGTCGGCGGGAGTTCAAAATGTTTTTGTAGAGAATTGTAAAACTGTTGGCTTCTTAAAAAGAGGAATTTATTTGAAAACCAATGCAGACAGAGGCGGTTTTATAAAGAATGTTTTTGTCAGGAATATTCAGCTCGATGAGGTAGAAGATTGTTTGTACATGACAGCAAATTATCATGGAGAAGGAAAAGGATACCAATCTGAGATTTCAAATATTCATTTTTCGAACATTACTTGCAATAAAGCATCAGAATCAGGAATTGTAATTCAGGGATTTCAGCAGAAAAAGATCCAGAATATTTCTTTTAATAACATAGAAATCAAAGAAGCAAAAAATGCCCTTTCGAATGAAAATGCGGAGAATGTTTTAATGACCGATGTTTTTATAGGAAATAGAGCAGGAGTGCCTTCGGCAGTTTCTAAACATTAATTTTCTTTAACCGCAAAGTTCGCAAAGGTTTACGCAAAGAACGCTAGGTTTTTCTTTTGTTTCCAGCTTTGTACACTTTGCGTTTAAATAAACAAACATATCAAAATGAAAAAATACCTATTATTAGCATTATTAATTTCTACAGTAAGTTTTGCGCAAAAAACTACGCTATACACCATTGGAGACTCAACAATGGCAAATAAAAAAGATCCCGATAAAAATCCGGAACATGGTTGGGCGCAAGTTTTGCAACCGTTTTTTAAGGATGATATTGTGGTGGTAAATAAGGCTGTAAATGGGCGAAGCACCAAAAGTTTTATTAACGAAAAACGTTGGGATTCTATTTATAAAAAACTTAAAAAAGGTGATTATGTTTTTATTGAATTTGGCCATAATGATGAAAAAATAGAAGATTCGACCCGATATACAAATCCGCATACGAGTTATCGCTATAACCTAATCAGGTTTGTAAAAGAAAGCCGTGAAAAAGGCGCAATTCCTATATTATTAACTTCTATAGCAAGACGTAATTTTAATGAAAAAGGAGTATTGGTACCTACTCATGGCGATTATCCTTTAGAAACAAGATTGGTGGCACAGGAATATAAAGTCTTTTTTATTGATCTTGAATATTACACAGAATTATTGGAACAATCCTATGGACCTGAAGAATCAAAACAATTGCACTTGCATTTTAAAGCGGGTGAAAATGCTTATTATGATAAAGATAAAGCAGATGATACACATCTTTCTTTAAAAGGCGCTACCGAAATTGCTCAAATTGTGATTAATCAGATCAAAGAACAAAAAGATTCTTCGATGAAAAGACTCCAAAAAGCCATTAAGTGAAGAGTTTGATTTTCAAAGTATGTTTTATACTGTAATTTCTATTTCTTTTATAGTTATGTGAATGTTGATTTAATGAATTTTAGAAATAAAATAACTCTATTGTTTAAATTCTTAATAAATTTTATTCCAATTTTGTTTTCTGTGAAGTTTTTCGATTCTTCAACAGTATGGCAGTCATCTTCTGGATAATGCTATTCACTAT